>NZ_SDKK01000011.1 GCF_008107625.1 Zoogloea oleivorans
CGCATGTGTTCCGCCCATTTCCCGCAGCAACCGCAATACGGGCTCTTGTACACATCGACCTGAGCCCCAGCCAGGGCGGTGCCCGCCATCAGGCCCAGAACGGACGACAAGATCAGCGTCTGCAGTTTCATGGCGATTCCTTTGGTGATTGGGATGGCTCATTCTGGCAAATGCACTCCGACGGGAAGCTGTCCTGAAAATTACTTTTCTGTAATCTTCAAGCGGAGGCGCTGAAATCCTAGTGCGTATGCTTGAACCCGGGCGGATGGGTGTGCCCCTTTTTCTCCACGGCTACGGGAGGGACGGGCTCATCCTTTGCAGGGTCGCCATGAGCGTCATGGGCATCAAGCCCACCGTGACTGTGTCCCTCGCTGGATGCCACAAGCGCCGTATAGTCGGTCGCAGTCAGCCCTGGCAGCCTCTGGAGGAAGGCGACCAGATCCCAGATCGCTTCATCCTCCATCCCGCCCTTCGACCAGGCGGGCATGCCTGAAGCCTTGATTCCGTGCTTGATGATCCAGAACTGACGGGCCTGGGCGAATTGGGGATCGAGCGCAGCTTCGGGCTTGACGGTCAGCTTTGGGGGTGTCGGATAGAGCCCTTTCCGGATCTCCGAGTCCTCTGCTTCCGGAGACAAGTGACATCCCACACACATCGCGTCGTAGTTACCCGAGCCCCGGCGGCCCCGTTCCGGATTCGTCAGATCAACAGGCGGCTTGATCTCACTTGCCCGTACGGCAATGGAGCGCTCACGCGCGAATTCGAGCAAACGATAGGTCAGCGGGTGATGGGGCTCGTCGGCGGCAACGTTGATGGCGCCGGAGTAAAGAAGGACGGCCCCTGAAGCCGCACCCACGGCAGCCAGAACCGCCAGGGTGATCAGAGTCTTGTTCATGATGGGGTTCCTCAGTGCTTGTTATCGTGAGTGGAACTCAGTGACCGGAATGCGGGCCGGGCTTTCGGACCTGCACTTCGGTTGCTGCGGGCTTGCCCGTCGCCGGCATGGATTGCCCCCCCTGGGTTTTTGCGCGCGGCGGCTCAGCGGCGGGCCCGGTCCATTCATAGGCACGGGTGCCGGGAGGCTGCTTGTACCAGCCGGGGTCGGAGTAATCGCCGACCTTCTGCTCGGCACGGACTTTCAGGACAGTGAACATGCCGCCCATCTCCACCGCACCATAGGGGCCTTGGCCTGTCATCATCGGAAGGGTGTTGTCCGGCAGCGGCATCTCCATTTCACCCATGTCGGCCATGCCGCGCTCTCCCATGACCATGTAGTCGGGAATGAGATCGGTGATCTGCTTGGCGGCTTCCCGGTGATCGACCCCGATCATCGTCGGCACGTCATGGCCCATCGCATTCATCGTGTGGTGGCTCTTGTGGCAATGGAAGGCCCAGTCACCGGCTTCGTTGGCGATGAACTCGACTTGACGCATCTGCCCGACGGCGATGTCGGTCGTCACTTCCGGCCAGCGCGACCCCTTGGGCGTCGGGCCGCCGTCGGTGCCGGTGACCATGAATTCGTGACCATGCAAGTGAATCGGATGATTCGTCATCGTCAGGTTGCCGACGCGGATACGCACCCGGTCGTTCTGGCGCACATTGAGGGAGTCGATGCCCGGAAATGCCCGACTGTTGAAGGTCCACAAGTTGAAGTCGAGCATCGTGTTCACCTTCGGTGTATAGCTGCCGGGATCGATGTCATAGGCGTTCAGGAGGAAGCAGAAATCCCGGTCCACCTCGTCGATAAGGGGGTGCCGCTCCTTCGGATGGGTAACCCAGAAGCCCATCATGCCCATCGCCATCTGGGTCATCTCGTCGGCGTGGGGGTGATACATGAAGGTGCCTGGCCGGCGTGCCACGAACTCGTAGACGAAGGTCTTGCCAGGGGGAATCTGAGGTTGATTGAGTCCGCCAACACCATCCATTCCGCTGGGCAGGCGTTGCCCGTGCCAATGAATGGTGGTGTGCTCAGGCAGGCGGTTGGTGACGAAGATGCGCACCCGGTCGCCTTCGACCACTTCGATCGTTGGGCCGGGGCTTTGTCCGTTGTAACCCCACAGGTGGGCATTCATGCCGGGAGCGATCTCCCGCACAACCGGCTCGGCCACCAGGTGAAACTCCTTGACGCCCTTGTTCATGCGCCACGGCAGGGTCCAGCCGTTGAGGGTGACCACCGGGTTATAGGGCCGACCGGCGCCGGTGACGCCTCGCGGGAGATGCGGCGGCGCCGTGTTCGGATCCTCCTTCAGGATCAGCTCAGGAAGTGCTGCCATGGCGACGGGACTGACCGAGGCCGCGGCCACGGCACCGCCGGTCAGGCCCAGGCTTTGGATGAATGCACGACGGGATGTCATCGGGTGTCCTTTCGGTTCAGTGATCCGGACGGCCGGTGCTGGCCGGAGCGGTACGTGAGGCGGCGGCCAGGGAGGGCTTGCCGATCAGGGCCATTTGTAGATCACTCTGGGCAATCCAGTAGTCACGCAGGGACTCGATATAGCTGTTCACACTGGTGATCTGGGAGCGGGCGTCGGCAAGCAGCTCGAAGACCCCGATCAGCATGCCGTTGTAGCGCAGCAGGTTCTCTTCGGCGATCCGCTTGTTGAGCGGCACGATTTCGTCCCGGTAGTGCTTTGCAATGTCGAAGCTGTTGCGATACGCCGAGTAGGCTTCGCGGACTTCCGAACGGGCGTTGATGGCGGCTTCGGCCGCACGTTCAACGGCCTGGCCATAGATCGCCTCCGCCTTGGCAACCTTGCTGCCGCCAAAGTCGAAGATCGGAAGCTCGAAACTCACTTCGTAGCCGCGTTTGTAGCCGCTATCCCGCGCGCCCTCCAGGACACGCGCCGGCCCGAACTCCAGCACGTTGATGAAGCGCGTGGCCTGGGTGAGGCCAAGATTTTTGGCCAGTGCCTCGGTTTCGAGACGGACCGCCTGAAGATCGAGGCGCTGATCCAGTGCCGTTTGCTCGACAGCCGGCAGTTCGTCGGGCAACTTGGGCAGATCGGGCAGGCGCTCGGGGAGTCGAATCGCCTGGGGTGATGGCAAGCCCAGCAGCTTGGTCAGCCGCTCCCGCGCCGCAATGCTGGCTTGCTCGGCCCGAGCCAGATCGAGGGCCGCGGACGCATAGAAACCTTGCTCGCGCGCCTGCTGAAGCCGGTTGAAGTTACCGACTTCCGCCATCTTGCGGGCCAGGCCAGCGCCGGCTTCCGCCGCCTGCTTTACTTTTCGGAGGTAACGGACCGACTCTTCGGCCGCAATGGCACCAAAATAGGCCTTGCGCGTCTCGGAGGCCAGCCTCGCCACCTCCAGTGCCGTCATGCGCTGGGTCTGGGCGAAGTTGCGTTTCTCGACCTCCACGGCAAGCGCGTTGGCGGCTCGCCACCCGCTAACAGAAGCAGGGTTGATCGCATCGGTCGTCTCCATGGGGTCAAAGGGATACCTCGGGAATCTGGTGTTCCCATGGCGAGCAGTGTGCGGCGCAAAAACCGACAGGAGACTGACCCGGGAATTACATCTTTGTAATCTTGGGAAGAATGGAGGTGGCTTGCGCCAGACTAATGCTGCCAAACAGAGAATGCTGCGAGGGAGACCATGAGACTCCCATGGATGCCGCATCGGTACGGAAGATTCTGGAACCCATCGACCGCTGAACGGCTGAAGGCCAGCCCTCAGGCCATCTGCCCGATAGCCTTGCGAAAGCGCGCCAGGGACAGCGAGAAGAGCACCGCACCAATCACCAGCAGATAGGCGAACGGCTTCCACACCAGATCGAGCCCGGCCCCCCGGTAGAGGATGGCCTGGCTCAACTCGGTGTAGTGCGTGGTGGGCGCGAGCAGCATCAGGTTCTGCACGAGTTCCGGCATACTCTCCCGCGGGGTGAGGCTGCCGGAGAGGATCTGCAGCGGCATCAGGGTCAGCATGAGCAGCAAGCCGAACTGAGGCATGCTGCGCGCCAGCGTTGCCATGAAGATGCCCATCGAGGTGGTGGCGAACAGGTGCAGGGCTGTTCCGGCCAGAAACAGCAGTACCGAACCCTCGATCGGCACATGCAGCGCGCCGCGAATCACCAGATTGAGCGACAGTGTCGCCGCTACCAGCACCACCAGTCCGCAGGCCCAGACTTTGGCGAACATGATCTCGGTCGGCGTGACCGGCATCACCAGCAGGTGCTCGACGGTGCCATGCTCCCGCTCGCGGATCAACGCCGCGCCGGTGAGAATGATCGACAGCATCGTCACGTTGTTCACCACCTCCATCAGCCCGCCGAACCAGGATTGCTCCAGCGCCGGATTGAAGCGCGCGCGCAGGGCCAGATCCACCGGCGGCACGGTGCTGCCCCGGTAACGCTGGACGAACTCATTCACCTCTCCCATCACAATCTGCTGCACATAGGCATTGCCGCTGAAAGCCTGGCTCATGCGGGTGGCGTCCACGTTGAGCTGGATCCTGGGCGAGCGACCGGCCAGCACGTCGCGCTGGAAATTCGGCGGAATATCGAGCACGAAAGTGTAGCGGCCGGCATCGAGCCCCGGGTCCACCTCGTTCAGGATGAGGCGGGCCGGCTGCGTAAAGCGCGGTGGGTAAAAGGCCGACGCGATCCGTGCCGACAGGGCCGAAGCGTCCTCGTCGACAATGGCGATCGGCGCGTTGTGCAGCGTCTCCGGCATCGTGGTGGCGGCCATGTAGATGGCTGCGGTGAAGGTCCAGACGATCAGGAAGATCATCATCGGATCGCGGCGCAAGCTCCACAGCTCTTTGATGCCCAGGCGATAGATGTTCATCAGGTGATGACGCATGTCAGGCCTCCTGTTTTTTCAGCAGCAGCACCGCTGCCCCGAGGATCACCGGCACGGCGATCAGCAGCGGCCAGAACGCACTGTGCAGGTCGGCAAAGCCCAGCGCCTTGCTGAACACGCCGCGGCTGATCATGAACATGTGACTGGCGGGATAGATCTCGCCGAGCAGACGGCCACCGCCTTCCAGCGACGACACCGGATTGATCAGGCCGGCAAACTGTATTGCCGGAAGCAGGGTGCCGAGCATGGCCAGGAACATCGCGGCAATCTGGCTGCGCGTGACGGTCGAGGCCAGCAGGCCCATGCCTGTCGCACTCAGGCTGAACAGGAAGGCCCCGGCCAGCAAGGTCGGAAAGCTCCCGGTCACCGGCACGTCAAATACAATCACGGCCAGCAGGCACATGAGCAGAAAGTTGAGCATCGCCAGCGCCACATAGGGTGCCTGCTTGCCAAGCAGAAACTCGATGCGGGTGATCGGCGTGACATACAGGTTGATGATCGACCCCAGCTCCTTCTCGCGCACAACGGCGAGCGCGGTCAGCATGGCGGGCAACATCAGCAGGAGCAGCGGGATCACCGCCGGCACCATGGCCGGCAGGCTCTTCACGTCAGGGTTGTAGCGATAGCGGGTCTCGATAGCTGCTGCGCCCAGGCGCATCCGCCCTCCCCGCTCGCGCACCTGTTCGAGCAGCCACAACTGATGCATGCCCTGCACGTAGCCGCTCACCGTTTCGGCGCGTTGCGGCATCGCCCCGTCGATCCACGCGCCAATCTGCACCGCCCCGCCGCGCGCCACATCCCGCGCAAAACCGGGCGGGATTTCAAGCGCCAGCGACAGCTCGCCACTGCGCATGCGCCGGTCGAGTTCGGCGTAGTCGGCAAGCGGCGGGCGCTCGCTGAAATAGCGCGAGCCAGCCAGGTTGAGGGCGTAGTTACGGCTCAGTGGAGTCTGGTCGCGGTCGAGCACGGCAAAGCGCAGGTTTTCCACGTCCATGCTGATCCCGAAGCCCATCACGAACATCAGCAGCAGCGAGCCGACCAGCGCCATGGTGGCACGCACCGGGTCGCGCTGCAGCTCCAGGCTTTCACGCCACACATAGCTGTAGATGCGGCCCAGACTCTGGTGAAAACGGCGCCCGCGAGTCGGCTTGGTGTGCGGTGTAACGCGGTTTTCTGCCGGCGCTGTACGCTCTTCGGCAACTACGCCACCTGCGCCGTCCGCCTCGATCAGGTAGTCGATAAAGGCGTCTTCCAGCGTGGCCTTGCCACGCCGGGCGATCAGTGCGGCCGGCGTGTCGCTGTCGAGCACGCGGCCGGCGTGCATCATCGACATGCGGTCGCAACGCGCCGCCTCGTTCATGAAGTGCGTCGAGATGAAGATGGTCACCTTGTCGCGCCGCGCCAGCTCGATCATCAGGCGCCAGAAGTTGTCCCGGGCGATGGGGTCGACGCCGGAGGTCGGTTCATCGAGGATCAGCAGCTCGGGCTTGTGCACCATCGCCACCGCCAGTGACAGGCGCTGGCGCATCCCCAGCGGCAGGCTCTCGGGCAAGGTGTCGAGCACATCGGCCAGGCCAAACCGCCTGACCATCTCGTCCACCCGCGCCGGCACTTCGGGCTCCGGCACATGGAAGAGGCGCGCGTGCAGCACCAGGTTCTGGCGCACGCTCAGCTCGCCATACAGCGAGAAGGCCTGCGACATGTAGCCCACGCGCCGCCGCGTCGCCATATCCTTCGGATCGACGGGCTTGCCGAACAGCCACGCGTCGCCCTCGGTAGCGGCAAGCAGGCCGGTCAGCATCTTCATCGTGGTGGATTTGCCGCAGCCATTGGAGCCCAGGAAGCCGAAGATCTCGCCCCGCCGGATACGGAAATCCACGTGATCCACCGCCACGAAGTCACCGAAGCGCATCGTCAAACCCCGCGCTTCGATGGCGATATCGGCTCCGCCGGAATCCTCCAGCGGCGGGATTTCAACCGCCGCATGGCCGCGCCGCTTTTCCTCCGGCAAGAGCGCAATGAAGGCCGCCTCGAGCGTCGCAGCGCCGGCGTGGGCCATGAGTTCCTGCGGCGTGCCGGTGGCCAGCACCCGACCGTCGTCCATGGCCACCAGCCAGTCAAAACGCTGGGCCTCGTCCATGTAGGCGGTCGCGACGATCACGCTCATGCCCGGACGGCTCCGGCGAATGCGTCCGATCAAGTCCCAGAACTGGACGCGGGCGAGCGGATCGACACCGGTGGTCGGCTCGTCGAGAATCAGCAAATCCGGGTCGTGGATCAGCGCACAGCACAAACCCAGCTTCTGTTTCATGCCGCCCGAGAGCTTGCCCGACGGACGATCGAGAAACGGGAATAGCCCGGTGCTGCGGGTCAGCGCATCGATGCGCCGACGCCGTTCGGCCGTGCCGTGGCCAAACAGGCGGGCAAAGAACTGCAGGTTTTCTTCCACCGACAAGGTCGGGTAAAGGTTCTTGCCCAGTCCCTGGGGCATGTAGGCGATACGCGGGCAGACGAGATCCCGGTGGCGCTTGCTGCCCATATCCCCACCCAGCGCCTCGACCTGCCCCTGCTGCACGGCCCGGGCGCCGGCGACCAGAGCCAGCAAGCTCGACTTGCCGACACCGTCGGGACCGATCAGGCCGACCATGCAACCGGCCGGTACATCCACCGTCACCCCGTCGAGGGCGGCCGTCCTGCCATAGCGCAGGTGCACGCCCGCCAGACGGACCACCGGCGCAGCGGAGGTCATGGCGCGACCTTCTTCTCCAGTTGCAGCGGCCACGCTGCCTGCGGATCGATCTTCACCCAGGCCACACCCGGCAAGCCCGTCTTGACCTGCTGCAGGTGCTGCATCAGCAGCTCGCGATCAATCTGTGCCTTGACGCGGAACATCAGTTTCTGGCGCTCGCTGACCGTTTCCACCGTTTTGGGGGTGAACTGGGCGGTGCTGGAGACAAACGAAACCCTGGCCGGAATCACGAACTGCGGCGCGGCGTCGAGCACGATGCGCACCTCGCTGCCCAGCGCTACTTTGCCAGCCACGGTTTCGGGCAGAAAGAAGCTCATGTAAACCTCGGTGAGATCGACCAGGTTGAGCAGCTTGCCGCCGGCGCCCAGCACTTCACCCGGCTGGGCGACCCGGTATTGCACCCGGCCGGCGCGCGGCGCCTTGAGCAAACTGTCGGCGAGGTCGGCATCGACGCGTGCAACGCTCGCCTTGGCCGCCGCCACGCTGGATTGGGCACCGGTAACCTGGGTACGCGCGGCAGTGATGGCCGCCCGCGCAGCTGCCACCTGGGCCTTGGTGGCCACCACCGCGGCCTGGGCGCTGCGGGCCTTGGCGCGGTCATCGTCCAGCTCTTGCCCCGACGACGCCCCCTCTCGGGCCAGTGTTTCGGAACGCACCAGGCGACGCTGCGCCGCGTCGAGCTCGCTTTCACGCTGCACCACCAGCGCCTGGGCCGCCTGATGATCGCTATCGCGCAAGGCCACCTGCGCCTCGGCCCCGGCCACCGCCTGCAAGGCCTGCTGGTAGCGGGCTACTGCCTCGTCTCGCTGGGCCTGCAAGCTGTCGATCTGCATGCGGGCAAGCGGCTGACCGGCGCTGACGAAGTCGCCTTCACGCACCAGGATGTCCTCGACCCGGCCGGCCAGCCTGGTGGCCACATCAACTTCGGTCGCCTCGATACGGCCATTACCGCTGGCCAGCCCCTCATTCGGCCCGTGGTTGCGCAGTGCGCTCCAGGCGTAGTAGCCCAGCGCTACGGCAGCTACCAGGGCAAGGGCGGGAATAAATTTTCTGACAGTGGGGTTCATGGTCTTGCCTGCGTCTCGTTCGTTCCATCGCTACAAACGCCGGGCGTGCCACCGCCCAACGCGGAATACAGCGCCACTTGCGCACTCAGCAACGCCCGTCGCGTCTGTACCACCTGCTGCTCGACGGCCAGCAACTCGCGCTCGGCATCGAGTACTTCCAGGTAGCGCGCTGCGCCACTGTCGTAACGCAGCTTGGCCAGCCGCGCCCGCTCGGTCTGCACCGCCAGGCTGGCGCTCAGCATATGTACCTGCTCGCCGAGCCAGTGGCGCGCCGCCAGGGCATCGGCCACATCGCGGAAGGCCGCCTGGATGACCTGCTGATAACGCACCACAGCCTGTTCGCGCCGCACCCGGGCCAGGTCGAGGGCCGCCTCGCGACGTCCGCCATCGAAAATCGGCAGGGAGACACTCGGCGCGAAGGTCCACGCGGCACTGCCATTGCGGAAAAGTCCGTCCAGTTCGGCGCTGGCGGTACCGAAAGACCCCGTCAATGCAATACGCGGAAAGAACGCCGCCCGCGCAGCACCAATATTGGCGCTCGCGGCTTTCAGGCTGTGCTCGGCAGCCACAACGTCGGGTCGAGCAGTGAGCAGATCGGATGGAAGACCCGGTGCCAGGGCACGAAAGGTGGCGTTCTCATCGAGATGATCGGCCGTCCGCAGCTGGCCGACATCCATGCCCGTCAGCAAGGCCAGGGAGTTAGCCTGTGTGGCCCGCGCCTGTTCAAGCTGAGCCAGCAGCGTGGTGGCTTGCTGCCACAGAACCTCCACCTGCGTCAGCTCGAGTTTCGAGGTTGCGCCAAGCGCCACCCGGCGCCGGAAAATGCGCAGCGATTCGGCACGGCTGGCAACCGTGCGACGGGTCAGGGCAAGGCGCTCGTCGAGCTCGCTCAAGCCCAGGTAAGCGTTACTCACTTGGGCGATGAGGCTCAGGGTGCTTGCCGCGTGCGCGGCGTCGGTGGCCAGATAAGTTTCGAGGGCGGCTGTCTCCAGGCTGCGGACGCGGCCCCAGAAATCCGCCTCCCAGCTATTGAAACCGACGCCCAGCTGGAACTGGCTGCCGATAACCCGCTCGCCACTGGCGCTCAGGTCGGCGGGAACCCGCGCACGCGCCGCATCCAGGCCCATGGACACGGCCGGAAAACGTTCCGCGCGCTGGATGCCATAGGCTGCGCGTGCCTCTTCGACGCGAAGCAGCGCACCGCGCAAGTCCCGGTTGTTGACCAGGGCCTGGTCGACCACAGTGAGCAGGCGGGAGTCAGTGAAGTAGTCGCGCCAGCAGATCTCCGCTGCCGGTGTCATGCTGATCGCGGCACCTGCAGCGGGATAGGTTGCAGGCACCGGCAGCGGCGGCCGCTCGTGGGGTGGCGCCAGGCTTGCACAACCGACCAGCAAAACGGAGATCGCCAGCGGTAAAGCCCGCCGTAACCGGGGAAGCATCGCTGTACTTGGCATTTTCGGTAAAACGCACGGAAGCCGCCGTCCACGACTGCCGAAACAAAATCAGGGTCAATCCGCTTTCAGGGCGGGGGCTGCGGACCGTTACCGACTAACTAGTCGTTAGTATATTCTCATGCCAGACGCCAGCGTGAAGATCTCGCTTCGGTTATCTTACGCACCCCTCAAGCCCCATTGGGCACCATCCCATGCCTGCATCCGACAAACCGGCCGACGAAGCAGAAACACGCCCTCCACGCCAGCGCCTGTCGCCGGACACGCGCATCCCACTAATCCTCGACGCGGCGCTGGTCGAGTTTTCGGCGCGTGGTTACAACGCCACGCGCATCGATGACATCGCGGCGCGGGCCGGCCTGTCCAAGGGCGGGCTCTACGCGCACTTCTCCGGCAAGGACAAGGTTTTTGAAGCCCTGCTCAAACGCTCGCTGGTGGCCCCTGTGCTGGAGATCGAGTCGCTTCTCGCGCACTCGGCCGACATGCGCACCCTCATCGAACACCTCGTCGATATCCTTCATGCGCAACTGACCAATCCCGCGATGCGGGCCACCGCGCGCCTGTTGCTCTCCGAGGGCCATCGTCTGCCCGATGTGGTAGCGCTGTGGCGCCAGAACACCCTTGATGCCATGCACTTTCAGCTCGGTGTGCTGCTGCGCCGCTGTGTCACCCAGGGCTTGTGCAAAGACAGCACGGTGGTCAGGCATCCGTGGCTGATCCTGTCGCCGGTCGCCCATACGCTTATCCAGCAGCTCGCCTTCGGCACGCTGCCGCCCAAGGAGCTCCGGCAGGCCAGGGACGCCCACGTAGACATGCTCTGCGAGCTGCTCCTCATGACGTGAACGCGTGCGTCAGCCATCTCGGTCGGTGCATCGAAGCGCCATCCCCTATAGAGCTGAAAATACCCGCTGATGCATTCGCTTTAGCGACGCGTAGCCGTGGCTCCGGCCTCACGTCAGGCAATTGTTCGAAATCCTGCGCCTGCTCCTCGACGGGCGGGGTACCGAGGAGATCGGCTGAGGCCCGGAGCCGGGCCTGGCCTCATTTCTTGAGGGTGTAGACCTGGAAGGTATCGCCGGCCTTGTAGCCGAAGATCTGGTTGCCCCCCGCCGCCACGCCCACGTACTGCACGCCGTCGATCTGCCAGGTGACGGGCGGCGCATTGACGCCGGCATCCAGCTGGTCGCTCCACAGGGTCTGCCCGTTCGCCGCGTCGTAGGCGTTGAAGCGGCCGTTGCCCTCGCCCATGAAGACGAGGTTTCCCGCCGTGGCGAGCACACCACCCACCAGCGGCTGGGCCGTCTTGTGCTGCCATTTCATCTTGCCGGTGGCGAGGTCGATGGCCGACAGCACGCCCCAGCGGGGCACGTCCATCAGCGGCTCCAGCGTCGTGTATTCCACCGCCAGCTTGGCGTCGGTGGCGGGAATCACGAGCTTGGTATACTTCACCGGCCAGTGGATCGCCGGCACGTAGGCCACCAGCAGGCCGGCATCCACCGACGTGGGCGACCAGTTGATGCCCCCCAGTACGCCGGGCAGGATCACCTGGCCTTCCGGCGTGGGGTTGGTGAAGGTGTTCTGGTGGACGACAAACTCATCCGACTTCTTCAGCAGCTCACCGGTGAGGCGGTTATGGATGTAGTACCAGCCGATCTTGGCGGCCTGGCCCACCGCCGGCACCCGCTGGCCGTTGTGGGGGTAGTCGAACAGTACCGCCGGGCTCGCCACGTCGTAGCCCCACTGGTCGTGAGGCACCTGCTGGTAATGCCAGCGGATCTGGCCGGTCTCCACTTCGAGGCACACCAGCGACACGGTGTACAGGTTGTCGCCGGGCCGCGAGGTGCCGTCCATCTGCGGCGATGGATTGCCAGTGCCGAAGTAGAGCAGCCCGTTCTCGGCGTCGATGGCCGGGGTGGACCACGCCGAGCCGCCGCCATAGCGGGCCGCGTCGGGATACGTGGGCAGTTCGGCGCGTTCCTTCTCGATGTCACGATAGAGCGGCACGCCGTCGGGCGTGGTGCGGCGGAACTCGCCTTCCCAGTGAGTCGGGGCAATGGTGTCGAACTGCCACATCCGCTTGCCGGTGTTCACGTCAAAGGCCGCCAGGAAGCCCGGCCGGCCATAGTTGCCGGCAAAGCCCACCACCGCGCCCAGAGGCGCACCATCCCGGTCGGAGTCCAGGTGCAGGCCGTAGCCCACGCCGGTCACCCCGATCAGCACCTTGCCCTTGTGCACCACCGGCGCCATTGCAATGCCCACGCCGGACTGCCCGGCGATGGTTGCCTTGCGCAGCGGATCGGACTCGGTGAGGGTGGTGACAGATTCCTGCCGGGCGCTGCCGGCGTCGGCGACCTCCACATCCCAGAGCACCTTGCCCGACCTGGCATCCAGCGCCACCAACCGCGCATCCACGGTGCCGATGAAGACCTTGCCGTCCGCCACCGCCACGCCCCGGTTGGCCGGCCCGCAGCACAGGGGGTAATCCTTCTTGCGTGGGTGCTCGTAACGCCACAGTTGCCTGCCGCTCACGGCGTCCAGCGCCACCACGCCGTTGAAGGGCAGCGACAGATACACCGTGCGATCCACCATGATCGGCGTGGCCTGGAAGGTGGCCTTCACGCCGCTCTGATAGGCCCACGCCCGGATGAGCCTGCCCACGTTGCCGGTGTTGATCTGGCTGGGCGCGGCATAACGCTGGTTGCTGAGGTCAAGACCGTAGGTCGGCCATTCGATGTCGGCAGCAAAGACCGGCGGAAATGCCAGGGTCAGGAGGGTAGGAAGCAGTCGAAAAGGGATGTGCATGGATCGGTCCAGATCTCGAAGGCAGGTTCAGTAGGTGCGGAGGGGCACGCCGTGGCGCTTGAAGATCGCGGCGACGGTTCCATCCCTCTGCAGCTCGGTCAGGGCACTGCTGAGGGCGGCGGCAAGCTGATCGGAATCGGCCTTAACCGCCATGCCGATCGCCCAGCGCTTGGGGTTGAGTTCGCCCAACCTGGCCTCCTCGACGGCAAAGCGGGACTCGCCTGCCAAGGCACCCTCCAGCTCGGCCAGCGGCGCCATCACCGCCGCCACGCTGTCGTCCTTCAGTGCCTGGACGGCCTCGCGGATAGAGCGGAAATGGGTGATATTGGAACGCAGGCGACCTTGCAGCACGCCTCCCAGGAAGGAATCGGCAAAGGTATCGCCCTCAACACCGATCTTCTCGCGGGTAAACACCTCCAGAGCCACCGCCGCGGAACCGCTGGGAGACGGGATGCGGCTCGCTACCCGCGCCATTCCCATAACCTCCTGCTGGTAGGCACCAAAGATGCGGGCCTGCTCGTTGTCCTGAGCGAACTTCGGGTCCACCGGTACGCGCAACATCACGTCGGCCGGCTCACCCCGCAGGTAATGGCCTTTCCAGACCATGTTGCGAAGGTCGTCGCCCATGTCCTCGCCGGCTTGGAAGCCAATGATCTCGGCCTGCAGTCCCAATCGGGCGGCCAGCGCTCGACCCAGTTCCACGTCAATCCCCTTACCCGCATCGGAATAGGGCGGAAAGTTGTTGTACACCGCCACCTTGAGTCGGCCCCGCTTGTGGATGGCGTCCATGTGTTCGTCAGCATGAACCGGCAGGTGACCGGTAAGCAGCAGGGTGGAGAGTCCCAGCAGAAGCAGTCGGCGAGAGGGGCGTTTCATCAGTGATCTCCAGAAGGACGGATGTCATTGGGAATGTGTGCTTTCATTCGCCAAGATTCTAGACGTCGGCTCCAACCGCGGAAGCTCACAGGCAAGGGTCGGGCAATTTCGTCAGGCACATCGGGAAATTTGCCCGAGAGGTTAGTGAACCGCCCCGGCTTCCGTGGAGGCCATTTGGTTTAAGTCAGGGCGGCATGGCGGCCTGACTGGCGTACAGGGCTTGTCCCAGGGCGTCCACAACGAAATCGGTGCACATGGAACTGCTGACCCGCCAGCCCACGATGCGCCCGACGGGGCAATCTGCAAGACTGTGCAGATCAACTCGCCCCCGCAGGCCTGCAAACGGCGGTCGAGCTCCGCCTGGGCGAAAAACGCACTGGCCAACTTGAGGATTTCGGGTGAAAAACGGCGTCCCGGACGGCAGCCCCATCGGGCCGAAGCACCGACCCAGCTATGCCATTTCAGAACGCGGATTTTCAATGCGGGCGTAAAAGAGAGCATCCAACCGTCTGTTGGACTGAAGGTTCAGCACCTCACGGGGAGAAGCAGATGACCAGGGAGACGCTTACTCTTTCCATGCTCCAAACCAACGGAAGCGAGACAAAACACCCGTCGTTGCCTGCTCAGAGGGTGCCTCTCACAAGTGCCACATGCCTGGTGTAGTCCAATTTCATCCAGCCACAGCCAAAAGCCAATGGCACACTGAGTGTGCATACCAAGCGAAGCAAAAAACAAAAAAGCCCCTGAAATCAGGGGCTTCGTTGTTTTTTGTTGGCGGAGAGTGAGGGATTCGAACCCTCGATGCAGG
This sequence comes from Zoogloea oleivorans, assembly GCF_008107625.1. Taxonomy (GTDB): domain Bacteria; phylum Pseudomonadota; class Gammaproteobacteria; order Burkholderiales; family Rhodocyclaceae; genus Zoogloea; species Zoogloea oleivorans. The sequence goes on from NZ_SDKK01000011.1 coordinate 14,550, forward strand.
TTTGTGCCCGCATGCTCCCTTAGCAGGGGAGTGCCTTCGACCTCTCGGCCAACTCTCCGCAACAGCCAAGAAGTATAGACACCTCTTGGCGGTTAGTCAAGTCAAACCGAAGCTTGATCCAAACCAAATGCGCGGTGCAGTACGCGAACAGCCAGCTCCAGATATTTTTCGTCGATGGCGACGGAAATCTTGATCTCGGAAGTGGAGATCATCTGGATGTTGATACCTTCTTCAGCCAGCGTGCGGAACATGCGGGAAGCGACGCCCGGATGGGAGCGCATGCCGACGCCGACGATGGAAACCTTGGCCATGGTACGGTCACCCTTGATCTCGCGGGCGCCAATGTGGGCCTGGACCTGCTCGAGGATACCGATGGCCTTGTCGTAGTCGGGACGATTCACCGTGAAGGAGAAATCAGTGGTGCCATCGTGGCCGACGTTCTGGATGATCATGTCGACATCCACGTTGGCATCCGCCACCGGACCCAGGATCTGATAGGCGATGCCCGGCTTGTCGGGTACGCCCAGCACAGTGATCTTGGCTTCGTCGCGATTGAAAGCAATGCCGGAGATGATCGGCTGTTCCATGTTGTTGTCTTCCTCAACGGTAATCAGGGTGCCCTCACCTTCCTCCTGGAAGCTGGAAAGGACACGAAGCTTTACTTTGTACTTGCCGGCGAATTCCACCGAGCGGATCTGCAGCACCTTGGAGCCGAGGCTGGCCATTTCCAGCATCTCTTCAAAGGTGATGGTATCCAGCTTGCGGGCTTCCGGCACGACGCGCGGGTCAGTGGTGTAAACGCCATCCACGTCGGTGTAGATCTGGCACTCGTCCGCCTTGATCGCGGCAGCCAGCGCAACACCGGTGGTGTCGGAGCCGCCACGGCCGAGGGTCGTGATGTTGCCGGCCTCGTCAACGCCCTGAAAACCAGCCACCACAACCACGCAACCGGCATCCAGATCGCGGCGGATGTTGTCGCCATCGATATCCAGGATGCGGGCCTTGGTGAACGAGTCATCGGTGAGGATGCGCACCTGACCGCCGGTGTAGCTGCGGGCCTTGATACCTTCTTCCTGCAGTGCCATGCACAGCAGACCGATGGTGACCTGCTCGCCGGTGGAAATCACCACATCGAGCTCGCGTGGGCTGGGGTTGGCCGTAATTTCCTTGGCCAAACCGATCAAACGGTTCGTCTCGCCGCTCATGGCGGACAGAACGATAACCATCTGGTTGCCCTGGGCATGGGCCTTCGCGACCCGCTTGGCGACGTTCTTGATCCGTTCGGGATTGCCGACGGAAGTGCCGCCATATTTCTGAACTATGAGCGCCATCTTGACTTCTAAGAAGTTGAGGGTGTGGAAAGCCCGTGATCTTAGCGGATAACGCGAAACAGCGCACCTGCGAGTTTTATCCGGGCTGCGTGGTCCACGTCACGAAATTTTAGTGTGGAAAACCCTAAGCAATGCAAATATGGCGTTGTATGTGTTGCGAGTAGTGATCTATACTTTCCGACATATAACGAAAGTTATATCCAACAACAGCTACCCTGTTGTAAAAACTGACAGAGTGCAAACCCGTAGAGGATGGCAAAATGAAAACGACCGAAAAAGTTGATGTGCGTGAAATCCGTCGCAAGCTGGGCATGAACCAGTCCCAGTTCTGGTCCAAGATCGGTGTAACCCAGAGCGGTGGCTCCCGCTACGAAAGCGGCCGCAACATTCCGCGCCCCGTGCAAGCCCTGCTCCGCCTGGTGCACATCGAACAAGTCGATATCGGCAAGATCAAGAAGGATGACGTGGAAGTGGTCGAGTACCTGAAGGCCACCAACCCGGAGCTCTTCAAGACCCTGAAGAAGGAAGCCCGCGCCAAGCGCAAGGAACGCGTTCCCCACTGAGCCTGGGAACGTGTTTATTCAGGGGCTGACTGTAAGGGTCAGCCCTTTTTCATTGAGCTGACGGGCAATCGCCTTCAGCTCATGTGCCGATAATTGCTGCAGATGCAGGGCTTCCGGCTGGAATGACGGCCGGGCGACACCGTAAAGATGCACGCCCTTCAGTGCCGCCAGCCCGGCGAGTTCAAGCATCGCAATATAGTTGCTCACAAGTTCGCGGGAAGGCAGTTCGCCATCCCAGCGGAACATGCACGTCTGCACCCAGGTCGGGCACAGGGAGGCGCACAGGGCCAGGCGCCTGGCATGGGTTTCCGGATTGACGTCGATACCGTTGATACGCTGGATATCGGCTGCCGTCCCGGCATCAAACTTGAACCACACCTCGCCGCCCGCCGCCGCCAGAGCCTTCAGCGCAGTCTGCACATAGGGCCGATCAATCAGGCTGCCATTGGTGATGAGCCGGATCGGCACATCCACCAGCCCCGCCGCGTCGCGCATGACGATCACCCGCTCGACGATCTCCGCAAAGGCCTTGCTGCTGGTCGGCTCGCCATTACCCGAGAAGGCGATGTCGCGGATCACCCGCGCCTCGACCGGCACGTGCTCTTCCATGAAGCTGCCGTGAAGCAGTGCATGGAGAAAGCTCCGCAGCTCTGTTTCAAGCAGCTCAAGGTCGATCTCCGGCGCCGCCCCGCGCACCAGCCCCGGCACCTGACAGTAGGCACAGTGCCAGTTGCAGGCATTGTTCGGATTCAGGTTGATACCCACCGACACGCCGCCGGCCCGCCGCGACACCACCGGATAGACGTAAGTCATGTCGATGAAGCCGCGGTTGTGATCGGTAACGGTGAGCATTTGCGGGAGGGTGTTCATACCGGCATCCGGGTGCAAAAACGAGGTGCGTATAATACGGGACCTTTTTTGATACACGGTCCTCCCCATGCGTATCACGCGCCGCCTGGAATTTGACGCGGGCCACCGCATTCCCGACCACGCCAGCCAGTGCCGTCACCTCCACGGCCACCGCTATGGACTGGAGATCACCCTTTCCGGAGAGATCATCCAGGCCGGCGGCTCGCCGGTGAACGGCATGGTCATGGACTTCGCCGATGTAAAGTCAGTGGCCAAGCAACACGTCGTTGATGTGTGGGATCACGCCTTCCTGGCCTACAGGGGCGACACCGCCGTGGTGAACTTCCTGCAGAGCATGCCCGGCCACAAGACCGTCATTCTCGACATGGTACCCACTGCCGAAAACCTCGCTGCCGAAGCCTTCCGCATCCTCGACCCGCTGTACCGCGACGTGTACGGCAACCACCTGCGCCTGGAACGGGTGCGCCTGTTCGAAACCCCCAACTGCTGGGCCGACGCCCTGGCGAAGTAACCGGCTACTACCCGCAGCCCGTCTTCCGCCGCCACACTGCCTCCACCCCTCACCCAACGGAGACAGACATGGCCAAAAAAATCCTGATGATCTGCGGCGACTTCTGCGAAGACTACGAAACCATGGTGCCCTTCCAGGCCCTGCTGGCTGTCGGCCACACGGTGCACGCCGTGTGTCCCGACAAAAAGGCTGGCGACACCATCGCCACCGCTATCCATGACTTCGAAGGCGACCAGACCTACACCGAGAAGCGCGGTCACAACTTCGCCCTCAACGCCACCTTCGCCGACATCCGCGCCGAGGACTACGACGCACTGGTGATCCCCGGCGGCCGCGGCCCCGAATACCTGCGCCTGTACCCGGCCGTGATCGCCGCCGTGCGCCACTTTTTCGAGGCCAACAAGCCGGTGGCGGCGGTATGCCACGGCGCCCAGCTGCTGGCCGGCGCCCGCGTGCTCGAAGGCCGCACCTGCTCGGCCTACCCGGCCTGCCAGGCCGAAGTCGAACTGGCCGGCGGCACCTACGCCAACATCCCGGTGGATCAGGCGATCACAGAGGGCAATCTGGTTTCCGCCCCCGCCTGGCCCGCTCATCCGGCATGGATCGCCCAGTTCCTCGCCCTGCTCGGCACCAAGATCAGCCACTGATCAAACCGGCTGCAGCACAAGGCCCCCGCAGCACCTACAATGGTTTTGCGGGGGCTTCCCCGTTTCAGGAGCCCTTCCGCGATGTGCCAGATCTTCATCAACGCCGACCCGGATCTCTACACCACCCGCAGCCGCTCCATCCGCCTGCATGGTGTTGCCACCAGCCTGCGCCTGGAAAACCTGTTCTGGAACGTGCTTGAAGAAATCGGCGAACGGGACGGACTCAGCGTGCCGCAACTGGTCAGCCGCCTCTACGACGAACTGGTTGCCAGCCGGCGCCTCGAAGAACACGCGAACTTTACGTCCTTCCTGCGGGTCTCCTGCATGCGCTACCAGCAACTCCAGCTGGCCGGCCGCATTCCTGCCGACACCCGGGTACCGATTCGCAGCCTCGATCCCGCCTGGGTGCTGGCCGCCGAACGACGCCCCTCCGCCTGAAAGCCTTCGCGATGATCGACCTGTACTACTGGACCACTCCCAACGGCCACAAGATCACCCTCTTCCTCGAAGAAGCCGGGCTGCCTTACCGCATCGTGCCGATCAACATCGGCAAGGGCGAACAATTCCAGCCCGACTTCCTGCACATCGCCCCCAACAACCGCATCCCGGCAATCGTCGACAACGCGCCGGCCGGCGGCGGCGAGCCGATCTCGATCTTCGAGTCCGGCGCCATCCTGCTCTATCTGGCCGAAAAAACCGGGCAGTTCCTGGCCGCCGATCCGCGCGTGCGCATCGACACCCTGCAGTGGCTGTTCTGGCAAATGGGCGGCCTTGGCCCCATGGCCGGACAGAATCACCACTTCGTGCAGTACGCACCGGAAACCATTCCCTACGCCATCGACCGCTACGTCAAGGAAACTGCCCGGCTCTACGCGGTTCTCAACAAGCGCCTGGCCGACCGGGAATTCATCGCCGGTGCCGATTACTCCATCGCCGACATGGCCTGCTACCCGTGGATCGTGCCTCACGAACGACAGCGCCAGAACCTCGCCGATTTTCCGCATCTCGCCCGCTGGTTCGAGGCCATCCGCCAGCGACCGGCCACCGTGCGCGCCTACGCGCTGGCTGAACAGATCAACAAGGCACCGGTCATGGACGAAGCCGCAAAGAAGCTTCTGTTCGGTCAGGATGCAGACACAGTAACAAAAGCGTGAACCAGGCCCGGGACGCGAAGGCCGGCTTCCGGTAAAATGCCGGCTTAGCTGAAGCCGCTTCTTATTTCCGGGCCCAAGACCGCTTCACCCTTCACCCGGCCCGCGCCCCTCTCCCATGACTGCTCCCATCGAACGCTTCGACCAGCTCGACCTCCAGGCGCCGCTCCTCGCGGCCCTCACCGAGATCGGCTACGAAACCCCCTCGCCGATCCAGGCCGCCTGCATTCCGCTCCTGCTCGCCGGCAACGACATCCTCGGCGAAGCCCAGACCGGCACCGGCAAGACTGCCGCCTTCGCCCTGCCCGCCCTCGACAAGGTCGACCTCTCCAAGCGCAACCCGCAGGTGCTGGTGCTCGCCCCCACCCGCGAACTCGCGATCCAGGTCGCCGAAGCCTTCCAGCGCTACGCCAGCAAGATGCCCGGCTTCCACGTGCTGCCCATCTACGGCGGCCAGAGCATGGTCGTCCAGCTCCGCCAGCTGAGCCGCGGCGCCCACGTGATTGTCGGCACCCCCGGCCGCGTGATGGACCACATGGAGCGGAAGAGCCTCAACCTCGACAGCATCACCACGCTGATCCTCGATGAAGCCGACGAAATGCTGCGCATGGGCTTCATCGACGACGTCGAATGGATCCTCGAACGCATCCCAGCCGAACGGCAGACCGCGCTCTTCTCGGCCACCATGCCGGACGCCATCCGCCGTGTCGCCCACCGCTACCTGCGCGACCCGAAGGAAGTGAAGATCAAGTCGGCCACCACGACCGTCTCCACCATCCGCCAGCGCTTCCTGCAGATCGCCGGCCCGCACAAGCTCGACGCGCTGACCCGCATCCTTGAAGTCGAAGACGAATTCGATGCCGCCATCGTCTTCGTGCGCACCAAGACCGCCACCGTCGAACTGGCCGAAAAGCTGGAAGCCCGTGGCTACGCCGCCGCCTGCCTGAACGGCGACATGACCCAGCAGTTGCGTGAGCGGGTCATCGAACAGCTCAAGAACAAGACCCTCGACATCGTCGTCGCCACCGACGTGGCCGCCCGCGGCATCGACGTACCCCGCGTCAGCCACGTCATCAACTACGACATTCCGTACGACACCGAAGCATACGTACACCGCATCGGCCGTACCGGGCGTGCGGGCCGTACCGGCAATGCCATCCTGTTTGTCGCCCCGCGCGAAAACCACCTGCTGCGCCAGATCGAACGGGCCACCCGCCAGCCCATCGAGGCCCTCAAACTGCCGTCCCGTGAAGCCGTCGCCGACAAGCGCGTCGCCTCCTTCCGCCAGCAGGTTTCCGAAGTCCTCGAATCCCAGGACCTGGCCTTCTTCCTCGACGTGATCGCCGGCATGGAAGAGAACAACGACTCCGACATCCGCGAGATCGCCGCCGCACTGGCCTACCTGGCCCAGAAGGATCGTCCGCTGCAAATGCCGGACTCGGGGAAGCCCGACTTCGCCCAGATGTCAGCCTCCGCCGCCAAGCCCGAGCGTCCGGCCCGTGACAGCCGCGAGCAACCGCGCGAAGCACGTGAAAACCGGGGCGAAATCCTCGAACGCCGGCGTGACTACGCCGAAGGCCGTCTGGCCCGCTACCGCATCGATGTGGGTCGCGAACACATGGCGTCGCCCAAGGACATCGTCGGCGCGATCGCCAATGAAGCCGGCATCGAAAGCCGCTTCATCGGCCAGATCAACCTGTTCGAGGACTACAGCACCGTCGAACTGCCGTCCGACCTGCCCAACGACATCCTGCAAATCCTGCGCCGGGCGCGGGTGCGTCAGCAGCCGCTGAACATCCGCCTGGCCAGCCCCGAGGAAGCCAGCCGCGAACGTGGTGGCCGTCCTGGCCCTGGCGGCCCCGGCGCTGCGCCGCGCAGTGCCGGCCCGAAAAAGCCTTTCCGCATGGAAGGCTTCGACCGCCCCGCCGGCGGCGACTTCAAGTCCCGCAAGCCCAAGCCCTGAGCCAATAAGCCGGAGCCTGTTCCGACAGGTTCCTAGCTCAGTTCAAAGCCACCGACGATCCGCTGCAGTGCTTCAAAGCAGCGGGCGTCGATGGCTTTTCCTACTTCTGCACCCATGATTTCCAACGTTTTATCCACCGGCACCGCCCCCCGGTAGGGGCGTTCGGCAGTGATCGCATCAAAAATGTCTGCGGTAGTAATGATCCGGGTCTCGAGCGAAATCTGCTCGGCATCAATCCCCCGGGGATAACCCTTGCCATCGAGGCGCTCGTGGTGGGCACCTGCCACCGCAGCCAACTCCGCGAACGCATCGATACGCGACAGAATGCTTTCCGTGTAGACGGCATGACGCTGCACGGCGGCCCATTCATCGGCATCCAGCTTGCCTGGCTTGTCGAGAATCGCGTTGCTCACCCCCAGCTTGCCCATGTCGTGGAGCAGTGCCGCCCGCTTCAGCCAGCGCCGCCGCGGCAGATCCATCCCCAGCTCTTCGGCAATCCGGTCGGTATAGAACCCCACGCGGGCGCTATGCCCCGAAGTGTAGGGACTCTTCGAGTCCACGACCTGACCGAAGGCTGCGGCAATCTCGTCCAGATAGTCTTCGTCCAGCGGCACCACAAAACGCCCGGGCTCCAGCGCAAACACCGCCTTGTCCAGATCGGGTGCCGAAAGGCGCTCCCAGAATCCGGGCATTTCCGCACAGCGCCGAAAGGCCGACACCACCGCCGGATCGAACCACGAGCCGCAGCGGTCCTCCACCTCCCAGCACGCCGCATCGACCCCGTCAGAGACATTGAAGACGTCCACCACCTGGGCCAGCAGGGCAATTCGCGAAAAAACAGGGATATCCTCCCCTTTCAGTTGCCCCGGGCGCCCGCCGCCGTTCCAGTGCTCATCAAGACCGTGAATACCCATCGCCACCGCCTCGCTGAAACGCAGTTGGCGGGCGATATCGGCACCACGGGTACAGCGGGTCTGGATCAGCTCCTGGGCAATGCCGTCACCGTTCTGGAAGATGTTGGCCATGGCCTTGAAGCGCTCGCTCAGGCCCGCACCGAGCCCGGTGTGACTGATGACGAACTTGAGCACCTTGGGCAGCCTGCCATTCACCGTTTTGAAGTCGCGCTTGAAAGACAGGTCATCGGTCATGTAGAGCTCACAGATCCGTGCCGCATTACTGCTGCAGCCCAGATCCTTGAGGAGCAGCGTGTAATAAAGCTCCCACAACGCTTCGTCGGACAGCCCCATCGCTCGTCCCACATGCATGCCAATCCAGCAACAGCGCACGCAATGCCCTTCCGGCTGCCCCTCCGTGATGTCGAGGGCATGACTGAGCGCCCCGATCAGTTCCGACAGTGTCAATCCGCCAAGTGGCATCGTGCCTCTCCACCCAAGTTCATCCTGCCCGCTGCCCTGCATCGGCAAACGGAATCAACGATGGCTAACGGCACAAAACCAGGGGACTGAAGACACGGCGATCCGTTGCGCGCAGCCCACACTTGCGCCGTCCAGAGCCGTGGAAGCAGAAGGGTCTGATAAAATGTAACGCTACTGCCATTCCTTTGTAACAAATCAAACTCATGTTCGGACGCCTGCTGCCCCAAGAGGGCCGTTTTTTTGACCTTTTCAACAACCATGCGGAGCAAATCATTCTGGGAGCCCAGGAACTGGTCGCCCTCATGGAAGACCTGGCTGGCGCAGAAAAACATATCGCCAACATCGAGACGATCGAACAGGCCGCTGACAAGATCACCCACGAAACCGTCGCCCAGCTCCACAAGAGTTTCATCACGCCCCTCGACCGCGACGAGATCCACAGCCTCATCAATGCCATGGACGACATTCTGGATACCGTCCAGGATGTGGCCGAGTGCATGACCCTGTACCACATCCAGCGCATCACCCCCGAGGCCCTGCAACTGGCCAACGTCAGCCTGTCGTGCTGTACCCGCGTGAAGATCGTCGTCGGATTGATCTCCAACATGGACAACGCCAGCGCCATCCTCCAGACCTGCCAGGAAATCGACCGCCTGGAAACCGATGCCGACCGCATCATGCGCGGCGCCATGTCCAAGCTTTTCCGCGACGAACGGGATGCCCTGCAGGTCATGAAGCTCAAGGCCATCTACGAGCAGCTCGAATCCATTACCGATCGCTGTGAGGACGTCGCCAAGATCGTCGAAGGCATCGTGCTCGAAAACGCCTGAGCCTCCCCTATGGAACACGTACAGATCGGTTTCTGGGTCATCGCCGGGCTCGTCGTCATCGCCCTGCTGTTTGACTTCATGAACGGCTTTCACGACGCAGCGAATGCCATCGCCACCGTCGTCTCCACCGGCGTCCTCAAGCCCCATCAGGCCGTCGCCTGGGCCGCCTTCTTCAACTTCGTTGCCCTCTTCGTTTTCCAGCTCAAGGTCGCCAGCACGGTGGGCAAGGGCATCATCGATCCAGGCGTGGTAGACCACTACCTCATCTTTGGCGCCCTCATCGGCGCCATCGCCTGGAACGTGGTCACCTGGTATTACGGCATCCCCTCCAGCTCGTCCCACGCGCTCATCGGCGGTCTGGTCGGCGCAGCCATTGCCAAGGCCGGCAGCACCGATTCGCTGATCGCCGCCGGCATCTGGAAGACCGTCGCCTTCATCATCATCTCACCGCTGTTCGGCTATGTGCTGGGTTCACTGACACTGGTGGCGGTCGCATGGATATGCCGCAACAAGACCCAGCGCCGGGTAGACAAATGGTTCCGCCGCTTGCAGCTCGTCTCGGCAGCGGCCTACAGCCTCGGCCACGGCGGTAACGATGCCCAAAAGACAGTCGGCATCATCTGGATGCTGCTGATCGCTGCGGGCGTCACCGCCCAGGGTGATCCGGTGCCGATGTGGGTTGTCGTGCTGTGCTACATGTCCATTGGCCTCGGCACCCTCTTCGGCGGCTGGCGAATCGTCAAGACCATGGGCCAGCGCATCACCAAGCTCAAGCCCGTCGGCGGCTTCTGCGCTGAAACAGGTGGTGCGATCACCCTGTTCCTGGCCACCAGCCTGGGCATCCCGGTATCCACCACGCACACCATCACCGGCGCCATTGTCGGTGTGGGCTCGGTACGCCGCACGGCGGCTGTGCGCTGGGGCGTTGCCGGCAGCATCGTGTGGGCATGGGTCCTTACCATCCCCTGCTCCGCGCTGATCGCCGCAGGCGCCTACTGGCTGGGCCGTACGCTGATGTAAGGATCAGCGGGGTGCTTGACGTGCGCGAGGAGAAGCCTGATCCTCGCGCCACCCCGCTTTTCCACTACTTCAAACGATGGCCACTCCCACCCTCAAGCAGCAAAAAACCTTCGCCCTCATCCGCATCATTGGCGGCCTTGCTGCAGCCACTGTGCTCGGCTATTCCTTTGCCGCCAATATCCTGGCCGGCCAGCCTGCCGAGGGCCCGGTCCTGATGACCGGCCTCATGGCCTTCATCGGCCTGGGTTACGCCGCTTTCTATACGCGCAGCCTGAGCCGCGTCGCCGAAGCCGAAAAAGACACGGAGCCGCGTTGAAGCGTGCCATCGGCCTGATCGCCGGGGCTGTCCTGCTCGGTGGCTGTGCGAGCAGCGGCCCGCTCGAATCACGCCCCTCGCCCAAACTGCCGCCCCTGCCAGGCGAACCGGCCGCCGGGAGCCGTCCCGTGCCAGTGCCCGAGCCCCTCCGCCCGCCCCCGCTGCCGACGCCCGCAACCCCGCTGCCGCCGCCTGTCGCCGCAAAACCGCCCGTCGCCGCGTATCCCGGGGAACGGGAAGGCCGCACGCTCGTCGCCCGCTTCATTCCGCCTCAGGTGAAAGACCGGGACGCATGGGCCGGCGACATCTTTGGCGCCTTCTCCGCCCTGCGGATCTCCCCCACGCCCGACAACATCTGCGCCGTCATCGCAGTCATCGAGCAGGAATCGACCTTTCAGGCCGACCCGCCCGTGGCAGGCCTGCCGCAGATCGTCTGGAAGGAAATCGACAGCCGGCGCGAACGCCTGCATCTGCCCAGGCTCCTCATCGACGCCGCCTTCCTGAAGAGTTCCCCCGACGGTCGCAGCTACAAGACACGGGTCGATACGCTACGCACCGAGAAACAGATGAACGAGCTGTTCGAGGACATGATTTCCGAGTTTCCCCACGGCAAATCCCTGCTCGGCGGCTACAACCCGGTGCGCACCGGTGGACCGATGCAGGTCAGCGTGGCCTTCGCCGAGGATCAGGTGAAGGAAAAAGCCTATCCCTATCCGCGCCGCGGCAGCATCCGCAACGAAGTCTTCAGCCGCCGGGGCGGAGTGTACTTTGGCACGGCTATCCTGCTCGACTATCCGGCGCCCTACACCAAGCCCCTGTTCCGCTTTGCCGACTTCAATGCCGGACGCTACAGCAGCCGCAACGCCGCCTTCCAGAGCGCCGTGGCACGTCTGAGCGGGCAGCCACTCGCCCTCGATGGCGACCTGCTGCGCTACAGCGGCGGCGCACCGTCCGCCGAGCCGAGCACCACACTCACCGCACTGCAGCGCATAGCCGGCCGCATCGCCCTGTCGCGCCAGGATATCGAGCATGACCTGCGTCTCGAAAAAACCGCCCAGTTCGCCCAGACCCCGCTTTACACCCGTGTTTTCGCGCAGGCAGAAGCCGCAGCAGGAGGGCGCCTGTCCCGCGAGGCCATGCCGCAAATCGACCTGAAAAGTCCGAAAATCAGCCGCAAGCTGACTACCGCCTGGTTCGCCGAAAGGGTCGATGCACGCCATCGGACATGCCTGGGACGAGACCCGTCCTCGCTACCCTGAGTCGCCCCGGAACAGCCTGCAACTTCCTTGATCCAAACCATACGCGGGGGTACGGACGACCTTTACAATCGAGTACAGGCTGTGCCGCAAAGGCATGATTTAATCTACGATAAAACGATATCAAAGGGAGAGAAGCACATGAGTTTCCAGGCGCAATACGCCAGCAAGCGCGTCACCGCGGACGAAGCAATCCGCAACATTCATAACGGCGACACCATCGTGGTTCCGACCGCGGTAGCCGAACCTCCGGCGCTGCTCACCGCACTGTCCGAGCACCGCCGCGATTTTCGGGATGTGAAGGTGTCCCAGATTCTGGCCGTGCGCAAGTTCGGCTACCTTGATCCGGCAACCGCCGAGCACGTGCGTCACGTGGCCTACTTTTTCAGCGGGGCCACCCGCCCCGGCTTCAAGGAAGGCGCAGTCGACTTCTACCCGAGCTACTTCTCGGAAATGCCGCAGTTGATCGATCGTGGCCTGATGCCTGCCGAGGTGGTGTTCACTCAGGTTTCGCCCATGGACAAGCACGGCTACTTCTCGCTGGGCCTCGCGCCGGACTACACGATGGCCGCCATTCGCAAGGCCCGTGCGGTGATCGTCGAAGTGAACCCCAACGTTCCCTACGCTTTCGGCAACTGCCACATTCATATTTCCCAGGTCACAGCCCTGGTCGAAAATGATGAGCCGGTGCTCGAAGTGGGCCTGCCAACCATCGGCCCCGTGCAGGAAGCCATCGGCAAGTACGTGGCCGACATGATCGACGACGGTTCAACCCTGCAGATCGGTTATGGCGGCATTCCGGATGCGGTGGTGATGCAATTGACCCACAAGCACGATCTGGGCATCCACACCGAAATGATCGGCGACGGAATCCTGACCCTGCTCGAGGCCGGTGCCGTGACCAACCGCCGCAAGAACTACATGCCGGGCAAGATGGTGGCTACCTTTGCGCTGGGCTCCAAGAAGCTCTACAACTGGATCGATCGCAACCCGATGATCGAGATGCATCCGGTGGACTTCACCAACGATCCTTACCTGGCTGGTCAGAACGACAACCTGATGTGCATCAACGCCACGCTGGAAATCGACTTCCTCGGTCAGTGCGGCTCCGAAAGCCTCGGTCCGCTCCCCTACTCCGGTACCGGCGGCCAGTCCGACTTCGTGCGGGCAGCCAACCGCTCCAAGGGCGGCAAGGCCTTCATCGTGGTCCCGTCCACGGCCAAGGGCGACACGATTTCCCGTATCGTCCCGACCCTGACGCCGGGCACCCACGTGTCCACCAGCAAGAATGACATCAACTACGTGGTGACCGAATACGGTGTGGCCCAGCTGCGCGGCAAGAGTGCCAAGCAGCGCACCCAGGCCCTCATTGCCATCGCCCACCCGAACTTCCGTGCCGAACTGACGGAAACCGCCAAGAAGATGCACCTGCTGTAATCAGGGCGGCAATACTTCTTTTACGCTCCGGCCCTGGCCGGAGCGGCTTCAAAACTGTTCCCGCTCAAGGGATCATCGCTTCCAGTTCATACTTGGCGCCTTCGTCCAGGCCCAGTACCTGCACCAGGTAAGGCATCACCTTCTTCAGTGTCGCCGGCAGGTTCCACGGCGGATTGACGATGAACAGCCCGCTGCCGTACATCCCGTAGCCGTCTTCCGACGGCTTTTGCACGTCAAGGCTCACATTCAGCCAGCTGGTGATCGGCAGACGCTTGAGCTTTTCGGGCAACTCGCGCGCCATCATCGAATTCAGGCGCGGGAACCACACCACATAAGTACCCGTCGGAAAGCGGCGCAGACTCTCCTTCATCATCGTCAATACGGTACGGTAATCGGTCTTCACCTCGTAAGGCGGATCGATGAGCACCAGCGCCCGCCGGGTCGGCGGCGGCAGGAAGGCGTTGATGCCGGTGAAGCCGTCCAGCTCCTGGATCAGAACCTTGTTGCCGGCGTTTTCAAAGGTCTTCTGCAGCAGACGGCTGTCGGACGGGTGCAGTTCAAACAGACGCATCCGGTCGTCCTCCCGCAGCAGCGGCGCAGCGCAGCAGGGGGAGCCGGGATAAAGGTGCAGCTTGCCCTTGTTCGGGTTCAGGTCACGCACCAGCTTGAGGTAGCTCTTCAGCTCCGCCGGAATGTCCTTGCGGCCGAGGATGCGGCCGATTCCCTCTTCGTACTCCGCGTTCTTGCGCGCGAAGGCCTGGTCGAGGGAATAGCAGCCGGCGCCGGCGTGGGTATCGATGTACCAGTAGGGTTTGTCCTTCTGGTTGAAGTATTCCAGCAACTGGACGAGGACGAAGTGCTTGAGCACGTCGGCGTGATTGCCGGCATGGAAGGCGTGGCGGTAACTCAACATGGCGAATGCGCCCGGAAACGGGTACTAAGGATCAGGGTCGCGATGCTATCACCTCGACCGCCCTGCCGCCTGCCCGGCGATCACTCCGGTGCGTTGTATTTGCGCCGCGAGCCATGGAAAAGCGCCACCGGGTACTTGGCTTCATTCTTGGCCAGCTTGATGCGCGTGGCCGCATCCAGGTCGATGCCGGCGCGCTCGGCGATCAACAGCAGGTAGAGCAGCACGTCGGCACACTCGTCCTCCAGGGCCTCGCGCTCGTGCAGATCGGCCGACAGGCTGGCAATCTCGTCGTCGCTCTTCCACTGGGTCAGCTCCAGCAATTCGCTCGCTTCCAGGTTGAGGGACACGATCAGGTTGCGCAGGGAATGAAACTGGGCCCAGTCCCGGGCGTCCCGGAAGGCCGCCACCAGCCGGGTGAGTTCGTCAAGATCGCCAGCCATGGCTCACCCCTTCTTGCGGTCGAGGAAGGCCGCCACTGCCGTGTCGTGCTCTTCCGAAGTATGGGTCAGGGCCTGGTAGGCCGCCGACAGTTCAAGAATCGTATCGAGCCGGCTCGTCTGGGCCTCCCGCATCAGGCGCTTGGTCATGCGCAGGGCCTGGCCCGGATTGGCGGCCATGCGTTCGGCCAGCGCCCGCGCCTCATCGAGCAGACTCGCAGCCGGCACCACCTTCGACACCAGGCCGATCGCCAGAGCCTGCTGTGCGTCGAGCAGATCGCCGGTAAAGCTCATTTCCGCCGCCTTGGCGTAGCCCACCACCCGTTGCAGCAGCCACGCACCACCATCGCCGGGAATCAGGCCGAGTTTGACAAAACTTTCGGCAAAGCTGGCCTTGTCGGAAGCAATGCGGATATCGGCCATGCAGGCCAAATCACAACCCGCACCGATGGCCGGGCCGTTGACCGCGGCGATGGTTGGCACATCGAGACGGTAGAAAGCCAGCGGAATGCGCTGGATCCCGTTGCGGTAGTTCTCCCGCACCGCCATCCCGCCGCCTGCCGCCAAACCACGCTTGTCGCGAAAATCCTTGACGTTGCCACCAGCGCAAAAGGCGCTTCCGGCACCGGTGAGGATCACCACTTTCACCGACTGATCCCGCTGGACCTGCTCGCAGGCCTGCACCACGGCATCCCACTGGGCCTGACTGGAGAGGGCGTTGCGCTCTCCGGGGGCATTCAGGGTCAGGGTCACGATTCCTCCCTGTTGTTCGAAAACCACAAAATCCATCGTCGCCACCTTGCTCTCCTCCTGTTAACGGGACATTCCCGGAAGACTTGCCCAAGCCCTCGAAAGACTGAGCTAAGCCCTTATTTCCCTTACGGAAAGGGCAAGAAAAACCCCTTCCCCTTGCGCTCGACTGTCACCCTGATATTATGGCGCGCTCTTCGGCTGGCCATTCGGCGGCACGGCCGAAACTTAACTAAAACAGGAAAAAATATGCCGATATACCGCCTCGGAGAGCTTGCTCCGCAGTTGCAGGAGGGAGTCTGGATCGCCGAAAACGCCACCGTCATCGGCGATGTTCGGCTTGGACGTAACGTGAACATCTGGTTTGGCGCAATTCTGCGCGGCGACAACGACCCCATCACGATCGGCGACAACACCAATGTGCAGGACGGTTCTGTCCTGCATACGGACGACGGCGTGCCACTGGACATCGGCGCCAACGTGACCATCGGCCACAAGGTGATGCTCCACGGCTGCAAGGTGGGCGAAGGCTCCCTGATCGGCATCAACGCCGTGGTGCTGAACCGGGCGGTCGTCGGCAAGCACTGTCTGATCGGTGCCAACTCGCTGATTCCCGAAGGCAAGGTGATTCCCGATCGCTCGCTGGTATGCGGCTCGCCAGGACGCATCATCCGCGAGCTGACCGATCATGAAATCAGCCGCCTGCAGGCCAGCGCCGACGGTTATGTGAATAACGCCCTGCGCTACCAGGAAGAGCTGGTCAAGCTTTAAACGGCTTGCCAGAAACGCACCGCGGGCCAGGCCCGCGGGCGTTCAGGCAAGGGTCAGCATGATCGGCTGATGATCCGAGGCCGCCGTTGCCTGGTCCACCGCCACCGCCTCGACCTGGTCCACCAGGTCGGCGCTGACGAAGAAATAATCACAGCAATACGCCCGATCGGGCCATTCCGCGCCGTTCAGTCCCACCGTGCGCAGATGAGGAATCTCGCTGTAACAGGCGCGCCAGGCATCCTCCCAGCCCGACACATCGGCGCTGATCGGCGCCGTCATGCGGTAATACTCCGGGCTGCCCGGCTCGCAATTGAAGTCACCACACACAATGGCCGACGATGAACGCGGCCATATGGCAAACGGCGAATCCACCCCGGCGTTGCGGCCGGCAACCTGCCCGCCCATCTCTGCCAGACGAACCGCATCCGACTGCAGCATGTGCAGCGCCGCAATCTGGGTCATGCGCTGGATGCGCGAGTAGTACTCCAGGTGGGTGTTCATCACCCGAATCGGCCCCCTGGGCCCATCGACGATCACTTCCAGACACACCCGCGGCATGCTCGGCACACCTTCTTCAGGCGGACGCGGCAGGCTGTGACGAAAAACCTGCCCGACCGGCAGGCGCGACAAGGTCAGATTGCCGAAGCGACTGCGGCCACCGGCACCGTCCGGCACATCGACCCCTTCCGCAAAATGCGCGCTGTAGCCCGGGAAAGCCCCAGTCAGCACCGCAACCTCATCGACCGGCGCATCCCCCTGCAGGCCGGCAAAACCGACCGCAACCTCCTGCAGGCACATCACATCGAAATCGCCCAGCGTACGAATGGCCGAAATCGTGCGGCTGAGGTTAACCACCCCATCGGCACCCCGCCCCCACTGAATATTCCAGCTCAGTAACTTCATTGAAAATCAATTCTCCATGGTTTTCGATCCCTTCCCGAAACAGCTCACGGGGATCGCTATGGACGAGAATAGCAAGCCGGCGGCAGCGCCTCCTCTCCAATCCTCCGCGCTCTGTGCTCAATTGCCGAAAGGATTACAGGTCTTTGATAAAAACAGGATTTTTGTCACGAACGCAAAAATCAACAAGGCAGTGACAAGCGACTAAAGCAGGCATCCGCACTGCCGTAAACCCCTTTGTCACCTGCTCACCTGAACGATCATGTCCACGCCTCATGAACTCGTCGCCTGCGTCGAAAAGCTGGCCAGCCTGCCAGCGGTCTATCACCGTATCCGGGATCTGCTCGACGATCCGGAGAGTTCGGTGCATCAACTGGCCGAAGCAGTTTCCAGCGATCCGGCCATCACGGCGCGGGTCCTGCAGGTCGTCAACAGTGTCCTGTACGGTTTCCCCGGCAAGATAGAAACCGTCGGCCGGGCCGTCAATCTGATGGGCATGCAGCAGGTCCATGATCTGGTACTCAGCACCGCCGTTGTTGGTGCCTTCGCAGGCATCCGGCCGGCCAACATGCACATGACCCACTTCTGGAAGGATTGCGTTTTCCGGGGCATGGCCGCCCGCGCAGCCGCCCGCCAGCTGGGCATGGGCGATCCGGAGCGGATGTTCGTCGAAGGGCTGCTGGCCGATATCGGCCATCTGGTGATGTTCCAGGCTGCGCCCGAGGCGACCCACGCCGCACACGAAAAGGCCCGTCATGCAGGAATGCCGCTGCATGAGGCCGAACAGGCCGTCATCGGCTGCAACCATGCGGAAGTTGGCGCCGCCCTGGCCTCGGCCCTGCATCTGCCGAGCGGCTTTGCCACCGCCATCGGCGCACAACTGATGCCGGCCCTCGGCGGCCCCCATGCCACCGAGGCCTCGTTGCTCAATGTGGCCAACCAGATCCTCGCCACGGAAGACCTGGAGAACCCCGACGAAGCGGCCCTGCTGCTGCTCGATCCGATGAGCGCCGCCCGCCTCGAACTCGACGCCGGACGCCTGGCGGCGATCCGGCTTCAGGCGCGGGACGAGACGCCTGCCGTCATCGCCCTGTTCTTTCCGAAGGGCTGAACGGCATTACAGGCGACGAAAGACCGTCTCGACGGGCTCTCCCGCCGGCACCAGACCGCGCCACACCACGGTGGTGCTCGGCACGATGCGGTCGTAGCCGCGGGACACCCAGCCGGCCAGCGGTTCGTCCGAGCCATGCAGAATGCTCACCTCGCCATCCTGTGGCAGGGTCATGCCCAGGCAAACCCCGCCATTGGTGATCTTGAGACCTTCCGGCGTACACGTCACGCTGCAGTCCTCGCTGAAATGCCAGTGCAGGGTCAGCGTCTGCGCCGTCGCCGCCGCCACCACATCCTCAACGATCAGGCTGGCAGCAAGCTTGTCCACGTGCCAGCTGCGGCGATGCAGCGGACGGCCCGGCAGGCGCCGGTAGCCATCGTGTTCCGCCACCAGGCGGTCGACGGCCGGGGTGGACTCCCGCTCGATGACCTGGGTCCGGTACTTTTTCATCCACATGAACTTGCCCCCCGACACGGCCTGATCCTGGCCGGCGATGGACAGCGTGTTGTGCATGGCGGTACCGCGAAAGCCATCCCGCCAGGTGCGCGGCCCATGATAGGTGCCAGTGCCCGGATCGATGAGAAACTCGCGTCCGGCAACCGACAGCGTAAAGGACAGGGCATCTGCGTGGCCATGGGCGGCAATACCGCCGAGCCCGAGCAGGCCCGCATCGGCCACGATGCGAAACTCGCTCGGGGTATCCAGGTTGGCGCCCAGCACAAACACGCCCCCGTCCGGAAAATCCGTACGAGCCGTCGCCGGCGCAGCCTGCAGCAACAAGCCGTCAAACGGCTGGCACGCTTCACGCCCGAGCAGCCAGACGGTACGTGAATCGACGATGCCGGCCTTGCGGGCCAGCCCCGGATTGCCGAACAGAAGGGCTCCCGTAGCCAGCTGGGAATGGAAGGCACAAGCCTCGGCGCCAAAAGACAAACCCGACACAAGACCGTCATCGGCATCGCCGAACATCGGCACATGCCCGCCGCTGTCCATGATGGCTGCCACGTATTCGAGCATGGCCTCCATGCGCTGCCAGTAGGCTTCGCTGAACGGCTTGCCGGTGGCCCGCGCAGCGAGGCCGGCAAAAAGCAGGAAATCCCACACGAACTGCTGATAGGCCGTGGCCTGCTCCCGATTCACCCCGTCCGGCGCATTCTGACGCAGGGCCTCCACTTCCAGCCCGTCCCGGCCGATCCGCCGCCACGCCTTGGCCTCGTCCCACAAGGGCCAGGTGACCCCGGCGACGAACAGCCCGCTCAGTTCGCCGATCAGATGATTGTTCGCCGAAGAATGGCGCGAGCGGTGACCACGGATGAATTCCGCATGACGCCACACACTGTTCAGCCAGTCGGTACGCAGCACCTTGCCCACCGGTTGCTCGAAAAGGGGTGACTGCATGCCACCGATCAGTTGCCACACGGTCGCCCAGTTGATCAGCCGGATGCCCGCTTCAAGAGAACTCGCCCAGTTGGGGCCCTGCAGGTACGGACACTGGAGGAACCAGCTTTCGAGCAGGCTGCCGATCGCATCCAGGTAGCGGCGTTCACCGCTGATCTGCCAGGCCTGGGCCAGCGTCACCAGTTCCAGATGACGGTTGGGCTCCCACAGATACTTGATGTCGCCGGTGACCGTAATGTCACGGAAGCTCATGAGCTTGCCGTAGGTCATCGGCAGCAGCGCGGCATTGTCCGGATTGCGGTTCCATTCGGGCGGAAAACCCAGGCTGACCGCACCACGGGCGAAGATCCGCCACTGCCCGGAGAGCACTTCGTCGGCCCGTTGCAAAACCGTCCGGCCGGGCTCCGGCACCTCCCGCGGCAACCAGCGGGCGCCCGGCTTGTCGAGCCGCGGCGACGGCACGGAAATGGGTGGACGGTAACGCTCGACGGCCTGCGTGGCGCTCGTTCCCGCCCGCTCCACCATTTCCGACACCGACATGCAGCGCAGCCGGTTCCAGTACCACCCCACCCGGGTAAGATTCGACATAAATTTACTGCTCTCCACTCAACCGGCTGACAATCTGCCGGAACTTGCCATTGCGCGTGCGCTCGATACTGGCCACGCGTTCTATTCGAATATTCACCCGCTCGCCCAGACGGTCCCGCGCCCGGCTGTCGAGCGCCAGCTCTTCACGGCGGCCGAAATCCGGTCCGGCGACGATGCGGATGCACACCTCGTCGAGGCGCTCCTGCACCACCTGGGCCTCCATCAGCCCGAACAGGCCCGAAAAAATCCAGTCCAGCATCACCACATGCCGTCCATCCGGCGTGCGGATCACATCGTCCACCCGTCCGAGCACCCGCTCCACAACCCGGAAACTGCGTCCGCACGGGCAGCGGTAGGCGGGATCGGCAGGCACCACCACATCGTCGGCCCGGTAGCGGAACAGGGGCATGCTGCGATTGCCGAAACCCGTGCCGATGAGGTTGGCCGTACCGTCGTCGTTGTGCTCGAACTCGACGCAGCCGTAGTCCTCCATCACGTGGTAATTACCGTGCTCGCAGGTGCCAATGGCGGCCACCCGTTCAAAGGCCCCGTACCAGTCGAAAACGCGGCAGCCAAAGCGCTCGACGATGACACGCCGGTCGTCCGCACCGAGGGTTTCCGACGAGGTCACGATGCCACGCAGGGCCTTGCCCCGGTAGGTCAAGTCGTGCTCCTCCAGCCAGCGGGCCAGGTAGCTCACCGATGAGGGATAGGCCTGGATCATCACCGGATCGAATTTTTCAAGGGCGGCCAGATAGGCGGCGCCGTTTTCCCGGGTCAGGTGATAGGAAGACAGCATCAGCATGTTGTCCGCCCGGTTGATGCGCCACAGGGGCCCGTCCGCCTGATGTGCCGGCACCACCGGATCGCCCCGCAACCAGGCCCGGCGCTCGCCCTGGCGATAGCCGGCCCAGCTGGCCTGACGGTCGACGAAGGCTTGCTCGAAGGCAATCGACGCCCGGTCGCGCCAGCCCAGCATGGCCCGCCCTGTGGTACCGCTGGTGGAACCCTTGAAGCGCAGCCAGGGGCCACCTTCGGCGAGCAGGCTGGCACCGGCGGCGATCACGTCGTCCTTGCCCAGCTCGGGAATGAGATTCAGGTCAGTGAGACTCGTCCACCGGGCCGGATCGATATCCAGCCGGTCGAACAGGTCCCGATAGTAAGGCACCCGCCGCTGCGCATCGAGCGCCAGCTGGCGCAGGGAGTTCAGTTGCAGCGTCTGCCACCCTTCCGGGGACAACCACTGGCTGCGCTCGATCGAAGCAGTGGTCTGCGTGAGGATCCGGCGCTGGGTCAGCAGGCCGCGCAAACGGCTCTGCATGGACAGCAGCCTCTCCTGCAGGGGCAGCGGCGCAGCGCGATAGAAAGGGGAATGACTCGAAAACATGTCGGTTTCAGTTCCTTGGGCGCGGGTCGGCATCAAGACACCGCCAGGCGCTGTCGAGCAAGGCCGCCACGCGGTCCACGCCATAGCCGGCCAGCACGCGCTCGCGACCAATTTCGCCCATCCGGCGGGCCAGTTCGACATCGGCGAGAAGCGGCGCCAGTGCCTCGACCAGCGAAGCCACATCGTCCGGATCGGCGAGCAGGCCGTTAACCCCATCCGTCACCACCTGGGGAATGCCGCCCACACGCGTGGCCACCACCGGCAGCCCCGCCGCCTGAGCCTCCAGCAAGGCCATCGGCAAGCCCTCGAAACGGGACGGCAGCACAAACAGACCGGCCCGCGCCAGCAGTCGGGCCTTGGCCTCGCCGGCAACCCAGCCGGGCAGCTCGAGACGCTCCGGCACGCCCGCCGCGGTGGCCGCCGCCCGCAGCGCATCCATGTCTCCTTCTCCGGCCACCACGGCCCGCAGCGCCGGATAGCGCCCGGCCAGCAGCGCCAGCGCCTCGATCAGCACGAAGACGCCCTTCTCTTCCTCTAGACGGCCAAGGAACAGCAAGGTCTGCGGCTCGCGCACGACCCCGTCAGGCAGGCTCGACGGCAGGACCGGATTGGGCAGCACCCGAACATCCGTATGGCGAATGTTCTGGCGCAGCCAGGAAGCCCAGTTGTCCGACAGCACGAACACCACCCGCGCACCGCGGATCGTGCGTTTAACCCAGGCCCGTTCAAGCTGCGACGCCCCGGCGTAATAACGGTCGAAGGCGCCGCCGTGCAGATGAAAGACATACGGCTTGCCGGCCAGCCGGGCCAGCGCCAGAAACAGGCTCTTGCGCCGAAAGCTGGCGTTGGAGGCCGAATGGGCATGCACGGCTGCCACCTGCCCGCTGAACAGCAACACAATGAAGCGCAGCAAGGCCCGCAGCACCGCGCCAAGCTTGGCGACCGGGCCACCGTCCACGTAAGTCGGCACATGGATCACCGGACGACCAACGTACAGGCCGGCCTCCTGCCAGACCCGCAACACCGAAGCGATACCGCCCCGGGCGCCCGAATCGGGCCCCAGCATGACCAGTGCCGACACGCTGGACTCAGACATGGGCCAGACCTGCTGACGTCCTGATCCACCGGGGCACATCCGGATACTTGCCAAACCCGCGGTAGAGTCCGTGCTCAATGCTCATTGCAGTGTGTTTCCGTTCGCGGCCAGCGTGCCGGCCACGGGCTGACGTCGCTCGTCGGTGATGTGCTGGATCATCAGGCGACGCTTGCCGCGGGCCGTCCGCGCAATGTGGCTGACCACCTCCAGCTCGGTGTCCACACAGCCCAGCAGCTTGACCTTGAAATAGTTGCGGATCACCTCGAGCACCGCCGGATCGAGCGGCGTGGCCGACTGCAGGCGGACGATCAGCTTGCCCGGCGCGAACTGCTCGTACTGGCACGCCTCGATCTGCAGGAACGCCGGCGGACGCAGCCCGCCGAGCGACGCCACCGGAATCCGGCGGCCATCCGCACCCACAAAATAATCGTTGTTGCGCCCGTCGATGCGCTCCAGCACCGGATAGCCCGACAACGCCGGATGGGCCGGCTTGTCCGACCACATGGCCAGATCGCCCGTGCGGTAGCGGATGAAGGGCATCACCTTGTTGTCGAAGCCGGTGGCCACCACTTCACCCTGCACACCGGGCTGCGTGATCGGCTTGCCCTCGTCGTCGATGAGTTCCACGTGGCCGTACAGCGGCCACACAAAATAGCGGTGATCGTCCGGCATCGAACCGGCCATCACCGAACGCTCGGAATGGCCGTAGTGCACCAGCACCGGACAGCCGAACACCCGTTCGATCAGATCGACCATGTCGGGCTCGGCGCATTCCGAGAACAACTGCACGCCGCGCACGGCCTCGGTGAAACGGGGGTGCGGGTTGAAGTCCAGCCAGCGGGCCAGCTCATACACTGCCGACGAATAGCCCTGGATGAAACTCACCCCGTGTTCAATCGACGCCTCCACGTGACGCGGCATGTAGGCCGCATCCAGGTGGTTGGGGCTGATCCACAGCATCCGCTTGATCGGCTCGTAGCTGTGCAGAGGGCCGTTGTCCGCCGCCGAACCGCGAATGTTGCGGCCGCGCAGGGACAGCACCACGTCCTGCCGGGTCAGGCCGATGCGCTGACTGTAGGCCTCGATGTAGGCCGCCTCCTTGGCCCGCGAGACGCCCTTGTGAAGAAAGAAGCGGAAGGGTTCCGCCACCGAGCCGCTGGTCTGCATGGGCAGACGGTGCTCGGGCGCACAACCGGTGGACAGGTATTTCTCGGGTTCGCGCCGGTAATCGAGCTTGGTCATCAGCGGAAACAGCGCCAGCCACTCGGAGGCCGGCATATCGATCAGCAACTGGGCGGCGATGGCCGCATAGGCCGGCACCGTCTGTGCCGCCCACAGCAGGGTTTCGCGCAGGCGGGCTTCAGCCAGATGGCCAATTTGATCCGCCGACCCGAGGGCCGCTTCGGCCCGGTAGCGCGGATAGTCCCGGCCATGACGCAGGCTGTCGGGAAGCAGGCCGTAGAGGCGCCCGATGGGTTCCTTGACCCATTGCGGCGCGTCCATGTAGCGCTTCAGCCAGCGGTAGCCCCAGTCTTCGATTCCCATATCCGCTCCCGCCCCCTCAGCGCTTGATCCACTCGCGCGCAAACAGCGCGACGAAGGCCATGTCATCGATGAAATAACGGCGGAACATGCGCCGCGGCTCCTGCAGGAAACGGTAGAACCACTCCAGCCCGGCCTTCTGCATCCACACCGGCGCCCGGCTGACGAGGCCCACGGCCACATCGAAAGTGCCACCGACGCCCATCGCGAAAGGCACCTTCATGGCCTCCTGGTAACGGGCCAGGAAAGCCTCTTTCTTGGGGGAACTGATGGCCACGAAAAGGATGTCCGGCCGGGTCGCGGCGATGGCCGCAACGACCCCCTCCTCCTCCTCCGGCGTCCAGTAGCCGTTGCGATAACCGGCCAGGGTCAGGCCCGGGTAGCGCGCCGGATAGATGCGGGCCACGCCGCTCACCACCTCTTCACGGGCGCCGAGCAAAAAGACCCGCCAGCCCTGCTCGGCCGAGCGCTTCATCAGCGCCTCGAACAGGTCGATGCCGGTGACACGCTCCTTGAGCGGCTGGCCGAGCAGGCGTGAAGCCCACACCACCGGCATGCCATCGGCGTTGATCAGGTCGCAGTCGTTGATGATCTGGCGCAAGCCAGGATCGCGACTGGCCTTGACGATCTTGTCCACGTTCACGACCACATGCTGGTGTGGCTTGCCGGAACGGATGAAGCCATCGACCTGCCGAAGGGTTTCCTCCATGTTCAGGTTATCCACCGCACACCCCATCAATTGAATTCTCATAGTCATCATCTCGCCCGGGAATTATCCCTGCCCCCCACGGCCCGCACCGTGCTGCAAGGCACGCCGCAGGGGTCCCGCCGGGGGTCCCAGGCGTGACCTTCTTGTCAAAAAATCGAAAACAGTCAGTCCGGACTGATGACTGAGGGTGTGCACGCAGGCAATCCCCGGCAGCCAGCCCGGATCGATCCGCAGCTCGGTGTGCTCCACGTATTCGCTGGTCGTCAGCCGGTCGATGCAGCGCAGGCTGAGGGCATGGCCGTATTCCGGCACGCACACCTGGGCCGGGCGCAGCAGCTTGCCGGCATGACTGAAAACCGGCCCCGCCGGACGGGCGAAGCGGGCGTCGGCCACCACCGGGTTGGCAGCGTGCGGCTGCCACGGCCCGCGTGGCGTCGGCGCATGAAAGATGTGCAGCTCGTCATGCTTGTCGGCGCCGGGCTCGCTCACATTGCCCATCAGCCACCAGCGCCCGTCATGAGCGAACAGCGTGGCATCCACCAGGTCGATGTCGGTGAGGATGTCCTGCACCTTCTCCCAGCGGTCTGGCAGCGCCGTGCAGCGATACAGCTCGACGGTGCGATTGGCGCCGCTCTCCGGCACCATCCACAGGGCCCCGTCCCACCAGAACAGGAAGGGATAGGACAAGTGCCAGGGCCGCGCCATGACCGGCACCGGCGCCTCCCAGTTACCATCCCGATGAACGCGGATGGCCTGCAGGGTGCCGCGGCCTTCCTTGTAGATGACTTGCTCTATGAACACCCACCAGCCTTCACCCGCAGCCGGCCACACCATCGGATCGGCCCAGAAACGGTCGGCCGGCGGGAGGATCAACTGGGCGCGGGCCGGATCGAAACAGATGTCCTCCCCGAAGGCCAGGGCGATGCCCCACTGGTCGCGGCTCAAGGCCTTGACTGCCGAACGCGCCACGCTGCGCCGCAACAGGGTCGAGAAACGCGCACGGGCGGTGAGGGACGGAAGCGGATGTGGCGCGCACACCGGCCCTTCGCGCAGCGGCGGCAGGCTGCCATCGCCGGCCAGGCGCAGCAGCGCCCGCCGCACCATGCCCATGCCCTTGGCGATTGCCCGGCGGCGGTTGCGGCGGATCGAGAACGTGCACGAGGCGCCCAGCGAAGCGTCGATCAAATGGCCGCTGGACACCGATTCGAGACGGATCGTCGTCGTATCGGCCCCCGCCACCACCGGCGCC
This sequence comes from Zoogloea oleivorans, assembly GCF_008107625.1. Classification (GTDB taxonomy): domain Bacteria; phylum Pseudomonadota; class Gammaproteobacteria; order Burkholderiales; family Rhodocyclaceae; genus Zoogloea; species Zoogloea oleivorans. Next base: position 40,672 of record NZ_SDKK01000011.1, read on the forward strand.
GCGCCAGCCAGTGGATCGACCGCCGAACGCCCCGCCAGCATCAGCGACCAATGCCGGGGCGGGCCGGCAGGGATCGGCGCCGGATGGGTACGCAGGTCGAGCAGCACGTCGCAGGCCTGCTCGGCCAGCCAGTTGCCCGCGTTCATCGGGTCGGCATTGCAGGCCGACCACTCGGCCACGCCGGCCGGCATATGCAGCACGGCACTTTTCAGCGGCGACGCCCCCCGGTCGAACACCAGCGCATCCAGACAATCGGCCCAGTCGGCACCCGGCAGCGCCTCGCTATCGCGCAGCACGGTGGCCAGCTCGACCCCGGGAATGGCATGGCAGGCGGCCAGCAGATGTCCGATCCAGGCCGGCAGCGGGCCGGCCGGCAGATAGGCGGCGAAACGGATCTTCATGCGAACACCTCCGGCGCCCGCCGCAACACGGCCCGGCGCAGCAGGATGTTGCGCAGCAGGGTGACCAGCAGCAGCACCGAAAACAGGCTCAGGACCGCATTGAGTCCGGCAGGCACAAGGATCATCACCATCCAGCAGGCCAGCACAAAAAAGATCAGCGACAGCAGGTTCACCTGCAGCGGCAACCGGGTTTCTTCAACCGTCTGCAGGTAATTGGCTTCGGGCAGCACCAGCTGGCCCACGTAGAAGCTCGCCAGCTGCAGCAGAAAGATCGCCGTCGCCCCGCTCAGAGCAAAATCAGGGCGTTTGCCCCACCAGGCCATCAAGCTCCAGGCAACAATCGCCAGCAGGCTCAGGCCGCTGTTAAGGCGCACCAGGTTGCTGCGCAGGGTCCCGAGCAAGGCCCGCACCTCCTCGACGCCCTGCTGACGGACCACCCGGGCCAGGGCCGGCAAAGCATTGAAAGTGAGCGCCCGCGGAAACAGCAGCAGCACGCTGGTCATACTGCCGATCAGCGCCACCAGACCACCGTAACCCTGCCCCGCCACCTGCACGGTCAGCGGCACAAGAATCATCGACATGCCGGCACTGACCAGATTGAGGGCCGCCTGTTCGGCAGCCGTGCGGGCGGTGCCCGCCGGCAGCGGCACGGCGCCCCCCCCGGCACGGGCCCGAACAATCAGCAGGATCAGCCCGAGGCCGCCCATCAGCACGGTGGGAATCGCCAAGGCCGCGTAAGCCATCACCGGATGCGTCGCCCCGAACAGGCCCAGCCCGGCCGCCAGCGCCAGCACCACCAGCACCTCCATGACCAGCAAGATCCGATAAGTGCCCAGCGCCAGACCGTAGTGGCGAATCAGCGTGTAGGCCGTCCACCCGGCCAGCAGCAGCGCCGTCCAGCCCGGCTCGAAAACCCAGCCCGCCCAGGCCAGCAGCGGCAGCGGCAGGCACGCCAGCAGCGTGAAAACGAGGGCTCCGCGGGCCAGTCCGAGCATCACCGGGGCGGACTGGCCCGCGCCGGCCACCGGCACCCGCGCCAGGATCAGCGCCGACCAGCCGACCGCCGAGAACAAGCCGAGCATCATCGCGATGGACACATCGTTGGCGAAGCGTCCGAGGGCCTCGGTGCCGCACAGAATCTGGATGAGCATGAAATGGAGCAGGCGCTGGCCACCCGGCGCCGCCGTCACGGCCAGCACCTCGCCCCGCCGCAGGATCGACTGCAACCGGCCGCTCATGATGTGCTCCGGGCCTGGCGGCGTTGCCAGGCATCCGCGGCCGCCACCAGCGCCAGCGGCATCAGCAGGCTGGCCTGCGGGCGAAACATGATGCCGTTGCTGAATGCAGTGGACGCCACCAGGGCGGCCAGCAGCGGTGCGGCAACCCCGGGCGGAAAAACGCGCGCCCACACGGCCAGCACCAGCAACACCCCGCCCAGGCCAAGCAGCCCCTGCTGGTTGAGCAGACGAATGAAGTCGTTGTGGGAGTCCTTGGCGCTCCACCACCACACTTCGGAAACAATCCAGTCCGAGCCCTCACCGTGGCCAAACAGCCATTCGAGCAGGCTGCTGTTGGCCATGATGTCGGCCTTCTGCAGCCACATCGAAACCCGCCCCGACGACAGCTCAACCATCTCGTCCCACGAGGGCAGGTGGATCAGGCCGAAGAGCAACGGCACAAAGGCCAGCGCCAGTCCCACCGCAGCAAGCACGAAAAAAACCAGCGGCACCATCCGGCTGAGCTGGATCAGGTACACCGCGCCAAAGGCCACGGCGGCCACCATCGAGGTGCGCACACCCCAGCCATAGAACACCAGCACCACCGAAAACAGCGCCAGACCGATCAGCAGGCGACGCCCCAGATGCCCCCCTTCATACAGGTACAGGGACAGGCCGGCGCACACCACGATCAGGTAGGACGTTGTATGCAGGGATGCAAAATACACCGGCCAGAACACCTCGCCCCCGCGGTTCAGGGACGGCGGCAGAAAGACCAGCCCGCCGATCACCGCCAGCCACACCAGGCCGAGGGTGACCCGCAGCAGGCGCAGGAGCAGCGCAGGCTCACGCCCGAAAAGCTGCATGAGCACCACCGACATCAGCACCGGCGTGACGATCTTCAGGTATTCGAAGCTTGCCGTGGTGAAGTTGTGCCCGGTCAGCAACTCCGTGGTCACGAAAGACGCCATGCCGAGGAGCACCGCCACCAGCACCAGCGGAGCGCGCTGCAAAATCGCATCAGCGTAGGTCAGGAGACCCGAGAAAATAACCCCCAGCAAGAGCATGTCGGCCAGCCGGTTGTAGACGGAATCCCCTTCCGCATCGACCACCGGGTGGGTCAGCAGCACCGACAGTGCCAGCTTGCCCCACAAACCGATGAACAGCGCCCAGCAGAAGCCCCGCGCCACCCGCGTTTCAAAGGGACTCAGCTCGTCAGCCGCAAGGTTCATCGCCAGCGCCATGCCCATCAGAAGTCGAGGAGTACGCCGCCGATGACGGTCACGCCCGCCTCGCGCAGGCTGGCCGACAAAACGGCCAGACGCTTGTGGGCGGTCGCATGCCGGCGCGCCACCACGAGGGCGCTGCCGCAGGCGGCAGCGACCAGTTGTGCATCGGCGCCGACTTCGTCCGCCGGCGTATCCACCAGCGTCATGTCGAAATCTTCCCGGGCCGCCGCCAGCTGCGCCGCAAAGGACCGACGGGCGAGCAGCTCCTGGGGGTTCGGCGGCACGATGCCGGCCTGCAGCACCGACAGGTGGGCAAAGCGCGCATGCGGCGGAATCTGTCCGCTGTCGCTGCGCTCGGCCAGACGCGCCGCCAGCCCCCCCGCCGGACTCATGCGAAACAGGCTCTGCTGGCGCGGAAAACGCAGGTCACCATCGATCAGCAAGGTCCGCTCACCCAGCTGGGAGAAGACCACCGCCAGATTGGCCGCCAACCAGCTGCGCCCCTCGCCGCGCGACGCGCCGACAATCGCCACGGTCTTTTGCAGCGGCCTGGCCATGCGCCGCAGCACCAGTTGGCTGCGCAGCTTGCGCAGGGCTTCGACCCGGGGTGAATCGGGCTCGAAGGCCGCCACCAGTTCCGGATCGACACCCTGATCACCGGCACGCAGCACCGGGTAATCGAACTGGCTGGCAAGGGCGCCCTGCACATCGGCGCTCGTCACCAGGCCCAGCTCGACTGCCGCCTCACCGAACGGAATGCCGCGCTCCTGCTGGCGTGCCGCCACGCGACTGACCGCATCGGCCGGCAAGCGGCCGCTGGCAACCAGGATTTCGCCCAGGCTGGGCGCCATCGGTCGGGCTTTCTCGAAGGCCGAGACGTTCAGGCGGCCGATCGTATTCTTCATGTCCATCTCTGTTCCTTAAGCCCGCCGGGCCGCCGCCGGAAAAAAGCGCGCCAGCAGTCCGGCGGCGGCACGCGGGCCACTGCCGATTTCCACCAGCAGCGGCGCGCCAAGGGCGTCGCTCAGATCGCCGGCACCCCGGATGCGGCGATCCAGCAGTTCGCGCACGATGACTACCGCCATGCCGAGCAGACCGCCGATGAATACCGCCAGGCCCACATTGAGCATCAGCTTGGGACTGGCCGCCTCGGTGGGCGCAACCGCCGACGACAGCAGGGCCACATTGCCCTGGCGCGACTTGCTCTCGAGGGAGGTCTGGGTCAGGCGTGCCATTACCAGGTCATAGGCCTTCTGGGCGCTGTCCACTTCACGCTGCAGCACGCCCATTTCGTCGCGCTGCTGCTTGAGGGCCAGCACCCGTTGCTTCTGGGTTTCGAGGCGGCTCTTGATGTCGCCTTCCCGGGCCTGGTTGATGCGGCTGTTGGTGCCGACCACCGCCGCCACCTGGCCCGATTCGACGCGCAGGCGGCCGCGCAGGGATTCCACTTCGCCCTTCACGCGCTGATATTGGGGATGGTTTTCGCCGAGGTAGCCGGACAGCTCGATGAGCTTGGCTTCCTGGCGGGCCAAATCCACCTTGAGGGCCTGGATCAACGGATTGCTCGCCACTTCGTTCATGCCACCGCCCTGGCGCTGGCGCGACGACGTTTCGGTACTCAAGCCCTGGGCTGCGGTGAACTGGGTGGAAAGCTCGGTGAGGCGGGCGGTTTCGAGGTCGAGCTTCTCGTCACCGACAAGACCGTGGGCGCTCTGGAATTCGGACAGGCGAACCTGGGCCTGTTCGAGGTTGGCACGCAGCGACTTGGTGTGCTCGTCGAACCACAGGGCCGACTGGCGGGCCGGCTCGACCTTCAGTTCGAGGTCGATCTCGATGTAGGCGCGGGCCAGTGCGTTGGCGTAATCGGCGGCAAACTTCGGGTCTTCGGCGGTCACGGTGATCGTCAGCACATTGCTTTCGTGGGAGGGGCTGACCTTGACGCCCTTTTTCAGGCGACCGGCAATCCAGCGGTCCACATCGCCCTGCCCGCCCGACGCCTTCTGCCAGCGTTCCGTCCAGCGCGGCTGCGTCGCCACCTTGAGGGCGGCGACAGCGCGGGCCCCGACCCGGTCGCTGGCGATGATGTCGGCCTGGGTGGCCAGAAAGCCGGGCGTCGTCGCCCCACTGCCCGGATGCCCGACCAGCGGATCGGTGCCGCGCGCCTCCACCACCACATCGGCGGTGGCCGTGTACTGGCGCGGCAGGATCAGGCTGACCAGCAGGGCCAGCAGGACGACCCCGCCCCACACCAGGTAAAGGCTTCGGCGACGAGCCTGCAGGACTGCCAGGAGTTGTGAGAATCCCATTTTCGTTTCCGCTCAGAACAGTGCTTCGCGCACGACAATGACATCGTCCGGTTGCACGGCGTCGTTCAGTTGGGGAGTGAGGATGCGGGTCGCCCCGTCTTCACCCCGGCGATGGATGCGGATACCCCGCTCGGTGCCCCGCGGGTTGAGACCGCCGCCCAGGGAGAGCGCCTGCAGCACGGTCATCTGGCGCTCAACCCGGTAGGCGCCGGCGCGCTGCACCTCGCCATACACGTAGAACTGGGGCGCACGGTGCACATACAGGGTGTCGCCGGCCTGGATCGGCACGTCCTTCTCCGGCGTCCAGCTCACAAAAAGTTCGGTCACGTCGATCTCGGCGCGTACCCGGCGACCGTTGCGCATGCCGGTCAGAATCACCTTGTCGCCGGCCTGCGGGCTGCCGCCGCCGGCCAGGGCCAGCGCGTCGGTCACCTTCATGGTAGTGCTTTCGAGCGGATAGCGGCCTGGGCGAGCCACCTGGCCAAGCACCGAAACCTGGGCGCCACGCACCTGCTGCAGCACCAGCGTGACTTGCGGCTGAAGCACGAAGCCCCCCTTGCGCAAGCCCTCGGCAATAGCCTGCTCGGCAGCCGCCACCGACAGTCCGCCGATATGCACGCTGCCGACCAGCGGATAGCTGATGACGCCGGTTTCCGACACCCGCGTTTCGAGGCTCAGGTCCGGGTTCTGGAAAACCGAAATTTTCACCCCGTCACCCGGCCCGAGGCGGTATTCCTGCGCCGCCGGCTCGCTGGCGCGCAGCACTGCCGGCGCCAGCACAAGGGCCAGCATCACGGCCGCCAGCACCCGGCCCAACCAGGCTTTCCTTCCGATCCAGCATTCCCTCAAAACAGCCACTGAAGACTCCCTGCCAATGTCCAATAGTTGAAACTCAAGCCAGCCTCGGTCGAATCCCGGTTCTCTCGCGTCAGGCTTGTCACCCAACGGGTATGTGCGGCCACCTGCCAGGTGGCGGCCACCGAAGTGAACAATCCCTGGTCCTTCCGCCGGGAAGCCAGCTGCGCACCAAAACCCGGATCGCCCCGATACTCGGCATCACGCCATTCCATACGTCCCTCGACGCGCAGCTTCGGCGAGTAATCCCACACCAGGCCGCCGCCCAGGCGCTTGGTCGCCACGTAGCTCGACACAAAATCCTGGGCCGGCTCCACGTCGTAGCGCAGCGTGCCGCTCAACTGCGTGCGCGGCGTAAGCTGCCACTCCAGCCCCAGCAAAGCGTTACGCCCGGAAAAATCATTCTGCGGATAACGCCCGTAACTGCGGCTGATCGTCCCCATCCGCAGCAGGCTGCGTGTGCCACTGCGCAGCGGCAGCGAAGCCTCCACAAAAACCTCTTCCTGCTCGAAACGCTTCTCGGCCAGCGAACCGGCCTCGGTCGGCAGGTTGGGGTATTGGCCGCGGGCCCGCCGGCGGGTGATCGCCACCACCGCGCCCGAGTCCGGCACGTAACGCAAAACCGTATCCACGCCGGCAAAGTCGATCTCGTTGCTCGGCCGCGTGCCATCCGGATAGCGCCGCTTGCCCTGCGCCGCCTGCACGCCCACTTCCCAGCCCGGTGCCACACGGTAAAACGCACTGCCGGTGTTCTGGCGCGTCACTCCGAGGCTGCGCTGGCGGCTGCGGTAGTAGGCAAAGTCATCCAGCGCCTCGCGGTACTCGGTACTCAGCTCGCCCTTCCAGCTGGGGCCGGCCGTCCACCGCCAGCGCCCGACGGCGCTGCTGGCGTTGTGATCCAGAAAATCGAAGGCCCCATAGCGGGCCAGGCTCAGGTCGTAATCGAGCGCCAGTTGCTGTCCCGCGTAAGACTTTTCCAGCCCCACACCCACACGAGTTGTGCTGAGCCAGTCGCCCATCTGCGCCAATCCCGCCGCCGTGGCCGCTGCCGCGCCGGAAAGACGAAACACATTGCTGTCGTAGCCCACCGTCTCGCTGACCCGGAACCGGCTGCCGATCCCCTTGCCCAGCGGCAGATCGAGAGGATCGCGGCCCCGGGCTTCTGCAGCGACCTCCGCCGACGCGGCACTGAGGGCACGGCTGGGTTCGAGTTGCAGCGCATCGGGCTCATCGCTCTCAAAAACGGGGCCGGCACGCCGCGGTTCGCCGAGCAGGGTCGAAGTACGCAGGGCCGGCAGATCGCTGGCCAAAGCCGGCACGCCCGCCCCCAACAGCAACAGGACACCCCCCACACGAACGCTAAATTCGCCCAAATCGAAATCCAAAAACAGGAAGAGGACGCATCTTGAGTCAGTTTCGGGCGAAAAAAAGCCAACTCCTACTCAATTTGCAAAAACTTATCATCGACGTGTTTGAATTTGCAAAAGAGTTCACATTCCATGCGATTTTGACGAATTCACACGCCCCTTTCCCCGCCTGGCAGCGTCAATTCCGCTCTGCGCAAGCGCACCAAATGCAAACAGCCCGCACGAGGCGGGCTGTTTCATGAAACGCCGGGCTAAAGCCGGCAGGCTTGCCGGCAATCAGGCTGCAATCAAGGCTTTACGGCTCTTGGCGGACAAGGCGCGCGGTGACTTGGCCGTCCCCGTCTTGACGCTTGCCGCGGCGCGTTTGGTCAAACCACTTGCCGCCCAGGCATCGTAGCCTTCCGCGTCAATCAGAATGCGGCCATCGGGCGCCTTCACCCAGACCTCCCCCTCCCGCCATACCTTGTCACGAATCTTCGCCCGGATGGCATGCTGCGTATAACCGGACTCCAGCGCGTGCTTGTCAATGGTGACGAATCGGACCATGTTCAACCTTCCGGGAAATCAGGTAATGCTCTCGACGATACCGCCTTCCACGCGCAGCGCCGCCCCCGTCGTGGCACTGGCCTGCGGTGAGGCTGCATAGACGCACAGATTCGCCACCTCCTCCGGGCTGGCAAAGCGCCGGATCAAGGTAGACGGCCGGTTCTCCTTGAGGAACAGGGACTCCATTTCGCCCTGCGACACCCCGCGCTGCTCCGCCATCTTCGCAATGAAGGCCACTGCGCCTTCCGTGCGGGTCGGCCCCGGCAAGATCGAATTGACGGTGACCCCGGAACCCGCCAGCGCCTTCGCCAGCCCCCGCGACAGCCCTTGCAGTGCCGCCTTGCTGACACCGTAATGGACCATTTCCGCCGGGATGTTCAGCGCCGACTCGCTCGAGATGAACTGGATCCGTCCCCAGCCCCGGGCCTGCATGGACCTGGCGTAATGGCGCGACAGGCGCACCCCGCTGAGCACGTTGACCTGGAAAACCTCCTCCCAGTCCGCATCCTCGATCTCGAAGAAATCCTTGACCCCATAGATACCGAGATTGTTGATCAGAATGTCAGCCTCCGGCTCGGCGGCAATCAACGCCTGACAACCGGCAGCACCGGCGAGGTCGGCAACCACACCGCGGGCCAATGCGCCACCTTGGGTCCCCCGCAAAGTGGCCAGCGCCGCATCGACCTTGCCTTGCTCGCGACCACACACAACGACCGCAGCCCCCGCATCCGCCAGGCCGCGGGCAATCGCCAGACCGATGCCGCCGGTCGACCCGGTCACGATGGCAGTTTTGCCGGAAAGATCGATGATCATGCACAGACTCCTGTTGATTGAAGAAAATGGAAAGGCGCAGGGCACCGCCCCCAAGCATGATTATGCCGGCGCATCCATGTTCGGATGTCAGGCGTCATTCTTTCTTCCCCAATCGTAGATTTAATATGCCCGGAGCTGGATTAAATAATCCGGGTTGTAGATTAAAGGATGAATTTCGATATTAAATCCACGTCCATCGTGGATCTTTCTCCGTCCTGAATCGATTAATCATCGGCAGAGATCGAAAAATCCACGATGGACGTGGAAAATTCGATGTCTGGCGGGGATATTTGGATCGCGCAGGCTATTTAATCGACGGCGGGACGGTACCGCAGGATGCGGAATCATACCCCCCAAAACCGAAAAACCCGCAGCAGCGGGCCCTTCCGTGGCATGACAAGACCAGCCGACGTGTCTTCGAGCTGGCGAGACATGCGACGCCTACGCCGCCCGCTTCAAGTGCATGTCCACGTGAATATCATCGAAGGGGCACACCAACCCGCCGCGCTCGGTGCGTTCGATCAGCCCCAGTTCCACCAACACCCCGGCATCTTCATGAACGCGCTTCACATCCCGTTCAAGCCGGCGGGCAAGCTCTCGCACGGGCACTTCTCCGGCCCCTTGCAGGGCGTACAGCATCGCCCACCGCTTTTCGGTCAGGCGCGAGAAGAACGCAGCCGGCGTCTCGAAGTTAAGGGTTTCGCCCTGGTAGGCATCGGCGGCGAAGGCATCCCGTGCAGCAGCCCGCAGGGCGGACCGCCAATCAGGCTTGATCGTCACGGTCAATGTTCGCTTTTCCATCGCTCTACCTCCTGAATGAAGTCATCGATCAGCCGGTCAACGTCCACGAAAGTGTAGGACTCTTCCTGGTCGCCAAAGTGCTTGTGATCGCCCTTGCCGCGCTCGTTGTCGAAGCCGACAACCCGCCGGCCGGACTCCACATAAACGAGGCGGTATTTGAAGCGATGGCCAGAAGGCGGGACCGGATCAGGCACCCGCCAGACCACCATTTCAAGGCCGGTGCCATCGTCGGCAATATCCCGGAAGCGGGTAATCAGCTCGGCTTTCATGTTGGCGACTATGCCAACGGCGCGAGGTGTTGTCAATGTCGCCAACGGACAGCGGTAGGGCCTTTCTTCCCACTGTCCGGGGCGAGCCTCCACCCACTTCGGCCAGGACGCCACGCGCAGGCCGAAGGACGGGATGCCCTTGCGTTGCAGATACGGTCAAAAACACTGCAATGTGACGGTATCGCCTGACGCACAACGATACGCCCCAAAAACAAAAAAGCCCGCAATCGCGGGCTTCTTCGTGTGCTCCTGATACTGCTTGATGCGGCCTGAAACAGTACCTTGGTCCCCCGACAGGACTGCAATAAGGCTTCAAAATCCGCTTAAAATAAGGGATTGTTCAACAGACATGAACACAAATACCCCCATTTATACCCCCGCATCCTTCGAGACAGATGCCGAAGCTTAACTCTTCGAGCAAGCCCGCTTCACGCTCGCCGCCGAAATCCCGAAGCGCTCCGCCGTCGCCTTGATACTGGCGGAGTTTTCGCCACGCCAGGCCAACACGGCCGCGTCATCAATCGCCTTCGTCCTGCCCAGGCTCTTGCCCTCGGCCCTCGCCCGCTCCAGGCCGGCGAGCTGACGAACCTTGAGGTTTTCCCGTTCCAGCTCGGCAACCGCGGCCAGCATCGTCAGCATGAGCTTGCCGGCTGGTGTCGCCAGATCGAAGCCCTCACGCATTGAAACCACCGATACGCCCTTCGTCTTCAACGCCTCCACCGTGTTAAGTATGTCAATGGTGTTGCGCCCGAGTCGGTCAATCGCGGCAACCACCACCGTGTCACCCTCTCGCACGTAGGCGAGCAAGGCCGCCATGGCGGGACGCTGGGCAGCGGCAACCATCCCGGAGACCCCATCATCGGAAAACCACTTACCGACCGCATACCGGGCCGCGATGGTGCGGCGCTGGTTCTCGCAGGTCTGGTCATCGGTCGAGACGCGGGCGTAAGCAACGATGGAAGACATGGCGGGCTTCTTTCTGGCTCAAAATGTATAGCTCAGATATTAACCTAGCTCAAATATCAAAACAACAGTTTTGAGCCATTCATTCAGCTCTGTTTTCGCATGGCTCAAAACCCCTACCTTTTGAGCTATCGGCCAAAACGCGAAAATCAAGAAACGGCAGAAAGAAGTGCAGACGTATGCACACGCCGGCCAGCGGCCCGACGCAGCATCGCGAACAGATCGCCTCGAGCGGAACCAAGGCACCACACAGGCGAAGCCTTCGACCTGGTGCGCATCGGGACTGCCCGGCCGCCGGCCGGTCATCCTCGCCGGTCTTTCCGATACCAGAAGACAAAGCGCCGAGACTTGCCCGGCGCTGGTAATCATGGCGCCTGCATCAAGCAGGCCAGTCCCTACCCCTGCAACGCCTTCACGGCCGCCCGCGGGTCATGCTGGAAGATGCGCAACAGCGCACGGGCTGGGCCGGTCGGGCGGGTTCGGCGTTGCTCCCAGTTCTCGACGGTGCGGCGAGACACGCCAAGTAGTGCAGCAAGTTCCTTTTGGGTCACGGCGGCAGCCTCACGAATGGCGTGCACGTCAGGGTCCGCGACGGTCGTTACCCTCAAGCCGGGAACGTCCTCTCCGCGGACGTGGGCAACCATTTCCTTTACCCCGTGCATGAGGGCGGCGAAGTCTTTTTCATTCATTGCGAAGCCCCCCTTCAATCAAAGGACGAAGTGATCGTCGGCAATATTCAGGAAGCGGGTAATCAGGGCGGCTTCAGGCCGCGTAAGGATTTCCGCATGTCATCCCGCTTCTGCTTGGTGAGCTTCTGAGCAAGCTCAAGCGCCTCTTCAAATGGCAGCTCGCCTCCTAGAGTCACAGTGCCCGGGCGCTTTGTTGTTTTACCGTATCGACATGTTACGGGCTCAATTCGCTTCAAGGTCTCGCTCAGAAATGCAACCAACGATGTGCCATCAACCCGATGCAGGCGAGGTCCAATAACATGTACGGATAGCCTTCCTTGAGCGCACAGGCGAGCTATCGTCGATTTGCTTACCTGCAACTCTTCGGCTGCCTGCGCGTAGGTTAGAAGGGTGCGCTGCGTTGTCTTCACATTCATCGGTCAATCCTTCTGGCGATAGCGCCTTTTCATACGGGAGCATCAGGCCACAGTTAATCGCCTGGCTTGCTCTTGGTGCTGAATCGCTCTTGCGCTTGTTTCAGCCTGTCAGCAAGAGGAAGTCCATTGCCAAGGGCTTCAGATCGCCGTTTTGTCAGCCTTCCTGCTTGCACCGACAAGACCGCAATTTGCTTGACGCTCTCCCGAAGGTAGGCGCCTAGAGATTTCGGGTCGATGCGGTGACAGCGAGGCGCCAGAACATGGACTTTGATCTTCCCCTCGGCGCAAAGGCGAACGATTGTGGACTTGCTGATACCCAGTTCTTTCGCCGCCTCGGAGTAGGTCAGCAGGCCAGAGAACTTCATACCGTCTGTCATTGGTGGTCACCCGAAATATCGATTATCTAGCCATGCCCCCCTACGGGGTCACTGCCAAAACTGCCAAATTGAGAAAAGACAGTTTTGGCAGTACGGCCCGAGGGGTGCATGGGCGGAAATTCTCCCCACTCAATGTGTGGCAAGAGCCAAGGGCAAGGACTTCGGGTTAATCACGTAAAGGGTTTTCGGCTTCGTGCGGGTCGGCTCCTGCCAGCTCTCCAGGTGCCCCAGTTCCGTCAGCAGCTCCAGACCATCGGCCACGCGCTTTTGATCGGCCAGACCCGCCCAGCCCGGCCGCCATACGTCCCGACTCCCGAAGCCCTCCCGCTGCAAATCCCCCTTCGTGATCCGCTCCAGAATCCGCCGGGCCGTGTCCGCCTCTCCCGACTGAGCCACTCCGTAGCAGCGCCGGGCGTGTGTCTGCAGGTAGGTGCTCCAGTGCAGCGCCCGCAGCGTCGAAGCGAAGCCCACCGGGCCGCTATGTCCATCCGCCAGGTGAAAGACCAGAGCGAGCGCCGGGACCAGTTTGCGGTACTTGGCCAGGTGGCTCTCCAGCGCCGGAAACAGGTCGCCCGACCGTAGCCCGGCCTCGAAGTCGGTGCGCCAGTCGGTGAAGACTTCGAGGGCTTCCGGGGTGAAGCGCAGGAAGGGCGGGCCTTCTCCGTCTTCCTGCTCGGCTCCGCGGGCCAGTGGATCGAGGGCTTCGAGTTCATCGAACACAGCGAAGGCAGACGCCTTGGCCGGGCCGTCCGGGTAGCGGTCGACGTTCTTCCACTTCCCGCCGGTCTCAGGCCACACCAAGAGGCCGAAGCGGGCCAACATGCCGTCATCAGATGCACCACCTCGCATGGCCGCCCGCAGGTATTCGCCCAGGGGGCCGGGCTGGGCGCCGCCGATCACGCCCAGGCAGACGGCTGGAACGCGCCGATGCCCGCGGCCGATGCGGTCGAAGGTCCATCCGTCCTTACCGTTCCAGCCCGTCATGAGGAAGGCGCGCAGCTCGGCCGCGTCTTCCCGGTCGAGGCCGGCGAGCCAGCCGGGCAGCTCGTCACGCACCACCAGCAGGCCGCGGGGGTTCTCGATCAGCTTCTCGGCCAGGGCTTCGACGGTGGCCGATGCCACGGTGTAGCGGCGCAGGATCGGGGCTTCGTCCTGGTCGGGCGTGCAGAAGCTGGCCACGTCCACCAAGGCGTTCGGGTCTTTGCGTAGCGCCCGGGTAGCTTCGCCTTTGCGGGCTTCGGCTCGGGCCTTGGCAATCTCCGCCTCTGCCCGCCACTGACCTTGGGCTGCGGTCCATTCTTCCAGGGCACGGGCCTCCAGGCGCACCACCGGGGCCAAGGCCGCCATCATGGCCGGGCTTTTCATCATGCCGGGGCGGCCGACGATGCAGCCCCACAGGTTGGGAAACTCCTGCCAATCGCTCCAGGCCTGCGGACGGATAGCGCAGCGCCGGCCGATAAGGTTGCCGGCCGCGGCAACCATCGGTACGGCCACGAAGTCCGGCGGGCACTGCATGCGGTCGGCCACGTCCTGCACCCAGGGGCGCAGGCGATCCGGGAGCATGGCGTAATCGAAGGGGGCGACCGGCGCCAGCCCTTCCGGGAGCGACTGGGGATCTGGCCAGGAGGAAACCGGCCAGGTGCGCGGGTCGCCCACGGCCGGGGCCAAGGCGGCCCGCTCGTCACGGCTGGCCGGTTCGTAGGGTGGCGGGGCCTTCATGGCTGCACCTCCAGGCCGCGGGCTTCACTGACGATGAACTCCGCCGCCGGCATGTTGCCCTGGCGCAGCAGGATGAGGCGCTTCGGGCGGGCCGCCACCAGCTCGGCCAGCAGCAGGCGCAGGCGTTCCGCATCGGGCGCCGGCGGGGTCAGCACCAGCACCGACAGGGCCGCCAGGTAACGCCAGTCGAGGCGATCCGGACGGCTGGCCGGCGGGCAGCAGATGGCCAGCCCCAGGCCGGTAACCGGGCTGGCCGGCCAGCGGTCGAGATAGACCACCACCTGCCGCCGGGCGGGCACCAGATCACGGGCGCGGGCGTCGGCCAGTTCTCGGGCATGGGCGGGAAGGTGTCGGCCGGGAGAGCACCGCCAGGCCGGGGCTGGAGTGTCGGACCGTGGGGCACTCATGATGCAGACCTCCCGGATGCCTTGGCCAGGACGGCCGCCAGGGCATCGATAGCCCGGCCGCAAGCAACGGCGCGGGCCGGGATAGCCTCGGCCAGCACGCCAGCCGTGAGGAAGCCGGCATTGATCCAGCCGAAGACCTCGGCCGCCGCGGCGTACAACTCGGGCGCGGACTCGATCAAGGCTTCATTGGCGTCCGCCTGGTCAATGCCGACACCACCGGAGAAGACTTCGCAGATCGTTACCGTATCGAGGCCGGTACCGGCGGCAATGGTGCGATGCCCGACACGGCGCCAGGGGCCGGGCGTGAAGGTCGGCATGCTCATGGGGCCGCCCTTTCGCAGGATGAATCAAAGGAGCGTTCGTAATCCTCTTCATCCGCCAAGTCGGACAACGCATCCCAACCTTCCGCCACCGGCAACCGACCTTCAAACGGACGAGCAATCCAGCAGGCGAAGGCGTCCCAGAAACCGGCGGCCAGATCCCCGTTGCCGTGCTGCTCGAAGGCGCGCCGCAAGATCGGCAACGCTGTTGCCGCCCCAAAGGGAAGACTTTCCGGAATGCAGCGGTGCTGCGCATACTCAATCTCAAGCAATGCGGCCTGAAAGGCTCGCACACCCGCCTGATACGACGCGTGCAGGGTGTTCGCGGTTTGCGCCTCTGGCGCGGCTTGGTAAGCACGGGCATTCATACTGCCACCCCCTGCGCCATGCCCTGAGCGATCTGGGAGAGCTGGCGGATTTCGTCGAAGAGGGAGTTGCACGCCCACATGAAGTTTTCCTGCACATCGTCGGAGAGCATCCGGAAGGCCGTGCCCTGCTCGCCGTAAGTCATGGAGAGCAAAGCATCAAGGTGGCGCTGCCGGGCCGAAAGCTGGTCGGCAATCGCAATCGAGGAAACCCCATCGGCCAGGATGTACAACGGGTCCGGCGTAACCGGGAACGTCATCTGTGTGCTCATGCTGCAGCCCTCCAGGCGAAGGACAGGCGATAGGCGAGCACCGGGCCGGTGACGACGCGAAGTACGCGGTACAGATTCAGGGTACGGAGAGGGGAAGCGGGGGCGTGCAAACGTGTGCACGCCAAGGCGTGAATTGCCATGGTGTGATGCTCCTATGTCGCGGACTATTCCGCACCCCGCTGCTAAACGGGGGGCGGGCCAAAGCGGGGTTAGCAGACCGGGACATAGGAACCGGCAGCCCGTGAGGGCTCCCCACCCGGCCCGCCATTGATCGGGGCGCACCATGGGCGTTACGGACGTAAAAATAGCCGCTGGGCGGCTTGTGTCCGCCTATGTCGTTCGGGCTGCTAAACCCGGCCGCTGTTGTTTCAGCGACGAGCGGAGTATCGGCCCGGCATGGGGCGGGCGTCAAGCAGGACAGTGCAGACGTTTGCACGATCCACGGAAAACCGGGGGGTGATCGCTTGCGCCAATCAGCGCAGGGCGAGAGCCAAAGGGCTGGAAATGTTCCGACTGTTCCGGCTTAGTAAACAGAGAGTCGGAACAACTAGCCCCCTTCGAAAGCGGCGCCCCGCTTGGCTTTCCGGTTTCTGTTCCGACTGTTCCGACTGTTCCGACCTGTATTTTTACCCGCAGCCGTTTGGATATATGCCCACGGGCTTTTTCAGAAGCTCCCGGCGTGCATCTACCAACAGGCAGGCGGCGACAAATTGCCCTTCGTCTCAAAGCGGGCGCTCTGGTTGAGCCTGGCGACTCAGGCGGAGACATCTCTGGCCAGATATGAAAAATCGACAAACGGCCGTTCGTTGTTACTCCAGCACGCGTTCTTGTTACCCCCCCCTCCTCCTAAAAATCGCTCCATAAAAGTGGGGCTAACCGTCCGGTCCCAAGGGAAAAGGTGGCAGAGATTTGCCCCCCTACCCCATCCTTGAAGGGGGTACCCCCTGTTCATTACGCGGTGGTGCACAGAACAAGTACCGAGCGGTCTAAGGCCAATGCCGCCCCTACTTCCGACCACCCCCCTCATGCTCAAAAGCCGGGGTGAATCTTCCAGGTCGAGCAGCTCGCCCCACCATCGGGGGGCAACTGGCGGAGAGGATGCCCCGGCCCATAGGCTGGCGGCAGATCATCACGCCCTCCACAGTGGCCATCCGACAGGCCTGGGCGGCCAAGGTGGGCACACGTCCGGCAAGACGATTCGCAGGCTTTTTTATGCGGCGCAGATTGCCCTTCAACTCCACCCCCGACCGGCTCGACAAATGACGATGGATTGTTATTTTGGTGTTCTTCAACCCTTGGCCTTTCAAAAGGGGCCGGAACACCCGGAACAGCCGGAACAAAACCTCGAAACCCAATACCAGAAAGGGTTTCGACTGTTCCGGCCTTTTGTGAATTTTGGGGTTTGTTCCGGCCTGCTAGGTCGGAACAGGGCATTTTTGCCTCATTGATAGGCAGATTCAGGGCCGAATCTGCCACCAGTGCAGCCCAGTCAATCATAGTCGGCACCCCACCCGAGAACGTCCGGGTTTATGCAATACAGGCGGCTAGTTCCACCTGCTCCCGGCTCCCGTACTTTGATGGGAATATTCCTGCCGTCTTCACGCTCCAGCACCCCAGCCTTCAGCAACTCCTTGGCCACCTGTGCCGGGTCAAAGCCGTTGCACAGCTCCTGCTTGAAGACGGCCGGATAGATCAGGTATTCAAACACCTGGTCCTTCTCGTGAAGGGCGGCAGTCTCGGCCGTCGGACGCTTCCACCCGGCCCGGTTCATCGTCCGCGGGGCGTGGCTATCGACGACTGACGGCCGCCGCCAATCCTCCAGACGCGCCCCGGCATGGGCCTGAATCCACGCCTGCACCTGCTCCACCATCTTGCGGGGCTCCCGGTTCTCTTCACCGCCAAAGGCGTGTAGCCAGTCCTTGAACATGCGCATGCAGGCCCTCACCGCTTCGCCTTGTGGCCAGCCAGTAAGCCCCCATTCCGTGGCCTTCTCGCCGGCATAGGCCACCGCGGCAAAGCGGGTAGCGGCCCGGATCGCCTGCCCGCCGGCTTTCTCGGACAGGCCGTGCTTCTCGAAGCTGGTGCGCAGGGTTTCAAACTCGGCGGGCAGGGCCTCGCGGTGGGCGATCACACGGCGAATGAACTCCGGGTACGCCGTGCCGTAGTGCTTGCCGGCATTGCGTTGCAGGGTTTCAGAGAAGCGCGCGCCATCGGCCAGGCCGTGCAGGGCATCCCAGCAACCGAAGCCGGCGCCGGCATCGGCGGGCAACTCGCAGAAGCGCACCTCCTGGCCAGCGTAGGCGCGCTCCTGGTTCTCTTCGAGGAACTGGGTCAGGCCGATTTCCCCGTTTGACTGGAACAACAGGCTGAAGCTGGCGGTTTCCCGCAGACCGCCCGCCGCTTGGCCACGTCCCTTGCCTTGGCCGCTGGTCAGCATGTAGGCCGCCTGTGCCACGTCCTTCGGGTTGCCGGCCTGCTTGAGTTCATCGAGCAGCAAGGGGGCGTCACAGTGCCCGGCCGCCACGCCTTCAATGGCGGTGGCCGTCAGCAACCAGGTGCGGCGGTAGTTCGCCGGGCCGCACAGGCTCGCCGCCCCGTAGAGCAAAGCGGACTTGCCCAGGCTCGAACCACCGGCCCAATGGAAGCCGCCGGACACGTTGGGATGCAGCCAGCACAGGCCACCGGCGAAGCCCGCAGAGAGCGCGAACAGCAGCCGGCTATTGCCCACCGCCAGGGCGGCGACGTTGGCCCGCCAGTCTTCGAGGGTGCCTGCGGTCTTGAACTGGGCGTGGCCGCTGCCTTGCGCCTGGTGGAGCCACAGTTCCGCTCCTTCGGGCGCGAGCGGATCATGGTCACCACCCAGGACGAAGGACCAGCGGCCGGGCTCGGTGCAGTCATCGTGCCAGCCGATGCGGGACGTGAGCCGGGCACGGGCCGGCGGCCGGGAGCGGTTCACGTACATCTTGAGCAAGCC
This sequence comes from Zoogloea oleivorans, assembly GCF_008107625.1. GTDB lineage: Bacteria > Pseudomonadota > Gammaproteobacteria > Burkholderiales > Rhodocyclaceae > Zoogloea > Zoogloea oleivorans. Next base: position 58,978 of record NZ_SDKK01000011.1, read on the forward strand.
GCCCTTGTTGTCGCCAATGAACAGGCCTTGAGCGCGCAGCAGACGCGCCAGGGCGGCACCGTCGCCTTCGAGCATTTCGTCAGGGACGAGCACCCGGCGGCGCCGGCAGTCGTGATCGTTGAAGGTGGCCAGGCGTTGCCAGTTTTCGCCGCGGGCGTCACGCACCTGGTGCGTGACCTCCAGTGGGGCGCATACGAATTGCGCCACCTCGCCCCAGGTGTCGCCGCGCTTCTCGACCTTGAGCCGATAGACGCCCCGGCCTTCGTTGCCTTCGCGCAGCTCGAACACATCACCGCCCTGTGCAGGCGTCTGCACGCCATCTGCCTTGGTCTTCGGCTTCGAGCGGGAGCGCTTGGCAGGCTTGGTGGCATCGTCGAGAGGCGCAGCAGGGGCTGATTCCGGGGCGCTGGCGGGGTTTTGTGCTTCGGGTGGGGTTTCGGGTGCTGCCGGGGTCGAATCGTCGCAGACAAGGCCGGCTATCGCGTCCCGTGCGGCTTCGAGGATGCGGCGCAGCGCATCGAGGCCTTCGAGCGCGGCCAGGTCGTTGAAGTCGGTGGCGCCGTCCGGACGATCCGGGCCGAAGGCCGGCACCGCCACCACGCCACCGACTGTGCGGGCAGCGGCTTCGGCTTTGCTGCGGCCGGGGTTGCCGGCGGTGCGGTGATCGTCATCGGCGCAGATGATGAAGCGGGCGCCGGGATTCGCTTCACGCAGGGCACGAGCCACGGGTTCGAGGCTGCCGGCGTCGAAGGCCACCGCCACCGGCCAGCCGGTCGCCCGGTGAAGACTGGCGGCGGTGGCGTAGCCCTCAGCAATGCACAGCGGCACGCCGTCGGCCAGCTCGCCTATCAGGTGGAACTTGCCGGCCTTCTCGCCATGCGGCAGAAAGTCCTTATCGCGGCCGTCGATCTTCTCGGGGTAGATCGCCTGCAGGCTGTGCAGGGTGCCGGACGGGCTGCGCATGGGCACCAGCAACACGCCGGGAAGGCGGTTTTCTCGCCACTCTCCGGGGCGGGTCTCTTCCCACTTCGGCCAGGAGCCGACGCGTAGGCCAAAGGACGGCACGCCCTTGCGGTGTAGATAGGCGTGATCGTCCGGCGCTGGCTTGGCGCTGTTCCAGATCGCATGCGCTTTCTTGCGGGCCTTGTCTCGCTTGGCCTTGGCTTCGGCGTCGCGTTCGGCGCGCTGGGCTTCCATGCGGGCACGGTTGGCGGCTTCCTCTTCGGACGTGAGCTGGCGGCCAATGTCGGCCCGCCAGTTCTCCCAGTCGAGACCATCGCGGAAATTCTGGAAGCCCCCGGCCGGCACGCCATCCAGGTGCAGCAGATAAGCCCCGTCCTTCTTGCCGTGCGCACCCTCCCACAGCGGGCAGCGGTGCAGCTTGCCGTCTGCTTCGAGGTGGTCGGGCAGCAGGATGCCACGGGCTTCAGCGGCGGTGCGGAACTGGTCGAGGATCGAGGCGGTATCAATCATTCCATCAGCCCCTCGAACACGTCCGGCTTCATACGCTCGCCTTGAACGGCCTCCATGGCCATGCGGTGCAGATCGTCGTTTGAGAGCGCATCAAGGCGCGCATTCAGCACGTGAAGACGATTCGGCGCGGACAAGCCCAGATCGATGACCCGGTAAACGACCGAGAGCCGGCCGGTGTCCGTCATGCGATCCACACACGCCAAGGCGTGAAGCCATTGGCCGACAGGATCGAAGCTCCATTCCCCAGGAAAGGACGTGCCTGACACGCGAAACAGCTTGAGAGCAGCGAGGCCCAAGACTTCCCCGAGCAAATGCCCGATGCCGAATTCATCGACCGGAAATTCGTCGGGGAAATCTTCGGCGTTCGGGAGTTGAGCCAGGCCGCTGCAATCGGCGATGCCGATACGAAAGCGGAGCACGTTTTTCCAGCGAAAAAAGAGGCGGGCCGGGGTATCGCTGGTGAGAATGTCGTGATCCATCACCGGCCGCCTTTCTTCATGGCGCTGGCAATGCGGGCACGGTATTCGGACCAATTTTCTTTCGGTCGGGCTTCAATTCCCAGCTCCCGGCCCTTGGCCTGCGTTGCCGCTTCGCTGGATCGCCAGTCATCGGTCTGTGCAGACGCCTGCACGGCATGGCGCAGGCGCTCGACGGCAATCCAGATCGCCGCCAGGAAGAGCAGAACGGGGTGCGTCTCGGGAAAGGCCTTGCCGTAGATTGAGGAGAGCAAACCGCCGGCCTGGTGAAGATCATCGGCGAGAGAGGCCCCGGCAGTGGAGGCGGGCTTATTCGTGCTCATTGCCAGGCCTCGCCGCTCAGTGCTTTACGAAGCTCGGCAACACGCCAAGCCGTCACGCCCTCAGATAGCTTTCGCGGCGCAGGCAGGGTGCCTTTTTTCACACGACGCCAAACGGTGGCGGGCGAGCACGCAAAGAGAGCCGCCACGACGGGCAGGCGGACGTTTGCGGCGCCGGGCAATGCATCGAAGTTTTCGAGGGCGGCCGGAATTGATGCCGTGGCAGGCGTAGGAAACGCCTTGATGGCGTTATGGGGCGCTACTTTGATGCAGGTGTTTTGGGTTTTCATGCCATGTCCTTTTAAAGAGACACGGCAGGCGGTTAGGTGACATGCCGTGTCTTTGGTTGATGCGACACGGCAAGGCTAAAAAACTGGATTCCCGGTTTGTCGGAGACCGGGAAAACTAATCAGGTGATGGGATAAGTTTTTTTATGTCGCTTACCCTGTTCGAGAATGCTTTGAATGTTGTCGGCTCGCCCTTCCCCCTGGTGAATATCTCGCCCCCGTTTTCATCGTCCGTGATCTCTTCAACCACATCACCGCCTTGGTGTTTTTCTAATAGTTTCCAAAGCACTTTTGCCGAGGTGTCGCGTCCGTTCTCTATCAGGAGGTCGCGAACCAATGCATACAGCGGCGAGAGTCCCCGTTTGTTGCCGGTGAAGCGCTCGCCTTTTGCTGCACTGAGCTTCAGTGTTCCGGCCTTTAGCTCCAGGCTGATAACCCATGCATCCATCAGCAAGAGTTTAAGCGGGGAGAGATTCGCCCTCAGAACGGAGGGGCGGGCACAAATGAAAAGCAGAAAATCCAGCTCAGCAAGAATGTCTGACTGGTGTGAGTGGATGAGCCTTCGGGGCGGCTTGGTGTTCTTTGCTTCTAACGCGGCAAGCTTCTCGGATAGTTCTTTGACCTTCGTCCTAAATAGGCTCTTACTGCCCGAGACAAGATTGTCTAAACAGTACGAATCTTCCATATCCGGACCTGCCCATTCATTTTCGAGCGAGTCAAAGACATGCTCGCGCTCTCCAAAATCATCGAACACACTTGCGCCCCTTCGTGCGCCCTTCAAAAAGGTGCCGCGCCAGCGGGGCGAAGGTTTCCCCGTTTTCGGTTGGCCGACCTAGGCGCGGCGTACTGCTCGGATGATCTTCAAGTCATGCAGCGGTGTGCCCGTGTAACGGGATGACGTTCCCCCGTCCCACCTGGTCGAGGTAGTCGGCCCACTGCTGCATCATCTTGCGGCGCTCGGCCAAGTATTCAGCCTGGTGCGAGTAGGCCCCGAAAACTTCCTTCCGCTCCCGGTGCGCCAACTGACGGTCGATCACCTCTGGCCGCCATCCCAATTCGAGTAGTGCCCCCGTCGCGGTTGTCCGGAAGCCGGCCCCGGTGACTTCGTCGCCGGCATAACCCATTGCCCGCAAGGCGGTGTTGATTGTGCCGTCGCTCATCGGGCGTCTCGGGTCGTTACGGTTGGGAAAGACAAGGTCACGTTGGCCCGTCATCTCGTGAAGCTCCTTGAGCAAATCGACGGCCTGCGTCGAGAGCGCAACCGTGTGGGCCTCTTTCATCTTCATACCGACAAGCCCCCTACTCCGGTCCCGTTCCGCCGGCACAACCCATACGCCAGCTTGCAGATCAATTTCACTCCAGCTGGCGCCCCGCAGCTCACCAGGACGGAGGAAGGTCAGAGCGAGCAGGCGAATGGCGTTCTTGACCATCAGCGTGATGCGCACCGCGTCCAGACGGATGAAGAACTCCCGCAGCCCTGTTGGGTACAACGCGGCCCGGTGCTCTACCGAAGCAACCTTGAGGGCCTTGTGGAGACCCGTTACCGGATTGTTCTCGGCACGGCCGGTGGCAATGGCGTAGAGGAAGATATCGCCGGCCCGCTGCCGGACACGCTTCAAGGTTTCCAGGGCACCCCGGGCTTCAACCTTGCGGAGAACCGCCAGCATCTCGGCGGCACTGATCTCGGAGACCGGGCGATGCCCGAGAGCGGGAAACAGATCCTGCTCCAGGGAGGTGAGTACCTTGGCCGCGTAGGTGTCCAACCACTCTCCCCGCTTCTTCTCGTGCCACTCCCTGGCCACGATCTCAAACGACGCATCGGCGGCGACCTTCCGGGCGATCTTCTCTGCTCGACGGGTCTCACTGGGATCTTTCCCCGCATCCAGAAGCCGGCGAGCATCGTCCCGCTTCTGACGAGCCACCTTCAGGGGCACTTCTGGATAGACCCCGAGTGCCAGCAGTTTCTCCTTGCCGGCGAAACGGTATTTCAAGCGCCAGTAAAGGGCGCCGGGCTTGATTCCGACCAGCAGGAAGAGGCCCTTTTCATCTGCCAGCTTGTAGGGCTTTTCACCGGGCCGGGCCTTGCGAATCGCAGTATCTGTAAGGGCCATGGGGGAATTCGGGGGTATCTGTTTGGCCAAAAATCGGGGGTATCAAGAAAGCCCCCCGGATATACCCCCACAAACGATGCGATTGGAGGGTATCGCCTGATGCACGATGATACGCCCCAAAAACAAAAAAGCCCGCAATCGCGGGCTTCTTCGTATTCCTCTGCTACTTCCTGATACTGCTTGAGACCATAATTTGGTCCCCCCGACAGGAATCGAACCTGTATCTGGCGCTTAGGAGGCGCCCGTTCTATCCATTGAACTACGGAGAGAGGAAGCGCCGCATTCTATCCCGGCGGGGCCTGAAAATGCCATGTCCGATAGAGCCGAAGACGAAGAAAAAGCCGGCAAACCGCGCCGGCTCCTTCTTTATGCGAAGACTGCAGTGAATCAGTGCTTCACCACTTCGCCATTCTCGGCAACCTCTGCCGGCTTGGCGACGGCAGCGACTTCAGCGGCCGGCGTTTCGGGCAGGGCTTCGGGCATGCGCTCGAGGGCATGTTCAAGCACCTGGTCGATCCACTTGACCGGGATGATCTCCAGTGCGTTCTTCACGTTGTCCGGAATCTCGGTGAGATCCTTGACGTTCTCCTGGGGAATCAGCGCCCGCGTGATGCCACCGCGTACGGCGGCGAGCAGCTTTTCCTTCAGGCCGCCAATCGGCAACACTTCGCCGCGCAGGGTGATTTCGCCCGTCATGGCCACGTCGCAACGCACCGGAATGCCGGTCAGCACAGACACCAGACCCGTGCAGATGGCGATACCGGCGGACGGACCGTCCTTGGGAATCGCGCCTTCCGGCAAGTGGATGTGGATGTCGGCCTTCTGGTAGAAGTCCTCCGGAATGCCCAACGACTTGGAGCGGCGACGCACCACCGACAGCGCAGCCTGGATGGACTCCTGCATCACCTCGCCGAGCTTGCCGGTGGTGATGATCTTGCCCTTGCCCGGCAGCGAGACGGCCTCGACGGTGAGCAGTTCGCCACCGACTTCGGTCCACGCCAGACCAGTCACCTGACCAATCTGGTTTTCCTTCTCGGCCACACCGAACATGTACTTGCGCACGCCCAGGTACTTGTCGATGTTTTTGGCGTTCACCACCACCTTGGCGCGACGCTTGCCAAGGACGATGGCCTTCACCACCTTGCGGCAAACCTTCGACACTTCACGCTCGAGCCCGCGCACACCGGCTTCGCGGGTGTAGTAACGGACGATCTCGCGCAGCGCATCTTCGGTAACCGACAGCTCCTCGCGCTTGATTCCGTTGTTCTTCATCTGCTTGGTGACGAGGTAGCGCTGGGCGATGTTCACCTTCTCGTCTTCCGTGTAGCCCGACAGGCGGATGAGTTCCATCCGGTCCAGCAGCGGCGCAGGAATGTTGAGGGTGTTGGCCGTCGCCACGAACATCACGTCCGACAGGTCGTATTCCACTTCGATGTAGTGGTCGACGAAGGTCGAGTTCTGTTCCGGATCCAGCACTTCGAGCAGGGCCGACGACGGATCGCCGCGGAAGTCCTGACCCATCTTGTCCACCTCGTCGAGGAGGAACAAGGGGTTGCGCACGCCCACCTTGGACATGTTCTGCAGGATCTTGCCCGGCATGGAACCGATGTAGGTACGACGGTGGCCGCGAATCTCGGCTTCGTCACGCACACCACCAAGGCTCATGCGCACAAACTTGCGGTTCGTGGCACGCGCCACGGACTGGCCGAGGGAGGTCTTGCCGACACCCGGGGGGCCGACGAGGCACAGGATCGGCGCCTTCAGCTTGTCCACACGTTGTTGCACGGCAAGATATTCAAGGATGCGTTCCTTGACCTTCTCGAGACCGTAGTGCTCCTTGTCGAGGACCTTTTCGGCTTCGGCCAGGTCCTTGCTGATGCGCGACTTCTTCTTCCAGGGCAGGCCGACCAGAGTTTCGATGTAGTTACGCACCACGGTGGCTTCGGCGGACATGGGCGACATCAGGCGCAGCTTCTTCAGCTCGGCCTGGGCCTTGACCATGGCTTCCTTGGGCATGCCGGCAGCCTTGATCTTCTTGTCCATTTCCTCGAGGTCGGCGCCGTCTTCACCCTCGCCGAGTTCCTTCTGGATGGCCTTGACCTGCTCGTTGAGATAGTACTCGCGCTGGCTCTTCTCCATCTGGCGCTTGACGCGGCCACGGATACGCTTTTCCACCTGCAGGATGTCGAGTTCGGTTTCGAGCTGGTTGAGCAGGCGCTCAAGGCGCTCGCCCGGATCGAACATTTCGAGGATTTCCTGCTTTTGTTCGAGCTTCAGGGGCAGGTGGGCGGCAATGGTGTCGGCCAGCCGACCCGGCTCCTCGATGCCCGACAGGGAGCTGAGGATTTCCGGCGGGATCTTCTTGTTGAGCTTAACGTACTGGTCGAACTGGCTGATGATCGCCCGGCGCATGGCCTCGACTTCATTGTTCGGTGCTTCGACCGGCGGCAGCGGCTGGGCCTTGGCAACAAACAGGGTACGCAGGTCTTCGACCGACACCACACGGGCACGCTGTACGCCTTCGACCAGCACCTTGACGGTGCCATCGGGGAGCTTGAGCATCTGCAGGATGTTGGCGATACAACCGAGGTCGTAGAGGTCTTCCGCCGAAGGTTCGTCCTTGGCGGCAGACTTCTGGGCCACCAGCAGGATGCTCTTGCCGGCCTCCATGGCATTCTCGAGCGCCTTGATGGATTTCGGGCGACCCACAAACAGCGGGATCACCATGTGCGGGAACACCACCACGTCGCGCAGCGGCAGCAGCGGGAGTTCGATCTGTTCTTCGGGGAGGTCAAGCGTGCTCGACATGATTTTTCCTTTTAAGGCACTAAGGCCCCATATGGGGCCCTAGCGACATCAATTCAAGCAGTCCTGCGAAAAACTTCTGCTTGATGTCAGTTGGAGCCGGAGACCTTGGGCTGATCGGCGTAGATCAGGATCGGTTTGGTGCCGCCTTCGATCATGCCTTCGTCGATCACTACCTTGGACACATTTTCCATGGAAGGCAGTTCGTACATCGTATCCAGCAGCGTGCTTTCAAGAATCGAACGCAGGCCGCGGGCACCCGTCTTGCGCTTCAGGGCCTTGCGGGCAATTGCCTGCATGGCCGCCGGGCGCACTTCGAGTTCGACGCCTTCCATCGAAAACAGTTTCTGGTATTGCTTGATAAGTGCGTTTTTCGGCTCCACGAGGATCTGAATCAGCGCTTCCTCGTCGAGTTCCTGCAGCGTGGCGACCACCGGCAGACGACCGATGAGTTCGGGGATGAGACCGAACTTGATCAGATCACCCGGCTCCACTTCGCGCAGGGCTTCGGAAACATCCTTGTTCTCGCGGCTCTTCACCTCGGCGCCAAAACCAATGCCGAACTTCTCGGTACGGTTGCGGATCACCTTGTCGAGACCGTCGAATGCGCCGCCGCACACAAACAGGATGTTGGTGGTATCCACCTGCACGAAATCCTGGTTCGGGTGCTTGCGCCCGCCTTGCGGCGGCACCGATGCGATGGTGCCTTCGATGAGCTTCAGCAGCGCCTGCTGAACGCCTTCGCCAGACACGTCGCGGGTGATCGAAGGGTTGTCGGACTTGCGGGAAATCTTGTCGATTTCGTCGATGTACACAATCCCCTGCTGCGCCTTGTCGACGTCGTAGTCGCATTTCTGGAGCAGCTTCTGGATGATGTTCTCGACGTCCTCGCCCACGTAGCCAGCCTCGGTGAGGGTCGTTGCATCAGCCATCACGAAGGGCACATTGAGAAGGCGCGCCAGGGTCTGGGCCAGCAGCGTCTTGCCGGAGCCGGTGGGGCCGACCAGCAGGATGTTGCTCTTCGACAGCTCGACGTCGTCGTGGGTCTTCGACAGGTGACGCAGCCGCTTGTAGTGGTTGTACACCGCCACGGAGAGGATGCGCTTGGCCGGAGACTGACCGATTACGTACTGGTCGAGGATCGCACTGATTTCCTTGGGAGACGGCAGCTCGCCCTTGACGCCCTTGGCGCCACCGGTATCAGCAGTAATCTCATCGCGAATGATGTCGTTGCAAAGCTCGATGCACTCGTCGCAGATGAACACGGACGGACCCGCGATAAGCTTGCGGACCTCGTGTTGGCTCTTGCCGCAGAACGAGCAATACAGGAGCTTCTCTCCGCTCGTTTTTTTGTCCGCCATTACTGCCCTTTCTCTCTGTACTTGTCGCTAGCGAATGATCAAACCGTATCGGCGCGGCTGGTCAGGACCTTGTCGATCAGACCGTAACGGACGGCTTCTTCCGCAGACATGAAGTTGTCCCGGTCGGTATCCCGCTCGATGCTCTCGACCGGCTGGCCGGTATGCTTGGCCAGCATGCCGTTGAGCTTGGCGCGCAGGGAAAGGATTTCCCGGGCGTGGATCTCGATGTCCGAGGCCTGGCCCTGGAAACCACCCAGCGGCTGATGAATCATGACCCGGGAGTTGGGCAGGGAGAAGCGCTTGCCCTTCTCGCCCGCCGCCAGCAGGAAGGCGCCCATGCTGGCCGCCTGCCCGATGCACAGGGTGCTGACGTTCGGCTTGATGAACTGCATGGTGTCGTAGATCGCCATGCCGGCCGTCACCGAACCACCCGGGGAGTTGATGTAGAAGAAAATGTCCTTGTCCGGGTTCTCCGACTCAAGGAACAGGAACTGGGCGACGATCAAATTGGCGGTCACGTCATTGACGGGACCGACCAAAAACACCACCCGCTCCTTGAGCAGGCGCGAGTAGATGTCATAGGACCGCTCGCCGCGACCGCTCTGCTCGACCACCATCGGAATGAGGCCGAGGCCGACCGGATTCCAGTCACTTTGCGAATACGGGGGTGTCATGGGATTCATTTAACGTCGCTCTCCGCGGAATTAAGCCGCATTGCCCATCAGGTCGTCAAAAGAAGTGGGCTTGTCGGTCGTCTTGGCATTGCCAACAACCCACTCCACCACGTTGTCCTCGATCACCAGCGCTTCGGCCTGGGCCAGACGCTGGGGCTGCGAGTAGTACCAGCTCACGACTTCGCTCGGATCTTCGTAGCTTGCGGCGAAGTCTTCAATGATGGCGCGAATCTGCTCGGGCTTGGCGTGCAGCTCCTTGCCCTTCACCAGCTCGGACATGATCAGGCCGAGCTTGACGCGACGCACGGCCTGCTCGCCGAACCAGGCGGCCTCGATCGGCATGTCCTTGGTCTTCATGCCGCGTGCTTCGAAATCCTTCTTGGCGTTTTCGGCCAGTTGCTGCGATTCCTGCTCGACCAGCGCCTTCGGCACTTCGATCGGGTGGGCTTCGATCAGCACGTTCATGACGCGTTCCTTGACCTTGGCCTGAATGCGACGCTTCACTTCGCGTTCCAGGTTGGCCTTCACTTCTTCACGCATCTTTTCCACGTCGCCATCGGCAATGCCGAGGGTCTTGGCGAATTCGGCGTCGATTTCCGGCAGTTTGGGCTCTTCAACAGTCTTCAGGACCACGTCGAACTGGACGGTCTGGCCAGCCAGGTGACCCGCATGGTAATCAGCCGGGAAGGTCATGTCGAAAGTCTTGCTTTCGCCCACGTTCAGGCCCAGCACAGCGGTTTCGAAATCCTTGAGCATCTGGCCGCCGCCGATCACGAAGGCGAAGTCGGTTGCCTTGCCGCCGTCAAACTCGACACCGTCCTTGCGGCCGGTGAAGTCTACCGTCACGCGATCGCCATCCTGGACGGCGTGTTCGGCAGGCACAAAAGTGGTGCGTTGCTTGCGCAGCACGTCGAGGGTCTTGGCCACTTCGGCTTCGCCGACTTCCAGCTGGGGACGCTCGACTTCCTGGGCGCTCACGTCGGAAATCACGACTTCGGGGTAGACCTCGAAAACGGCGGTAAATTCCAGCACGTCGGTGCCGGTGGGCTCCTTCGGCTCGATGCTGGGGTAGCCAGCCACGCGCAGGTTCTGTGCACGGATCTGCTCACCAAGGGTCTTTTCGACGGCGGCGCCGATCGCTTCGGAACGGGCCTGCGGGCCATACGACTGGGCCACCATGCGGAACGGGACCTTGCCCGGGCGGAATCCCGGCATCTTGACGGTGCGAGCCATCTGCTTGAGACGAGCCTCAACGTCCTTGTCGATATCGGCCAGCGGCACGGACATGTCGATACGGCGCTCAAGCGCGCTCACGGTTACCTGGTTGCTCATGAAAATTCCCTGATCGGTCTTAACAAAAACGCCTCACAAACAGGACAGAAAACACAGAGCAAAACCTGTGCCTTCCCACTGCATCCGTCCATGAAGTCGTCGGAAAAACCTTTAGTCTAACACAGCCCCCGAATCCACTAGCAGAGCCCGCGCCAGCGCTAGGCTTTAAGCCCACAAGTGTGAAAAACTCCGCTCGTAACTGTGGAACTCCGCTCGCCTTTTAGCTATCACATGGAATGAAATAGCGTTACCTCCCTGCCTTCCCGACAAGGCAGCAGGCGTTACAAGCCTTTTGTACCCGCACAGACGATGGCGAACCCGGCGCCCGGCCCGGGTGCCCTGCCCCAGGAGAGATCAGATGAGTATCTTCACCAGCTTCCAGGCACGTTTCGAGTCGGCTCGGGAGGAGGAGATGTCAGTCCAGGAATATCTGGACCTGTGCAAGTCCGACCCCATCGCCTACGCCACTTCGGCCGAACGCATGCTGCAGGCCATCGGCGAGCCGGAACTCGTCGACACCCGCCTTGATCCGCGCCTGTCGCGCATTTTTTCCAACAAGATGATCAAGATCTATCCCGCCTTCCGGGATTTCTACGGAATGGAGGAAGCCATCGAGAACATCGTGTCGTATTTCCGACACGCCGCGCAGGGACTGGAGGAAAAGAAACAAATCCTCTACCTGCTCGGGCCGGTCGGCGGCGGCAAGAGTTCGCTGGCCGAGAAGCTGAAGACCCTGGTCGAGAAGATTCCGTTCTACGCCATCAAGGATTCACCGGTACACGAGTCGCCACTGGGCCTGTTCAGCGCGCTCGAGGACGGGGCCATTCTTGAAGACGACTACGGTATTCCCCAGCGCTACCTCAACACCATCATGAGCCCGTGGGCGGTCAAGCGCCTGCATGAATTCAACGGCGACATCACCAAGTTCCGCGTCGTCAAGCTGCGCCCGTCGGTGCTGCGCCAGATTGCCGTCGCCAAGACCGAACCGGGCGACGAGAACAACCAGGACATCTCCTCGCTGGTCGGCAAGATCGACATCCGCAAGCTCGAACAGTATTCGCAGGACGATCCGGACGCCTATTCCTACTCGGGCGGCCTGTGCCTGGCCAACCGGGGCCTGCTGGAGTTCGTCGAGATGTTCAAGGCGCCGATCAAGGTGCTCCACCCGTTGCTGACGGCTACCCAGGAAGGCAACTACAAGGGCACCGAAGGTTTCGGCGCAATCCCCTTCGATGGCATCGTGATGGCCCACTCCAACGAATCGGAATGGACCGCCTTCAAGAACAACCGCAACAACGAGGCCTTCCTCGACCGCATCTACACCGTCAAGGTGCCCTACTGCCTGCGCGTGTCGGACGAAGTGCGCATCTACGACAAGCTCCTCGCCCACAGCTCCCTGTCGCAGGCGCCCTGCGCCCCCGACACCCTGAAGATGATGGCCCAGTTCGCCGTGCTGTCGCGGGTCAAGGAGCCCGAGAACTCGAGCATCTTCTCGAAGATGCGTGTCTACGACGGCGAGAACCTGAAGGACACTGACCCGAAGGCCAAGAGCTACCAGGAATACCGCGACTACGCGGGCGTCGATGAAGGCATGACCGGGCTATCAACCCGCTTCGCCTTCAAGGTGCTGTCCAAGGTCTTCAACTTCGACCACCGGGAAGTGGCTGCCAATCCGGTGCACCTGATGTACGTGCTCGAGCAGCAGATTGCCCAGGAGCAATACCCGCCCGAGAACGAAGCCAGATACCTCGCCTTCATCAAGGAGTTCCTCGCCCCGCGTTACGCCGAGTTCATCGGCAAGGAAATCCAGACAGCCTACCTCGAGAGCTACAGCGAATACGGCCAGAACATCTTCGACCGTTACGTCACCTACGCCGACTTCTGGATCCAGGACCAGGAATACCGCGACCAGAACACCGGCGAAATCCTCGACCGCAACGCGCTCAACGACGAGCTCGAGAAGATCGAGAAGCCGGCCGGCATCAGCAACCCGAAGGATTTCCGCAACGAGGTGGTGAACTTCGTGCTGCGCGCCCGGGCCAAGAACAGCGGCAAGAACCCGAGCTGGACCAGCTACGAAAAACTGCGCGCGGTGATCGAGAAGAAGATGTTCTCCAACACCGAAGACCTGCTGCCGGTCATCAGCTTCAACGCCAAGGCCAGCGGCGACGACCAGAAGAAACACCAGAACTTCGTCAATCGCATGATCGAAAAGGGCTACACCGAGAAGCAGGTCCGCTTGCTGTGCGAGTGGTATTTGCGCGTTCGCAAGTCGTCATGAGCCTCTGCCGACCGGCCTGCCGCGCGGCAGGCCGATAGCGCACGCCATTATTTCGGGAGGCTCGCATGGTTCGTATCATCGACCGCCGCTTCGACAGCAAGAACAAGAGCACCGTCAACCGGCAGCGCTTCATGCGCCGCTTCAAGAACCAGATCCGCGAAGCGGTGGCCGACGCCATTTCCGGTCGCTCCATCAAGGATCTGGATAACGGCGAAAGCGTCTCCATTCCGTCAAAGGATTTATCGGAACCACAGTTTCATCATGGCAAGGGTGGCATCTGGGAAAACGTCTTCACCGGCAACGACCAGTTTTCATCCGGCGACCAGATCAACCGCCCTCCGGGCGGTGGAGGCAGTGGCTCGGGCAAAGGCAAGGCCAGCAAGGATGGCGAAGGTGAAGATGACTTCGTCTTCAACTTGTCCCGCGAGGAATTTCTCGACGTCTTTTTCGACGACCTGGCGCTGCCCAACCTGGTCAAGACGCAACTCGCCCGCATCCACGAGTACAAAAGTCAGCGCGCCGGCTTCACCAACGACGGCACGCCCGCCAACATCAACGTGGTGCGCTCCCTGCGCGGTGCGCTGGGACGTCGTCTGGCCCTGGCTTCGCCCTACAGCGGCAAGCTGCGCGAACTGCAAAAGCAGCTCGAGGAACTCCTCGAAACCCGCCCCAACGACGATCCGGAAGTACTCAAGCTGAAGGACGAGATCGGCATCCTGCGCGCCAAGATCGACGCCATCCCCTTCATCGACACTTTCGATCTGCGCTTCAACAACCGCATCAAGGTGCCCAAGCCGACCACCCAGGCCGTGATGTTCTGCATCATGGACGTCTCCGGCTCCATGGACGAGGGCAAGAAAGCCACCGCCAAGCGCTTCTTCATGCTGCTTTATCTCTTCCTGACCCGTACCTACGAGCACATCGAGGTGGTCTTCATCCGCCACCACACGGTAGCCAAGGAAGTGAACGAAGAGGATTTCTTCCATTCCCGGGAGTCCGGCGGCACGGTGGTATCGAGCGCCCTGGACCTGATGAAGGAGGTCCTTCAGCAGCGCTACCTCAATGGCGCCTGGAACATCTACGGCGCCCAGGCCTCCGACGGTGACAACTGGGAGAACGACTCCCCCCACTGCCGCGAGCTGCTCGCCGAATCGATCCTGCCCTTCCTGCAATATTTCGCCTACATCGAGATCACCCCGGGCGAACCCCAGAACCTGTGGCGCGAGTACGAAAAGCTGCTCGGCGCCCACGCCAACTTCGCCATGCAACACATTGAAGGCCTGCCGGATATCTACCCGGTGTTCCGGGAACTCTTTAAAAAGAGGCTCTGATGAGCGCGAAAAGACCAAAGCGGAAACAGCCTCTGCCCTCCCCCGGCGAATGGACATTCGAGTTGATCGAGGCCTACCACCTCGAAATCGACAGAGTGGCCCGCGAGTACGGGCTGGACACCTACCCCAACCAGATCGAGCTGATTACTTCCGAGCAGATGATGGACGCCTACTCCTCGGTAGGCATGCCGGTGAACTACCACCACTGGTCGTTCGGCAAGAGCTTCATGCACACCGAAAAGGGCTACCGCCGCGGCCAGATGGGCCTCGCCTACGAGATCGTCATCAACTCCAACCCCTGCATCGCTTACCTCATGGAAGAAAACACCATGACGATGCAGGCCCTGGTGATCGCCCACGCGGCCTACGGCCACAACAGCTTCTTCAAGGGCAACTACCTCTTCAAGCAATGGACCAACGCCGACGCCATCGTCGACTACCTGATCTTTGCCCGTAACTACCTGAGCGAATGCGAGGAGCGCTACGGCGAAGAAGAAGTCGAGTTGCTGCTCGACTCCTGTCACGCCCTGATGAACGTCGGTGTCGACCGCTACAAGCGCCCGGCCAAGCTGTCCCTCAACAAGGAACTGACCCGCCAGCGGGAACGCGCCGAATACCTGCAGAGCCAGGTCAACGACCTGTGGCGCACCCTGCCCGCCCATCAGGCAAAGACCCAAACCTTTGAAGAGAAGCGCTTTCCGTCCGAGCCCCAGGAGAACCTGCTCTACTTCATCGAGAAAAATGCCCCGTTGCTGGAACCCTGGCAACGCGAAGTCGTGCGCATCGTCCGCAAGATCGGTCAGTATTTCTTCCCCCAGCGCCAGACCCAGGTCATGAACGAAGGCTGGGCCACCTACTGGCACTACACCCTCCTCAACACGCTCTACGACGAGGGCTTACTCACCGACAGCTTCATGATGGAGTTCCTGCACTCCCACACCAATGTCGTCTACCAGCCCAGCTACAACGAGCCCTGGTACCGCGGCCTCAACCCCTACGCGCTGGGCTTCGCCATGTGGCAGGACATCCGCCGCATCTGCGAGCACCCCACCGACGAAGACCGCCACTGGTTTCCCGACATCGCCGGCAGCAACTGGCGGGAAACCTTCGACTTCGCCATGCGCAACTTCAAGGACGAAAGCTTCGTCGCCCAGTTCCTGTCACCCAAGGTGATGCGCGATTTCCGTCTCTTCGCCATCCTCGACGACGACAAGGAATCAAAGCTCAAAGTCTCGGCGATCCATGACGAAGCCGGCTATCGCCGGGTACGCGAGATTCTCTCCGACAACTACAACCTGGGCAGCCGGGAGCCCAACCTGCAAGTCTGGAATGTAGACCTGCGCGGCGACCGTTCCCTCACGCTGCGCCACCAGGCTTACCTGCGCCGTCCACTGAACGGCGATGCGGAAGAAGTCGTCAAGCACGTGGCGCGTTTGTGGGGCTTTGTCGTACGGATGGAAGTCGCCCACGAAGATGGTCGCGTCGAAGTGCTGCACGAATGCCGACGCGACCGACGCAAAAGCGACGGCCACTAGGGCAGGCATCTGAACGATGCTCATGGGGGAACCCGGCCGTGCAGGAGGAGCATGGAGCCGGCTTCCGAAACAGCCAACGGCAGAAAACCCTGCCAAATCGCGCCAGACTCACTGCCAAAATCCTGCCAAACCGCTGCCACTCATTGAGCCCCAGAGAATTTTTATCTTCGCGAAAAAATCAAACCATTGATATTTAAATGGTTTTTAACAACCTCTCCGACTGGCATGAATATTGATACAGGTCTACTGATATTCCGCCAAACAAATTGGCCCAGATCAGGAGAACCTCATGACCAGCACGACCTCGCCCCCTGTCTTTTGCGGCGCATCGGACGCCCCCTGCAATCCTTCCCGGCGTCAGTTGCTGATTGCCACCGCAGGTGTGGGTGGTGCGCTCGTGGTGGGCACGGCAGTACCCTTCGTGGCCAGCCTGACCCCGTCCGAACGGGCAATGGCGGCCGGCGCGCCGGTGGAAGTCGATATCGACAAGCTGGCTCCCGGCGACCTGATGGTCGTCGAATGGCGCGGCAAGCCTGTATGGATACTGCACCGCACGCCGCAGATGCTTGCGGCGCTGGCAAAGTCTGAACCTGACCTGGCGGATCCGGGTTCGGCGGTCGAATCCCAGCAGCCAGACTACGCACGCAACCCCCACCGTTCGGTAAAACCCGACTACCTGGTCGCGGTAGGGATATGTACCCATCTCGGCTGCTCCCCGTCCAGTGCGTTCGAGCCCGGCAAAGCGGAGATGGGGGCAGATTGGCCGGGCGGCTTCCTGTGCCCCTGTCACGGCTCCACCTTCGACTTTGCCGGACGGGTTTTCAAGAACAAGCCAGCCCCCACCAACCTCGAAATACCTCCCCACAAATACCTGAGCGACGCCCGCCTGCTGATCGGCGCGGATGACTCGGCACGCGGCTGACGCAGACGACAAGCATGGAATGCACAGGACTAAGGCATGTATTTCCGTCAGTTTTTTGACTCGGCCAATGCGGCGATGAGTTACCTGCTTGCCGATCTGCCCACTGGACAGGCGGTAGCGATTGATCCGAGTCCTGATCCTTGTCAGACCCTCGTTCTCAAATCTCTCCTGGCCGAACGTGGCCTCGCCCTGGAATTCATCATGCTCACCCACACTCACGGACAGGCGGCGGACGATCTTTCCGATCACTATCCGGGCGCCGAAATCCTGGTCGGAAAACGGACACGCTCAAAGACGGGCGATCGGTTCGTGGAGCATGGCGAGATGCTCCATTGCGGCAACCAAAGCATTCAAGTCATCGCAACGCCTGGCCATACAGCCGACAGCCTGAGTTTCCTGTGGCTCGATCGACTGTTTTGTGGAGACGCGCTGGAACTCGGTGGCTGTGCCCGAAATGCGGATGAGGATTGCGATCCGGGCAGTCTTTATGACTCGGTGGTCAGACGGCTTTTCGAGCTGCCAGATGAAATCCTGGTCTTTCCCGGACATGATTTCCACGGACGGACCGTCTCGACCATCGGCGAAGAGCGGACACGCAATCCATTCTTCCTTTCACGATCACGGGATGAATTCATCACCGCCTTCAGTAGCTACCAGCATGGACAGGCATGCTTCCCGGCTTCCGGACTTTAATATTTATACAGTGCAATCATGAGCCAGCCAGACACCCACGCGGCAAAGAAACCCGATGCCCACCCCAAGGCCGGAGAGAATGCGGAAGACACCTTATATGCTGTGCGACAAAAGGTTTACCCCCGCGCAGTAACAGGTCTGTTTGCGACCTGGCGGTGGATTCTCGTATGGGCCACCCAGCTGATTTTCTATGGTCTTTGCTGGCTACCCTGGAATGGGCGACAAGCTGTACTGCTGGACGTTGTTGAACGCAAGTTCTACATTTTTGGCTGGATATTCTGGCCGCAGGACATATTCTTTTTGGCAATCCTGCTGATCATCAGTGCCTATTCGCTCTTTTTCTTTACTGCGGTCGCTGGTCGCCTGTGGTGCGGCTATGCATGTCCGCAAACGGTTTATACCGAAATCTTCATGTGGATCGAAGAGAAGATCGAGGGGAATCGCAGCCAGCGGATGAAACTGGACCAATCGCCGATGAGTGCCCGAAAGGTGGCCCTCAAGGCTGCCAAGTTTGGGGCCTGGGGCGCACTGTCCTTATGGACAGGCTTTACCTTGGTGGGCTATTTCACGCCGATCCAGGACTTGCTCCATGAAGCGGTGACATTCAGTTTCGGGCCGTGGGAGCTCTTCTGGATATCCTTTTACGGTGGCTTTACCTACCTCTTTGCGGGCGTCATGCGCGAACAGGTCTGCAAATACATGTGCCCGTATGCCCGCTTTCAGGGGGTCATGTTCGATGCGGATACCCTGGTCATTACCTATGACCCGGAGCGCGGCGAGCCACGTGGGGCACGCAAAAAAGGGGCTGATCCAAAAACAGTTGGCAAGGGCGATTGTGTTGATTGCGGGATCTGTGTTCAGGTCTGTCCGACGGGCATCGACATTCGCAACGGAATGCAATATGAATGCATCGGCTGTGCCGCCTGTATCGACGCCTGCGATCAAGTGATGGAGAAAATGAATTACCCGAAGGGGCTTATCCGTTACACCACCGAGAATGCAATGAAGCGGCAGTGGGGGCGAAAGGAAATACTCGCCCATGTAATGCGGCCGCGCATCCTGATTTACGCCGGCGTTCTGATGGCGATTTGCGCAGCCTTTATGTGGGGTCTGGCAACACGCTCGACCTTGCGTGTTGATGTGATCAAGGATCGTTCGACCCTCAGTCGTGAAGTGGAAGGTGGATTGATCGCCAACGTCTACAACCTGCAAGTCATGAACATGACCGAAAAACCGCGTCGCTTTGCATTGTCCGCAAGTGGCCTGGATGGCGTCCGGGTCAGCCCTGCCGAGCCTTTCGAAGTTGATGCGGCGGGTCTCAAGGCCGTAACCATCGAGGTGGCTGTGCCTCCGGAATCGGGCAAGCCTGGCTCCAATACTGTCTATATCGAAATCAAGGCGCTAGATGATGAAACCGTGTCTGTTCGTGAGAAGACGGCGTTCTTGATACCGCGATAAAGGATTAAAAGCACGGATCACGTAGTCATCGCCACCATCGATAAAAGGGGGCTGGCACAATCAGGATTGCTGTTGCATGCGACAGGCTGCATGACATTGACCAGGGTGAACTGCCATGTCAGCATCTGACAGTACATCTGGCAGACATCGGACCCCATGACAGCCAAGCCCCACCCCTTGCCCGAACTGGTCTCGTTCCTCGAGTCCCTGCCCGAACCGCACATCCTGTGCGACCGCAGCTACCGGATACTGGCCGCCAACGCGGCCTACCGCGCCAACTGTAGTCGCCCCGACGATCTCATCGGCCGCAAGTGTTTCGAGGTGTCCCACCACTATCCCGTCCCATGTGACCAGGCCGGCGAATCCTGCCCGCTCGCCCGCAGTCTCAAATCCGGCCAGCGGGAGCGTGTTGTGCATTTGCACCACACCTCGACGGGAGAAAGTTACGAAAACATCGAGCTGTCGCCGATCAGGGACAGCACCGGCGAGATTGCCTACTTCATCGAAAAGCTGGAGCCGCTGCCGGTAGCCCGCGGCCTCGCCAGCGCCCAAGGTCTGATCGGGCGATCGCCGACGTTCCGGGCCATGCTGGAACTGCTGGCCCGGGTCGCGCCATCGGATGCCACTGTCCTGCTGCAGGGCGAATCAGGAACGGGCAAAGAACTGGTGGCCCAGGCCATCCACGAAGGCAGCCGGCGCGCAGGGCGCCCCTTTATTGGCGTCGATTGCTCCGGCCTCACCGAAACTCTGTTCGAGAGCGAGCTTTTTGGTCATGAACGTGGCGCCTTTACTGGCGCGACCGCACGCAAGGTCGGTCTCGTCGAGGCCGCCAGCGGTGGCACCCTGTTCCTCGATGAACTGGGCGACATTCCGCTGACCATGCAGGTCAAGCTTCTCCGCCTGCTCGAAACCGGCACCTATCGCCGGGTAGGCAGTACCGAACTGGTTCGCTCCGACATCCGCCTGATTTCCGCAACCCATCAGCCACTCAAAACCCTCGTGGCAAAGGGAAAATTCCGCCAGGATCTTTTCTACCGGGTCAATGCCTTTCCGATCAGCCTGCCGCCTTTAAGTGCTCGCCGGGAAGACATCCCGCTTCTGGCCGAGGCGCTGCTCGCACGCGTTGCCCCCGAGCGCGCACTGAAGATTGCCCCTGATGCACTCGCCTGCCTGCTGGCGTACGACTATCCCGGCAATGTGCGGGAGCTGCGCAACATCCTGGAGCGTGCAAGCCTGCTCTGCGATGGCGACACGCTGCAATTTCACCATCTCCCCGAAGAACTGCAGTCGCCTGAAGGAGACGGGCCCATCGAAGCCCCCCTGACGCAAACCACGGACACAAGGACTGACGCAGATCTGGCCGTGGCGCTGCAAGCTCACAAGGGCTCCCGCAAGGCGCTGGCGATCAAACTCGGGATGAGCGAACGAACGCTTTATCGGCGGCTCAAGAGCATCCCGTAAGACACGACGGCACCGGTGGGGCAACCGAGTGATCAGGCACGACCTGCATCGCGCCGTTCAAAAACGCGATCATTGCCTCCATCGCCTTTGCCAGTTCGACGTACTCGTCGTGACTGCCCGGCACCAGCAGTAAACGCACCCGCCCGTCCTCCCGATTGGCGTAGATAAGTTCGGCGTCGCTCACCGGCACGGTGTCATCCTCGGTACCGTGTGCCAGCAGCACCGGGCAACTCGCCCGGCGAATGGTGTTGCAGGGGGCAATGGCGTCGAAGCGGTGGCCGATAACCCGTTGCACATAAAACAGGATGTAGGCGCCCAGCGGCCGGTAGGGAATGCCTTTCCACGCCAGCCAGCGGCGCATCATCGTAGCCGGATGGGCGAAGGCTGCGAGGCTGACCACAGCGGCCAGATCGCGGCGGCGGGAAGCTGCCAGCAATGCCGCACCGGCACCAACCGAATGCCCGATCACGCCAACCCGGCTGGCGTCCACTCCGGGCTGCCGCTTCAGCCAGCACACGGCTTGTTCCAGATCCTCGGCAAAGCGCGGGAGCGACGCAAAAGTGTCACCGTCGCTGCGACCATGGCTGCGCGCGTCAAAGAACAGCAGCGCATAGCCGGCCGCGTGCAGCGGCCCGGCAAGGGGCAGCATCACCTCCGCGTTGCCACCCCATCCGTGCAAAATCGCCAGCGCCGGGGTGGTGTCACCCTCATCTCTGCCAGCCGGAATGAACCAGCCGAACAGGGTCTTGCCACGCATCGCCGGAATCCATACTTCGCGCCAGGGCAAACCGTCCGGCACCCCGCGTTCCGGCACCCGCGGCGCGGCCAGGCCAGTGCGGATCAGGCGATTGAGGCCCAGCACAGCAATGGCCACGAGCACCACGAACAGGGTCACCAGGCTCACAGCGCCCGCCCTTCCCCGGCCTCCTCGACGGTTCGTCCGTCGCGGATGTGGTAGATACGCTTGAAGGTCGGGATGATCTTCTCGTCGTGGGTGACGACGATGATCGCCGTGCGGTACTGGCGTGCCATGTCTTCGAGGATGCGCATGACCCCGAGCGCCCTTTCGCTGTCGAGGGGCGCCGTCGGCTCATCGGCGAGAATCACCGGCGGCCGGTTGGCCAGCGCACGGGCGATCGCCACCCGCTGCTGTTCGCCCCCGGACAGCAACGACGGCCGGGCCGCCGCCCGATGCGCCACACCCAGCGCCGCCAGCAGCTCGGCGGCGCGCTGGCGGGCCACGGCGTTCGGCTGCCCCGCCAGCATCGGCAGCAAGGCCACGTTGTCGGTCACGTCGAGAAAGGGGATCAGGTAAGGCGCCTGGAACACGAAACCGATACGGTCGCGGCGCAGGGCGCGCAGGTCCGAAGTTTTCCACGCGCCGTCGTAGATCAGCTCATCGCCCAGCCACATGCGCCCGGCGGTCGGCTCGATGACGGCACCAAGACATTTGAGCAGCGTGCTCTTGCCTGAACCCGACGGGCCGACCAACCCGACCACCTCGCCGGGCGCCACCGTCAGATTCACATCCTTGAGCGCATCGACAGCGGCCTCGCCTTCGCCGTAGCGCTTTTGCAGACCTTCGATGCGGATGCCGGATTCGCTCATCTCAACCGCCGATCGCCGTGGCCGGGTCAACCCGCAGCGCCGCACGAATAGCCAGCGTGCTGGCGACGGCACAGATCAGCATCACGATCACGAAACCGCGCAGGGCATCGCCGGGTTCGAGCAATACGTATTTCGGGAAGAACGGTGCCCACAACGTCGCCACGGTTTTGCCGACCACAAAACCGATCAGCCCGAGGCCGAGGGCCTGCTGCAGAATCATCCCGGCGATGGTCCGGTCGCGGGTGCCGATGAGCTTGAGCACAGCGATCTCGCGGATCTTGCCGAGCGTCATGGTGTAGATGATGAAGGCCACGATGGCTGCACTGACCACAGCCAGAATGACCAGAAACATGGCGATCTGGCGCGCCGAAGTGGCGATCAGCTTGACCACCAGGATTTCCTCCATCTGCCCGCGGGTGTAGGCCTGCAGGTGCTTCCAGCGCTGGATACCGGCAGCGGCGACTGCAGGCTCGACGCCCTCCTTCACCTGCACCAGCACCGCATTGACGTTGTGGCTGCTGGCCTGGGAAGCCTGGATCGCATCGAGCAGACCGGGTACGCCGGGGCGATTGAGCTGCGGGTTGGCCGCGGTGCGGGCGCGCTCGTTTACGATGGCGTCGTTATCCTTGAGAAACTGGACCTCCTGGGCGTCCTTGAGGGGCACGAAGAGCATCGGGTCGCCGCCGGACGACACCATCCGCCGCGTGAGGCCGACCACCGTGTAGTCGTGCCGCCGTATCCGGATGCGCTCTCCGAGGTGAAAACCGGTCTTCACATCGGCCACCGCCTCGTAATGGTTGCGGGTGATCTGGCGCCCGGCTACCAGATAGCCCGGTTCGCCGGGCTGCCCGGCTTCAAAGCCGACCAGCATCACCCGCACATCCGCCTCCCCGCGCTTCACCTGCATGTTCAGATAGACCACGTTGGCAGCACGGGCCACGCCGGACATCCCGAGCAGGCTGCGATAGACGTCGTCGCGAAGGCTGGACGATTCCGCGTAGGGGCCGAGCGTCTCCTGCTGCACCACCCACAAGTCAGCGCCACTGTTGTGGAGCAGCGCCTTGGCGTCATCGACCATGCCCCGATAGATGCCGGCCATCGACAGGGTAAGGCCGACCAGCAGGCCCAGACCGATACCGGTGAACACAAAGCGCCCCCACGCATGCCGGATGTCGCGACCGGCAAGGTTGATCACGATCCCTCCCCAACGAGGCGCTCGACCACCCGGATGCGACTGCTGGCACCGATTTCCTTCTCGCTGTGCACAATGACGCTATCGCCGCGGCGCAGCCCTCCGCTCACCCGCACCCGACCGTCCAGCCCCGCACTTTCGGGGCGCACCGGCACAAAGCGCAGGCCATCCGCAGCACTCAGCCACACTCCGGTCGTCTCACCCTGGTGCTTGATGCTCGCGCTGGGCAGCAGCAGACCGGATGGACTGGCCGGCAGGGTCAGCGTGACTTCGGCGAGTTCGCCCACCCCCAGGCCCGCTGGCACGGCGTCGAAGGCCACCAGCGCCACACGCTCCTCGGTGACGCTGTCGCTCACCGGCTCGACGCGCACCACCTTGCCCGGCACAGCTTGCGCCGGGTGCGAGCGCAACACGACCTGCGCCGGCAAACCCACCGTCAGCCCGCCGGAACGCCCCTGGTCAATACGCACGCGCACCCACAGGCTGGCCGGCTCAATCAGCCGGACAACCGCCTGCCCGGCAATCACCGTGCTGCCTGGCTCGGCGTCCCGCGTGGTAACAACGCCACTCGCCGGCGCCACCAGGCGCAGGGTCTCCTTTTGCCGCCGCAGCGCGTCCCGCTCGGCGCTGAGGCGCGCGGTATCCTGCCGGGCGCCGGCCAGACTGGCCTCGGCAGCACGCCGACTCGCCTCGGCGGATACCCGCTCCTGCTGCTTCGCCTCAACGACGCTGGGGCTGACAAAGTTGCTGCCACCCAACTCGACGTAACGCCGGGCGTTGATCATCGCCAGTGCCTCGCGGGCCCGGGCGTCGCGCAACTGGGCATCGGCACCGGCAACGAGGCTGCCGGCCCGCGCCACAGAAGCGTCCAGCGCGGCGCGCCGTTCGTCCAGATCCACCGGGTCCATCTCCGCCAGAACCTGACCGACAGCGACCGTGTCGCCCACATCCACCAGCACGCGGCGCACGCGCCCGGCCACTATCGGGCCGATCAGATAGCTGCGGCGGGCTTCTACCGTGCCGATGCCAAAGAGCGCCGGCGCCAACACGCCCTCCTCCACGGCCACCGTCGTCACGCGAATCGGCGCCAGCGGACCCGTGCGGGCCACCACCCAGCCGAAGGCCCCGAGCAGACCCAGTAGCAGCACCGAAAGACCGACGCGACGGAAACGACTGGCGGCGAGCTTCATGATGGTTCCTGGATGGCACGCAGATAGAGAACAAGGACACGGCGGGCTTCGTCCTCAACGCCAGAAGGGCTGGCAGCCAGCATGGACTGCATGACCAGCCCCTGGATGGTACCGATGAAGAGCGTGGCGGCAGCGTGGGTATCGAGTCCGCCACCAACCTGCCCCTGCCGCGCGGCCGCATCGAACAGACGGGCCAGAATCTGCCGGTAACGGCCCAGCAACTGGCGCACGCGCTGCTTGAGCGGCGTATCGTCGGGACGCTGGAGGTCGTGGAAAAGGATGCGCGGCACGCCTGGCCAAGCCATGACGAAGCGAATGTGGGCCATGAAAACCCGCTCCAGCCCATCCAGCGGCGTGCGGCCTTCCTGTGCCGCCCGCTCGAGGGCGGCAATAAGTTCAGCGTCGACCCACGCCAGCACCGCCAGCCAGATCGCGTCCTTGCTCGGAAAGTGTCGGAACACCGCCCCCTGGGTGAAACCCAGCTCCCCGGCGATGTCACCAGTGGTGATGTGGGCCGGGCTCTGCGTCGCAGCAAGATGCAGCACCGCGGCAACAATTTCAGCCCGACGGGCTTCGGTGGGCAGACGGGACTGGGGCGTATCCATTTTGTGGAAAGTAATTAATCAATTACTTTCCATTGTAGATCAAATATTAGAATTTTTTAATATTCAAACATACCCTAAGGTCCGAAGGCTCCCACAAGCGCAGATCGCGCCGCACCGTCCACCGCTCGCGAACCGGCGCGGTGGGTGTATTCCCGCCCGGGCACCAGCGACACGCCAAAGGCGCTGCCAGGTGCAACCGGCGCCACCGGCCACTTCGTCCCCGCCACCGGACGAAAATCATTCGCCTCCAGACGCGCCCGCCAGGCAGCATCGCTCACATGCACGTTACCGGCCTCGGCAGGGAAAAGGGCATCAGTCCATGGCACGCGTCCAGCCTGCGGCCGCTCGGCGCTGCGTTTGATGGCCTCCTCGACACAGGCCCGCCCGACACAGCCTCCCACCAGCAGGTTGTTATAGGTCGTCACACTGACCTGCGCAGGCGACCATACACGCACGAACTCGCCGCCCGCAGGCAAATCATCCACCAGCGTATTGCTGGCCATGACGAGCACGTTGTCCGCGCTCTTCAGCCCTTCCGCGCCAAAGGCAATCATCCGGTTGTTCTCGGTACCGACCGACTGACGAATCAGATTGCCGATCAGCAACACCACGCCCCCGTCGGGGAAATCCATCTCGTAACTGGCCTGGCCACCCACCTCGTCGGTCAGGCGGTTGTACTCGACAAGGTTGAAGCGAGCCCGGCTTTTCAGCAGATGCCCGACCTTGCCATGGTGAAAATAGCTTCCACGAACCTCCAGGCGACTGATCTGCCCGGCATACAGCAGATGGCTCACCCGCGGCGTGACGAGCACCCCGTGGGCAAACTCCGAGTTCTCGACAAACAGGCTCAGCGATTGACGATTCGCCGTCAGAATGCCCATTTCGTTGTCCTCGAACAGGCAGTTGCGCACGGTCAGACGCCCCTCCTCGTGGCGGATGCCCGACCCATTGAGATTCGGCCCCCTTGCCCCCCTGAACACTATGTTCTCGACCAGGAAATCCTCACCGCGAATCACCCAGATGCCCTTCTCCTCCGCGATCCGTCCGCCTGCCTCCAGCACTGCACGACCACCAATACCGCGAATCGTCAGGCGCTTCTGGGACCACACGGCCACGTCACCCACGTAGGTGCCGGCCACGATTTCCACCGTATCTCCATCCTGGGCGCGGGCAGCCGCCATCGCGATCGTGCGGATGGCCTCCTGCGGACCAACGCGCAAAGTCGCCGCCGAAGCGCCCGCCGACATCAGCAGCGCCAGCGCTGCCAACCACCATTTCGCACTCCAATTCATCATCTTCCACCCGTTTCAGCCATGAATCGACTCTCGCCGATTAGAATACAGAAATGTCAGCCGTCGATTTCCACCAGATCCTGGGTCTCACCCCCGATGCCAGCGCCGCCGAGATCAAGCGCGCCTACAAGCGCCTTGCCATGCGCTGGCACCCCGACCGCAATCCGGATCCGCAAGCCCATGTCCAGTTCCGCCTCGTCCGCGAGGCCTTCGAACGCCTCAGCCGCGTGCCGGACCAGGCGCCCGAAGCCCCACCCCGGCGGCACACGCCGAAGGGCGCAGACCGCCGCATGGACATCGAGGTGGACTTGCACGAAGCCGCCCGCGGCGCCACCGTTACCGTCACCATCGAAGGCCGGGAGGCCTGCGACGAATGTGACGGAACCGGCCAGCGCAGCTATGGCCGAACCACCATGTGCGGCACCTGCTACGGCAGCGGCCGGGTCCGTGACGAGGGCGGTCTCACACCCTGTACGGCCTGCAATGGCAAGGGGTTCACCACCGACAACCACTGCCCCGCCTGTACCGGCCGGGGCTGGAACCCGGCCGATCGCCAGCTCGCCATCAACATTCCCGCCGCCATGCTGCCCGGTGAAGAGCTGCGCGTCGCCGGCCAGGGCGGCCCCGCCCCCGAAAACGGCGAACCCGGCGACCTCTATCTGACCCTGCGCGCCAAACCCCACCCGATTTTCCGCCTCAATGGCCACGACCTCCACGTGACGGTACCGGTCAGCATCTTCCGTACCCTCGCCGGTGGCCTCATCGAAGTGCCGACCCTCGACGGCATTCGCGAGGTGCTGCTGTCCGAAGCCTCCGCCGGCACCGAAATCCGGGTCCCCAAAGCCGGCTTCCCCGGCCGCGGCCGACGCCCGGCCGGTGACCTGCAGGTGCACCTCGAAACCCAGTACCCCCAGTTTCTCAGCAAAGAACAAAAGGCCATGCTCGAAATGGCCGAACAGGTCCTGCTGCACCAGCTCGAAGCCCAGAGTCCGTCCCTGGCGAACTGGAACGCAGCACTCGAGGCCTACCGCTGATCCGCACGCCTAGTGCGTGTTCCCCAACCTTCCGTCGTACCCATGCTCCTGAAAACACCCGAACTCCTCGCCCCGGCCGGCTCCCTGGCCATGCTCGACACCGCCTTCGGCTTTGGCGCCACCGCCATCTACGCCGGCCAGCCGCGCTACTCACTGCGCGTACGCAATAATGATTTCGGCGATCTGCCGGTTCTCGCCGACGGCATCCAGCGCGCCCGCGCGCAGGGCAAACGCTTTTACGTGGTCGCCAACATCTTTCCCCACGGCGCCAAGATCAAGACCTTCCTGAAAGATATCGCCCCGGTCATCGCCCTCCAGCCGGACGCCCTGATCATGTCCGACCCGGGCCTGATCCTGATGGTCCGCGAAAACTGGCCCGACATGCCGATCCACCTGTCGGTACAGGCCAACACCGTGAATGCCGCGGCCGTGCGCTTCTGGAAGATGGCCGGTGTGTCCCGCGTGATCCTGTCCCGCGAATTGTCTCTCGACGAGATCGCCAGCGTCCGCCAGGACTGCCCCGACATGGAGCTGGAGGTCTTCATCCACGGCGCCCTGTGCATTGCCTATTCGGGCCGCTGCCTGCTGTCCGGCTACTTCAATCACCGGGACCCCAACCAGGGCAGTTGCACCAACTCGTGCCGCTGGGACTTCAAGACCCACGAAGCCAAGACCTGCGGCGCCGGTGACGTGCATCTGATCGAAGAGCCGCACAAGCGCCCCGGCGAGTACATGCCCATCGAAGAGGACGAGCACGGCACCTACATCCTCAACTCCAAGGATCTGCGCGCCATCGAGCACATCCAGCGGCTCACCGAAATCGGCATCGACTCCTTCAAGATCGAAGGCCGCACCAAGAGCCCGTATTACGTCGCCCGTACCTGCCAGGCCTACCGCCAGGCCATCGACGATGCAGTCGCCGGCCGTTCGCTCGACCCGGCGCTGCTCGGCCAGCTCGAAGGCCTCGCCAATCGCGGCTATACCGACGGCTTTCTGCAGCGCCACACGCCCCACGAAACCCAGAACTACCTGCGTGGCCACTCCGAATCCAATCGCAGCCTGTACGTGGGTGACGTGGTGGGCTTCGACAGCGTGCGCGGCCTGGCCGAAATCGCCTCGAAGAACGCTTTTTCCGTGGGCGACCGGATTGAGCTCGTCCACCCTGCCGGCAACCGGGAAATCCTCATAGATCGGATCGTCAACGCCGCCGGCGACGAGATCCAGCGCGTGCCGGGCAGCGATCACCGGGCCTGGCTACCCCTCCCGCCTGACAGCGTCGGCGCCTTCGTCGCACGTTTTCTGTAGCAGGCGCGAGAATCTTGCATAAGGCGCTGAACTAGTTCAAAATACCGCGTTCCCGGGTGGCCAAATTCACCACCCACTTGTAACTCAAAGGACCCTGCGATGAAAGCCGATATCCATCCGAAATACGAAGCAGTGGCAGTGACCTGCTCCTGCGGCAACGCCTTCACGACCCGCTCCACCATGAGCAAGTCGCAACTGCACGTTGAAGTCTGCTCCGCCTGCCACCCGTTCTACACCGGCAAGCAGAAGATTGTGGACACCGCCGGTCGCGTCGAGCGCTTCCGTCAGAAGTACGGTTCCGTGCAGCGTCTGGGCTGATTACCGCGCATTACCGGTATCGTCCGAAAAAGGCAGCCACGGCTGCCTTTTTTATTGCCCGAAGAGCCCCCACGCATTGCCAAAGCCCATGCCCAACGCCGCACCACGCTTCGCCCTGCCGGCCCCGCTGGAAGGCTGGCCGCTGGCCCTGCTTCTCGCCATCTACCTGCTTGTCGGCACCACCGGACACCTTCCGTGGCGCGGCGATGACCTCACCCATCTGGGGCCGATCCATTCCATCCTGACGAATGGCAGCTGGCTGCTTCCCCAGATCGCCGGTGAAAGCTACCTGGGCAATCCACCCCTCTATTACTGGCTGGGCGCCTTGCTGGCCAAACTGCTGGACTGGCTGATTCCCGTCCACGACGCCGCCCGCCTTGCCAGCAGCGTGTTCACCGCGGCCACCCTCTACTGGACCGGTCTCGCCGCCCGCCGCCTGTACGGAGACAAAGCCTTTACGCCAGCCATCCTGCTTGGCATGGGCTCCCTCGGGCTGGTCGTCCATGCCCACGAAACGCAACCCATACTGGCCCAGCTGGCAGGCATGGCCCTGTGCTACGCCGGTCTTGGCGAGCTGGCCGAAAAGCCTTATCGCGGCGGTATCCAGGCCGGCATCGGAACCGGCATGGCCTTCCTCGCCAGCGGGCTCTCCGGCCTGGTGCTGACCCTCCCGGTGCTCATCATTGCCCCCCTGCTTTGCCCCAACTGCCGATCCCGGGCAGTGATTTCCGGCATTGCCCTCGGCATCGCCGTGGCTGCCCTCATCAGCCTTAGCTGGCTCGGTAGCGTAGCCGCCAGCCAGCCCGGTGAAGTCACCCGGTGGTGGCGCGAAGAACTCCTCAGCATAGTGCCACCCCAGTCCGGCCTACCCTCCTTCGGCAAACTCATCCAGCTCCTCGGCTGGTTCGCCTGGCCCCTGTGGCCGATAGCCGGATGGGCCATCTGGCGCAACCACAAAAAACTCGCCACGCCGCAGCTCGCGCTGCCGATCATCGCCAGCATGCTGGCCATTCTTCTCGTCGCGACCACCGGTGGTCTGCGCGCCGCCAGCACGCTGCCGATCATTCCACCCCTGTGCCTGCTGGCCGCCCTGGGCGTCGAAAGCCTGCGCCGCGGCGCCGCCAACGCCTTCGACTGGTTCGGCGTGATGGCCTTCATCTTCTTCGGACTGCTCGTCTGGCTTGGCTGGAGTGCGCTGCATTTTGGCTGGCCGCCAGGCCTCGCCCGCAGCGTTGCCAAGATGGCGCCTGACTTCCAGGCGGGCAATATCGCCTGGGGCGCCACGATCGGGGCGCTCCTCAGTGCGGCCATGCTGCTTGTCCCGACGCTGATTCAGCGCACGCCCTTGCGCGGTGCCACCAACTGGGCAGTCGGCATGACTCTCCTGTGGTGCCTGGCAGTCACCCTCTGGCAACCATGGTTCGCCCACACCAAGAACTATCAGCCGGTAGCGGCAGAGTTGCGCACCCTCCTCGCCGATCAAGCCCCTGGCTGTATCAAGCGCAAAGGGCTCGGCGACACCCAGCGGGCGGCGCTCGATTACTTCGCCGATATTCGCACCGTTCAGTATCAGGACGCGGCGGACTGCCGGCTGCTCCTCACCTATTCAAGCGGATCCAATTCACAACGAGTTCCAGCGGAGTGGAACATGCTGAAGGAGCGCCGCCTGGGAGCTGGCCGCAAAGCAGAAACATTCAGACTGTATCGCCGCGACTAAGACCCCGCCTCATCAGCACAGCCGCATTACACACCCGACCCCTGATGGCCCTGGCGAGCGACTGCGCAGCGTGAGCCGGCTGCCATCAAAAACCTGTCGAAAACATCCTGAACGTTTTGGAAGTGCCGGCCAATGGCCGACTCCGTACTGACGGACGTCAGGCGCGGAAAGTACAGCAAGCCCGGAGAGGGCCTACTTTTGCTGGGGAGTCTGGACGAAGACCTCGTCCGGCTTGGTGAGCCCAAGCTCGAAGCGGGCGCGTTCTTCCACCGCTTCGTAACCAGTCTTGAGGTCGCGAACTTCCGCTTCCAGACCGGTATTGCGTTGCTCCAGCTTGCGGTTTCCGTCTTTCTGGGCCGCCAGCTGCTTTTCCACTTCCCATACGCGCAGCCATCCACCCTTGCCGATCCACAAGGGATACTGCAAGGCGACAGCAAGAAGGGCTATGACGAGAACTGGCCAGCGCATAAGAAGCGGACCAGCCGGCACAAGGCCGGCCGGTCCGGCCTGCATCAGCGGTTACGCAGGTTGTAGAAGGCCGAGATACCCGGGTAGTAAGCGGTATCGCCGAGATCTTCTTCGATGCGCAGCAGCTGGTTGTACTTGGAGATACGATCGGAACGGGACAGCGAACCCGTCTTGATCTGCATCGCGTTGAGGCCTACGGCGATGTCAGCAATGGTCGAATCTTCGGTTTCGCCCGAACGGTGGGAGATCACCGCGGTGTAACCGGCGCGCTTGGCCATTTCGACGGCCGCGAAGGTTTCGGTCAGGGTGCCGATCTGGTTGATCTTGATGAGGATCGAGTTGGCGATGCCCTTGTCGATGCCTTCCTTCAGGATGCGGGTGTTGGTCACGAAGAGATCGTCACCGACGATCTGCACGCGCTTGCCCAGACGATCGGTGAGGGTCTTCCAGCCGGCCCAGTCACCTTCGGCCATGCCGTCCTCGATCGAGATGATCGGGAACTTGTCGGCGAGGGTTGCCAGGTAATCGGTGAAGCCTTCGGCAGTCAGCGACAGGCCTTCACCCACCAGCTCGTACTTGCCGTTCTTGTAGAACTCGGAAGCCGCGCAGTCCAGCGCCAGCACCACGTCGCGACCCGGCTCGTAGCCCGCGTTGGCGGTCGCTTCGAGGATCATGTTGAGGGCTTCTTCGGTACCGGACACGTTGGGGGCAAAGCCGCCTTCGTCGCCGACGGTGGTGGGGTAACCCTTCTTGTCGGTGAGCTTCTTCAGGTGATGGAAGATTTCGGCGCCACAACGCAGGGCTTCGCGGAAGCTCTTCACGCCAACCGGCATGATCATGCATTCCTGGATATCCAGGGAGTTGTTGGCGTGGGCACCGCCGTTGATGACGTTCATCATCGGCACCGGCAGAGCCATGCCGCCGGAACCACCGAAGTAGCGGTACAGCGGCAGGCCGGCTTCTTCAGCAGCGGCCTTGGCCACGGCCATGGAGACAGCCAGCATGGCGTTGGCGCCCAGGCGGGACTTGTTCTCGGTGCCGTCGAGGTCGATCAGGGTCTTGTCGAGGAAGGCTTGCTCTTCAGCGTCCAGACCGATGATGGCCTCGGAGATCTCCGTGTTGACGTTCTCGACCGCCTGCAACACGCCCTTGCCCAGGTAACGGGCGGCATCGCCGTCGCGCAGTTCGATGGCCTCGCGGGAGCCGGTAGAGGCGCCGGACGGAACCGCCGCACGACCCATAACGCCGGATTCCAGCAACACATCGGCTTCAACGGTGGGATTGCCGCGGGAATCCAGTACCTCGCGGGCAATGACATCAACAATGGCGCTCATGAACTTCCTCTCTTTTCGCTAAATT
Organism: Zoogloea oleivorans; assembly: GCF_008107625.1. Taxonomy (GTDB): domain Bacteria; phylum Pseudomonadota; class Gammaproteobacteria; order Burkholderiales; family Rhodocyclaceae; genus Zoogloea; species Zoogloea oleivorans. The sequence continues at coordinate 91,586 of NZ_SDKK01000011.1, forward strand.
GAAACCGGCGACCATGAAATCGCCTTGAACTCGTAATCGGAAAACGGCCGCCCATGGCAGCCGGGCAGATCAGGCGCGCAGCTCCTCGAAGCCCTGGCCCTTGACCAGTGCGTCAATCCCCTTGAGGGTTGCCAGCAGCGCCTTCATCTTGTCCAGCGGCCACGCGTTGGGGCCATCGGAGAAAGCCTTGGCGGGATCCGGATGGGTTTCCATGAACAGGCCGGAGATACCGACCGCCATCGCCGCCCGTGCCAACACCGGCACGAACTCGCGCTGACCACCGGAGACGGTGCCCTGCCCGCCGGGCAACTGGACCGAATGGGTGGCATCGAACACCACCGGACAACCGGTTTCCCGCATGATCGCCAAGGAGCGCATGTCGGAAACCAGATTGTTGTAGCCGAAAGACGCTCCACGTTCGCAGACCATGATGGTGTCCGCGCCCCCATTGGCTTCGCGGGCCTTGTCCACCACGTTCTTCATGTCGCCCGGGGCCAGAAACTGACCCTTCTTGATGTTCACCGGCTTGCCGGAAGCGGCCACCGCATGGATGAAATCCGTCTGGCGGCACAGGAAGGCCGGCGTCTGCAGCACATCGACGGCCGCGGCCACATCGGCAACTTCATGCTCGGCATGCACGTCGGTAAGAACCGGCACACCCAGTTTCTCGCGGACTTCGGCGAGAATCGCCAGGCCCTTCTCCATGCCCATCCCGCGATAGGACTTGCCGGAGCTCCGGTTGGCCTTGTCGTAACTGGACTTGTAGATGAAGGGAATGGCCAGTTCGGCACAGATCTCCTTCAGCTGCTCGGCAGTTTCCAGGGCCATTTCCCGGGACTCGATGACGCAAGGTCCGGCGATCAGGAAGAAAGGCTTGTCGAGACCGACGTCGAAGCCGCAAAGTTTCATGGGTTTTCCTTTTAGCCAGCCTGCTGATGGGCCAGGGCTGCCTTGACGAAGGCGGTAAAGAGCGGATGACCGTTACGCGGATTGGACGTGAACTCGGGGTGGAACTGGCAGCCCACGAACCACGGGTGCGCATTCGGCCCTTCTGTCGGCAGCTCGATCATTTCGCACAGATCGGTCCCCGGCGCACGCCCGGCCACACGCAGGCCCTGCTCTTCAAGCTTGGCCAGCAGCGTGTTGTTCACTTCGTAGCGGTGACGGTGACGCTCGGTAATTTCCGGCTTGCCGTAGATGTCGCGGGCCAGCGTACCGTCGGTCAGGTTGCAGACCTGACCGCCCAGGCGCATGGAGCCGCCCAGATCGGAGTCCTCGCCGCGCGTTTCGACCTTGCCGGAGGCGTCGAGCCATTCGGTGATCAGGCCGATCACCGGGTAATCGGTGTGCTTGTCGAACTCGGTACTGTGGGCGCCGTTCATGCCTGCCACATCACGGGCAAATTCGACCACGGCCAGTTGCATGCCCAGACAGATGCCCAGGTACGGAACCTTGTTTTCACGGGCGTAGCGGATCGCCGCAATCTTGCCTTCGGTACCACGCCGGCCAAAGCCGCCGGGCACGAGGATGGCGTCCATGGCCTTGAGCGCGCCACAGCCGTTCTTTTCGATGTCCTCGGAGTCCAGGTAATGAATGTTCACCTTGCTGAGGGTGTGCATCCCGGCATGATTGAGGGCTTCGATCAACGACTTGTAGGACTCGGTGAGGTCCACGTACTTGCCGACGAACGCGATGTTCAGGTTGTGCTTTGGGTTGTTCAGCGCGTCGAGCAGGCGCTCCCAGATGGAGAGATCCGCCGCCCGGGCCAGGATGCCCAGCTTGTGGCAGACGATCTCGTCGAGCATCTGGTCGTGCAGCATGCCGGGAATGCGGTAGATGGAATCCGCGTCCAGGCACTCGATGACCGCTTCGGGCATCACGTTGCAGAACAGCGCGATCTTGCGGCGCTCGTCGGCCGGCACGGAGCGGTCGGCACGGCACAGCAGGATGTCGGGCTGGATGCCGATCTCACGCAGCTCCTTCACCGAGTGCTGGGTCGGCTTGGTCTTCAGCTCGCCGGCAGTCGGGATGTAGGGCAGCAGCGTGAGATGGATGAAACAGGAGCTCTGACGCCCCTCTTCCAGGCCCATCTGACGGATGGCTTCGAGGAAGGGCAGCGATTCGATGTCTCCCACCGTTCCGCCCACTTCGACGATCGCCACGTCGGAGCCTTCGGCGCCGCGCTTGAGATAGAGCTTGATCTCGTCGGTGATATGGGGGATGACCTGGACGGTTTTGCCCAGGTATTCGCCGCGCCGTTCCTTCTTGATCACCGACTCGTAGATCTGGCCGGTGGTGAAGTTGTTGCGCTTGCCCATCTTGGCGCTGGTAAAGCGCTCATAGTGGCCCAAGTCCAGATCGGTCTCGGCGCCATCTTCGGTCACGAAGACTTCCCCGTGCTGAAAGGGACTCATCGTGCCGGGGTCGACGTTGATGTAGGGGTCGAGCTTGAGGTGGGTAACCTTGATGCCGCGGGATTCAAGGATTGCCCCAAGAGAGGCGGCGGCGATGCCCTTGCCCAGAGAGGACACGACACCACCGGTAACAAAGACGTATTTGGTCATGACACGGGGGACTTCAGGAAAGATGAATGATAGCCGATTCGACCCCCTTTCTTCAACGGGCGGACCGGCCTCAAAGTATTTCCTGGCCCTTTTTAAAGCCATTGGCGCCCCAGAGGCGCCTCCGGCTTTAACAGAAAAACACTTAATTGTCGCGGATGAAGTCCCGATTTACCGCACGAAAAAGATCTGTCGCACTGCGCTGCAGCCACTCGAAGGCGACCATCTCGCGGGTCACGATCTCGACCCCGTGGGCACGCATCCGCGCCAGCGCCGCCTCCTTGTCGGGCGCCTTGCGAGTGCCCACCGCATCGGCGACGACAAACACCTCCTTGCCCTGCCAGCGCAGCTCCAGCACCGTCTGCAGCACGCACACGTGGGCCTCTGTGCCCACCACGACCACCTGACGCCGCTCATCCACCGCAGTGCCGGCGAGACAGCCGTCGGACACACAGGAAAAATGCGTCTTTTCGACGATGCGGGCATCGCCGGCTGCCTCCAGCAGCGCATCGGCAGTACGCCCGAGCCCTGCCGGATACTGTTCGGAAACGACGACCGGCACCGCCAGCCGGCGCGCCACGCCGGTCAGCCAGATGCAGTTCTGCAACACCGTCTCGCCATCTGCGATGGCCGGCAGCAGACGCGTCTGTACATCGACAATCAGAAGGCTGGCCTTGCTGCTGTTCATCAACATGGTGCGTCTCCTCAGGATTTCAGCTCGGGGCGGGCGCGGAAATTGTCCAGTGCGGCCGGGTTGGCCAGCGCCTCGACATTCTTGACCGGCTGCTCATGGACGACGGCACGCACCGCCAGTTCGACGATCTTGCCGCTCTTGGTGCGCGGAATGTCATCGACCTGCACAACCCTGGCCGGCACATGGCGCGGCGTCGTGCTGTCGCGGATGGTCTGGCGGATGCGGGCAATCAGCGCGTCGTCGAGCGTGAGGCCCTCGCGCAGACGCACAAAGAGCACCACGCGAACATCGCTGGCATCCCCCGGCGGCCATTGCTGGCCGATGACGAGAGATTCCATCACCTCCTCCAGCTTTTCGACCTGGCGATAGATTTCCGCGGTACCGATGCGCACTCCGCCCGGGTTGAGCGTCGCGTCGGAGCGGCCGTAGATGATCAGTCCATCATGGGCCGTGATCTCGCTGTAATCGCCGTGACACCACACGTTGTCGAAGCGGCCAAAGTAAGCCGCGCGATACTTGCTGCCGTCCGGATCGTTCCAGAAACCGACCGGCATCACCGGGAAGGGCCGCGTGCACACCAGTTCGCCCTTCTCGCCACGCACCGGCGCAGCCGTGTCGTCGAAAACGTCGACCGCCATGCCGAGCCCCTTGCACTGGATCTCCCCCGGCCACACCGGCAGAGCCGGATTGCCAAGCACGAAACACGAAATGATGTCGGTACCGCCCGAAATCGACGACAGGCACACGTCGGACTTGATCTCCTGATAGACGTACTCGAAGCCTTCCGGCACCAGCGGGCTGCCGGTCGAGAACACCGCGCGCAGGGCCGACAGATCGTGGCTTGCCCGCGGCCGCAACCCGGCCTTGGCAATACCATCGATGAACTTGGCGGAAGTCCCGAAATGGGTCATGCCTTCGGCCTGGGCGTAGTCAAACAAAATCGCACCGTTACCAATCATCGGCGCGCCATCGTAAAGCAGCAGCGTGGCACCGGACGCCAGCCCCGACACCAGCCAGTTCCACATCATCCAGCCGCAGGTGGTGAAGTAGAAAACCTTGTCGCCGGGCTTCACGTCACCGTGCAGGCGGTGCTCCTTGAGGTGCTGCAGCAGCGCACCACCGGCGCCATGCACGATGCACTTGGGCACGCCGGTGGTGCCTGACGAAAACATGATGAACAGCGGATGATCGAAGGCCAGCCGGGCAAAAGGAATCTCGGTGCAGCCGAGGAAGGGCTTCACGAAATCCGCCAGCATCCGCGCGTGATGAACATGCGAAATGTCGTGGCTCGCATGCACGTAGGGCACCACGACCACCCGCTTCAGCGACGGCAGGCCCTCCGTGATCGCCGCCAGACGGTCGAGGCAATCGACGACCTTGCCGTTGTAATAGTAGCCATCCACCGCCACCAGCACCTTGGGCTCGATCTGCCCGAAGCGGTCGAGTACACCCTGCACACCAAAGTCCGGCGATGCCGACGAGAAAATCGCCCCAATGCTCGCCGCCGCCAGCATGGCGACGATGGTTTCGGGCAGATTCGGCATCCAGGCAGCAACACGATCACCAGCAACAACTCCAGCCTCCTGCAGAGCCGCTGCAAAATGAGCGACCTGACGGTACAGGTCGCCATGGGAAAGCCGGTTCTTGACCCGGTCTTCGCCCCAGAACACCAGCGCGTCGCTATCGTCGCGACTGCGCAGCAGGTTCTCGGCGAAGTTCAGGCGCGCCTCGGGAAACCAGCGAGCGCCAGGCATTTTGTCGGCGTTTTCGAGGACCACCGCCCCCCTCTCCCCACGCACCTCGCCGTATTCCCAGATCGAAGTCCAGAACTCGGTCGGCTCATTCACCGACCAGGCGTGCAGCGTGGCGTAATCGGGCAGCAAGCGCCCCCAGCGGGCTTCGGCCTGACGGGCAAAAGCGGTGATATTTGCCCCGGCAACCCGATCGGTATCAGGTACCCACAAAGGGCGTTCGGCTACGGCGTAACTCATCGATCCATCTCCTCTAACCATTCTCTTTGCGCCGGATCTGCGTCCGGCCTCTTTTCAGGTGCTGCCTGCGACTAGCTTACCTTGGCACGCAACTCGTCGGGGATAGGCACCGACTTGCCGGTGCGGGGATCCATCCACACCACCTTGGCGGCCCCCTCGGCAAAGACTCGATCATCCCCCTCAACCCCCAGTTCATACCAGGTCATCACACTGCTGCGACCCGGCTCACCGGCATACAGCCGCACCACCACCGTCGCCGGGTAGTTCACCGGAATCATGAAGGTGCAACTGGCATTGATGATCACCGCCCCGCTTTCCGACTGAGGGCTGACAACGTAACCATACGCCTCCAGCCATTCGACCCGGGCCTGCTCGAAGTAGCGGAAATAAATCGTGTTGTTCACATGCCCGTAAAAATCCATGTCACCCCAGCGAACGGGGATTTTCGTGGTCAGCAGCAGCTTGCGGGTCGGGGTCTGGTCGGATACGGCCGTGCTCATGATTCATGCTCTCCTGGGTTGATTATTATTCGCTTGACAAAGGGCTGAACAAGGGCGCTTTAGCACCCCGTACGCTTTCAAGCCAATGTAACATACGCCTGCGTATGTTGATCAAGGCCAGCGGCTTAAGCCCTTTTCGGGATTGCCCTGAGTCGGGCTCGGGGTTACGCTTCGATAGTTACGGTTTAAGCAAAAAAACAAATCCAATAGATTTCAGGAGGAGGCAGCAATGGAACGTGATTCCATGGAATTTGACGTCCTGATCGTGGGCGGAGGCCCGGCGGGTCTTTCCGCAGCGATCCGGCTCAAGCAACTTGCAGCAGAAAAGGGCCAGGATTTCACCGTCTGCCTGATTGAAAAGGCCGCCGAAGTCGGCTCCCATATCTTGTCTGGCGCGGTGCTTGATCCCCGCGCCCTCAACGAACTCTTTCCCGACTGGAAGGAACGCGGTGCACCGCTCAACACCCCGGTCACCGAAGACCGCGTGATCTTCCTGTCGGAAACCGGCGGCAAACAGATCCCCAACGGCCTGCTCCCCGACGCCTTCCACAACGAGGGCAACTACATCGTGCGCCTCGGCAACATCGCCAAGTGGCTGGGCGAACAGGCCGAAGCGATGGGCGTGGAGGTCTATCCGGGCTTCTCCGGCTCCCAGCTGCTGTTCGATGAAAACGGCGCCGTGGCCGGCGTGATCACCGGCGACATGGGCGTATTGAAGGATGGCACCCAGGGCCCCAACTTCCAGCCGGGCATGGAACTGCGCGCCAAGTACACGCTGTTCGCCGAAGGCTGTCGCGGCCACCTGGGCAAGCAGCTCGAAGCGCGCTACAACTTGCGTGAAGGCGTCGATCCGCAAACCTACGGACTCGGCATCAAGGAACTGTGGGAAATCCCCGCCGCCCAGCACCAGCAGGGCCTGGTGGTGCATACCGCCGGCTGGCCGATGGACACAGCCACTTACGGCGGCGGCTTCGCCTATCACCTCGAAGACAACCTGGTGTCGGTCGGCTACGTGGTCGGTCTTAACTACACCAACCCCTACCTGTCGCCCTTTGAAGAATTCCAGCGTTACAAGACGCACCCGGAAATCAGCAAGTTCCTTGAAGGTGGCAAGCGCATCGCCTACGGTGCCCGTGCCATTGCAGCCGGCGGCCTGCAGAGCCAGCCCAAGCTGGTCTTTCCGGGTGGTGCGCTGATCGGTGACGATGCCGGCTTCCTCAACGCCGCCCGCATCAAGGGCAGCCACGCGGCCATGAAGTCCGGCATGCTGGCCGCCGAAGCCGCCTACAACGCCCTCGTCGCCGAGCGCGCCCAGGACGAGCTGAGCGCCTTCCCGGAAGCTTTCAAGGCCAGCTGGCTGCACGCCGAACTGCACAAGACCCGCAACTTCAAGCCCTACATGAAAAAGGGCCTGTGGCTCGGCTCGCTGCTCTTTGGCATCGACCAGAAACTGTTCGGTGGCAATGTTCCCTGGACGCTGCACAACTCGGCAGACCACACGACGCTCAAGCCCGCCGCCGAGTGCGCCCCAATCTCCTACCCGAAGCCGGACGGCAAGCTCACCTTCGACCGCCTGTCGTCAGTCTTCCTGTCCAACACGAACCACGAAGAAGACGAGCCCTGCCACCTGCAGCTCAAGGATGCGTCGGTGCCGATCTCGATCAACCTGGCGAAGTACGACGCTCCCGAGCAGCGCTACTGCCCGGCTGGCGTGTATGAAATCGTGCGCAGCCCGGAAGGCGACAATCCGCGCCTGCAGATCAATGCCCAGAACTGCGTGCACTGCAAGACCTGCGACATCAAGGACCCGACCCAGAACATCAACTGGGTAACGCCGCAAGGCGGCGAAGGGCCGATCTACCAGGGGATGTAAGCACTCCGCCGGTGTTGTCGGACTCAAGTCCGATCCACAAAAAAACGGCCGTCGCGCAATGCGACGGCCGTTTCTGTTTGGGGCTTTCGATTATCAGCCGACCCACTTCCGCGCGTTGCGGAACATGCGCAGCCACGGCGAATCCTCACCCAGATCGGCCGGATGCCAGCTCATCTGCACGGTACGGGCCGTGCGCTCGGGGTGCGGCATCATGATCGTGAAGCGGCCGTCCGGCGTGGTCAGGCCAGTGATGCCGGCGGGCGAGCCGTTCGGGTTGAACGGATAGCGCTCGGCGACGGCACCGCTGTTGTCCACGTAGCGCAGGGCGATCTTCGCGTTGTCCTGGGCATCGACGCCCTGGAACACCGCGCGGCCTTCGCCATGGGAGACGACGATCGGCATGCGGCTGCCAGCCATGCCGGCCAGCAGGATCGACGGGCTTTCCTGCACCTCCACCATCACGAAGCGGGCCTCGAACTGCTCGCTGCGGTTGCGCTGGAAGCGCGGCCAGGTTTCGGCACCGGGAATGATCTCGGCCAGGTTGGACATCATCTGGCAGCCGTTGCAGACGCCCAGCGCGAAGGTGTCGGTACGCTGGAAGAAGGCTTCGAACTGTTCGCGCAGCATCGGGTTGAACAGGATCGACTTGGCCCAGCCCTGCCCCGCCCCGAGCACGTCGCCATACGAGAAGCCGCCACAGGCCGCGAGGCCCGTGAAGTCGGACAGGTGCACGCGACCGGCCTGCAGGTCGGACATATGCACATCAAAGGGAGCGAAGCCGGCACGCTCGAAAGCGGCCGCCATTTCGGCCTGGGAGTTGACGCCCTGCTCGCGCAGGATGGCCACCTTCGGACGGACACCAGTGGCGATGAAGGGGGCAGCGATGTCTTCGGCGGCGTCATAGCTCAGGGCCACCGACAAACCGGGGTTGGCGACATCGGCCAGCGCGTCGAATTCTTCCTTGGCGCACTCGGCATCGTCACGCAGGCGGGCGATCCGGTAGCTGGTCTCGGACCACAGCTGCAGCAACTCGGCGCGGGGTGCCTGGAAGACCAGCTTGGCGTTGCGCCAGAAGCGCATCTCGTCCCGGTCATTGGGCTCGCCGACGAAATGGTAGGACAAACGCGCTTGACGCAGGGCTTCGGTGAAGCGGCTGCGGTCGGCCCGGCGAATCTGGATCACGGCGCCCAGTTCTTCGGCAAACAGCGCCTTGAAGAGCATGTCGTTGAAACGGCCCTTGAGCGAATCCGGACGCTTGTCGAGACCATCGACGTCGTTCATGTACTGATCGTAGGCGACGGTATCGAGCATCACCGACAGGCCGCACTTGGAGGCAAAGGCCATTTCGCACAGGGTGGCGAAGAGGCCGCCGTCGGAGCGGTCGTGGTAGGCGAGGATCAGGTCATCCTGACGCCACTTCTGGATCAGTTCGAAGAAGGCCTTGAGCTGGGCGGCATCCACATCCGGCGCGTGTTCGGCGACGGAATTGTAGGCCTGGGCCAGCACCGAACCGCCAAGGCGGTTCTGGTTGTTGCCGAGATCGATGAGCAGCAACTCGGTTTCGACGCCTTCCGGGAACTGCAGTTGCGGTGTAAGGGTGCGGCGCACGTCCTGCACGGCCGCAAAGCCGGTGACGATCAGCGACAGCGGCGACACGACCTGCTTGTCCTCGCCCGCGTCATTCCAGGCGGTGCGCATGGACAGGGAGTCCTTGCCGACCGGAATCGAAATGCCGGCGGCCTGGCAGAAGTGCGACACGGCCTCGACCGTCTTGAACAGCTTGACGTCCTCGCCCCGGTGACCGGCAGCAGCCATCCAGTTGGCGGAGAGCTTCACGTCGCCCAGCGAACGGATATCGGCGGCGGCGATGTTGGTGATCGCCTCGCCGATCGCCATGCGGCCGGAAGCCGGGGCGTCGATGGTGGCCAGCGGCGTGCGCTCACCCATGGCGAAGGCTTCGCCCAGGTAGCCGTGGTAGCTCATGGTGGTCACGGCCACGTCGGCCACCGGGATCTGCCACGGGCCGACCATCTGGTCGCGGGCGGTCATGCCGCCGACGGAACGGTCGCCGATGGTGATCAGGAAGTTCTTGCTGGCCACGGCCGGCATGCACAGCACGCGCTTGCAGGCGTCGGCCAGATAGATATCGGTGACATCGAAGGGCGGCACGAAAACCTGACGGGTGGATACATTGCGGGTCATCTTCGGCGGCTTGCCGAGGAGAACCTGCATTTCCATGTCCACGGCGTCGTTGCCGAAGTGACGGTCGGAGACCACCAGGCGGCCGTCGTCGGACGCGGTGCCGACCACCGCAAACGGGCAGCGCTCGCGCTCGCACAGGGCACGGAAGACTTCGAGGTTTTCCGGGGCGATGGCGATGACGTAGCGTTCTTGCGATTCGTTGGACCAGATTTCCCGCGGGCTCATGCCCGGCTCTTCGATGTGCACTTCACGCAATTCAAAGTGCGCGCCGAGGCTGGCGGAATCGGCCAGCTCGGGGAAGGCATTGGAGAGGCCACCGGCGCCCACGTCGTGGATGGCGAGAATGGGGTTGTCGGCGCCCTTCTGCCAGCAGGCGTCGATGACCTCCTGGCAGCGGCGTTCGATTTCCGGGTTGCCGCGCTGTACGGAAGCGAAGTCCAGATCAGCGGTATTGGTGCCGGTCGCCATGGACGACGCGGCGCCACCGCCAAGGCCGATCAGCATGCCCGGCCCGCCCAGTTGAATCAGCAGGGTGCCGGGGCCGAACTTGACCTTGAAGGACTGCTCGGCCTGGATGCTGCCGAGGCCGCCGGCGATCATGATCGGCTTGTGATAGCCGCGCACTTCATCCTGCACGCTCTGCTGGAAGGTACGGAAATAACCGGTCAGGTTGGGACGGCCGAATTCGTTGTTGAAGGCCGCCGCACCCAGCGGGCCTTCGATCATGATGTCGAGGGCCGAGGCAATGCGCTCGGGCTTGCCGTAGTGTTCCTCCCAGGCCTGCTCGAAGCCGGGGATCTCGAGGTTGGACACCGAGAAACCGGACAGGCCGGCCTTGGGCTTGGAGCCGCGGCCGGTGGCACCTTCATCGCGAATCTCGCCGCCGGAGCCGGTGGAGGCCCCCGGGAAGGGCGAGATGGCGGTCGGGTGGTTGTGGGTTTCAACCTTGGCGAGGATGTGGGTCAGCTCTTCACGGTACTTCCAGGCGCCAGTGGCGTCCGGGTAGAGCTTGTCGACCGTTGCACCTTCGATCACCGAGGCGTTGTCGGAATAGGCGACAACGGTGCCTTCCGGGTGGGCCTTGTGGGTGTCGCGGATCATGCCGAAGAGGGTTTTCTCTTCCGGGCGGCCGTCGATGACCCAGTCGGCATTGAAGATCTTGTGGCGGCAGTGCTCGGAGTTCGCCTGGGCGAACATCATCAACTCGACGTCGGTCGGGTTGCGCCCGACGCGGGTGAAGTTGTCCACCAAATAGTCGATTTCGTCGTCCGACAGGGCCAGGCCCAGCTCGCTGTTGGCCATCACCAGCGCGTCACGACCGCGGGCAAGGATGTCCACGGTGGTCAGGGGCTGCGGGGCGTAGTGCTGGAACAGGGCATGGGAAGCGTCGGGGTTATCGAGCACCGACTCGGTCATGCGGTCGTGGATCGCCGGCAGGACGGCTTCGCGGTCGCGGGCATCGAGGCCGCCGCGCAGATCGAAGCTGAGGGCGGTGCCGCGCTCGACACGAACGATCTTGTCGAAGCCGCACTGGTGGGCGATGTCGGTGGCCTTGGAGGACCAGGGCGAGATCGTGCCCAGGCGCGGCGTCACCATTAGCAGGCTGCCGGCCGGCGCAGCGCCTTCCGGGTGGGCACCCAGCAGGTCCACCAGGCGGGCCAACTCGTCGGCGGACAGCGGAGCGGTGATTTCCGCGAAATACCAGTGCTCGACAGCCAGGCCCTTCAGACGGGGCAGGACTGTCTTGACCGAGTCGGTCAGCCGGGCAAGACGGGAACTGGAGAGGGCGGGCGCACCGCGCAGCTTGAGGATTTCGGACATGGCAGGGATGGGCGTCGAGGGTGGCAAAACCCGGGTCGGACACGAAAAGGACTCAGGATTATACCCGAGCACAAACCCTGCTCCGACCACCCTTTGCAAGTCGACGGACCCGCAAGTCGACCGGCATGCAATCCGGCCGTGCCACTGTCATTGGACGTGTGAGAGAATTCAGCCCTTCCCGCGTCTGCACACAGCCCCAATGGCATCCCGTCGAGCCTCTTCCACGTCTCCACTCTGGTCGCGCATTTTCTGGGTGATCACGGTGATCTTCTGCGCCGCCGAGGTCGCGATTCTGGTCCAGGCTTACGGACACAACCAGGTCCAGAACGACCTGGCCAGACAAGTCGCACTGGTCCAGCAGGGCACGGCGGTCACCTGGCAGATGGCGGCCGACATCGAGTCAGCCCCGCACGCTGATGAACCCGCCGGCCTGGTGCCCCAGGATCCCCGCGAGCGCTGGCTCAACGCAGCCCTGCAAGCCCTGCGCGCCGGTGGCACCGTTCATACCCTCGAGAACACGCAGATTGACATCCTGCCGGTGGAAGGCAGCGAAGCCCGGCTGGTGCTGATGGACATCCTCGCCCGCTGGCGCAGCGTCACCCGACTCAACACCCTTAGCCCGGGCTCGGCAGCGGCGAAGGGCGAGCTGCGGGCACTCGGCCCGGCCATGGCCGAACTCGCCGCCCATCTGACGAAACAAAAGGACGACGCCACCCACGCCACCACAACCCTGACGGCCCTCGCCCTCGGCACCGGCCTGGCCGGCCTCATCGCCATCGGCACCCTGCACCTGCGCCAGGCACGCCAGTCGGAACGCTCCGGTCGCCTGATGCGCTCGATGATGAACCAGATCGGCGCCGGCGTTTGCATCCTCGGCAGCACCGACAAGATCGCCGACGCCAATCGTGCCGCCTGCCGCATGCTCGGCCGCCCGCGCAAAAGCCTGCGCGGCAAGCGCCTCGACGAAATTCTCAGCGAGAACGACGGCGTATGGACCGGCGAGCGGCCGGACGGCATGCCCATCGCTGTCGAACGCATTCCAGGCACCATCGAAGGCTACAAGGGCCCCCTGCGCATCGTGACCCTCCTCGACGTCACCGCCCGCCACCTGACCGCCGAATGCCTGCAGCACCTGGCGCACCACGATGCCCTCACCGGCCTGCCGAACCGCAGCTTCCTTGAGGGGCACTTCAAAAAGGAACTCGCCCGCAGCAAGGACACCGGCACGGTCCTCGGCGTGGCGGTCATCGATCTGGACGGCTTCAAGCCGGTCAATGACACCTACGGCCACGCCGTCGGCGACGCCCTCCTCGTGCAGATCGGCCAGCGCCTGGGCACCGCCCTGCGCATCAGCGACGTGATCGCCCGCACCGGTGGCGACGAATTCGTCGGCGTCTTTCCTGACGTCAACAACCGCGACAGCCTGTCCTTCCTGGGCGAACGCCTGCTCGGCGTCTTCACCCATCCCTTCGAGGTGATGGGACACACGCTTGCCATGAGCGGCAGCATCGGCCTCGCCATTGCTCCCGACGATGGCGCCGACCAGGACAGCATCCTGCGTGCCGCCGATGCGGCCATGTATAGGGCCAAGCAGGCCGGCAAGCGCGGCATGCAGTTGTCGGCCGTCAACACCAGCGGACGGGCAGCCTGAGGCCGGCAGGCAGTCAATCGGTTAAAATGGCGGGCTTTGTCGCATCAGGCCCACTTTTGCCTCCTTCCGCCCTGCCCGATTCCCCCCCCTCGCCGGAGCCTTCAGCCTCCACGGCATTGCCGCGCCTGTGGGCCGTGCTGCCCGCGCTGCTGCTGGCGGCGCTGGCGATGGCGGTCGCCCTCGACGGTTCGAACCAGCAGATATTCCTCGCCCTGAATGCAGCAGCCAGCGGCTGGCTCCCGCCGACGGCGTGGTCAGCCATTACGCTGGGCGGCTCGGCCATCGGAACGATCGCCCTCCTCGCCCCGACCCTCAAGACACAACCCCGCTGGCTGGCGTCAGCCTTCCTTGCCGCGCCCCTTGCCATCCTTTTCAGCAACGGGGCCAAGCGCTACTTCGACGTCATGCGTCCGGCCGGCGTGCTGCAAGCGGAAAGCTTCACCCTCATCGGCCAGAAGCTCTACGTACATTCCTTCCCGTCCGGCCATGCCACAACCGCTTTCCTCGCGGCGGCGGTAATCATTCTGGCCTGGCCGAAGGCCGCCACCCGCTGGTGGGCCGCACCGGCGATCTGCGCGGCCGCTGCGCTGGTGGCCTTGTCGCGCATCGCGGTGGGCGCTCACTGGCCCCTCGACGTGCTCACCGGCGCCGCCGGCGGCTGGCTGGCCGGCGTGCTCGGCACCTGGCTGTCAGGGCGTGTACGCTTCTGGCAGAAACCCGGGGGGGTTCGCAGCATGGCCGCCATCGCCCTCGCGACAAGCCTGGCCCTGCTGTTTGTGGATCTCGGCTACCCCCTCGCCCGCCTCTACCAGATCGGTCTGGCCGCCTGGGGAATCGGCGGCGCAGCAGCGGCCCTCATGAACAACCCGGAACGCGGCCCATGAACTTCAAACGCCTGCTCGCCCTTGCCGTATCAGCCGGCCTGCTCGCCTGGCTGATGGCCGACGGACGCTGGCGCGGCCTCGGCGACGTGTTCGCCCGGCTCGACGCCCTCACGCTCGGCCTGTCGGCAGCCGGCTTCGCGCTGTCGTACGGGCTGCGCGCCCTGCGCGTCTTCGACGAATTCCGCGCCCAGGCCGGGCGGCGCTTCGGCACCTGCCTGCGCATCGTGCTGATCCACAATGCGATGATCAACGTGGTGCCCTTCCGGGGTGGCGAAGCGGCCTTCCCGCTGCTGCTGCGCCAGAACTTCGGCATTCCCCTCCCACGCGCCATCGCCTCCCTGTTCTGGTTTCGCCTGCAGGATGCCTTCGTGGTGATGGCGCTCGCGGCCATCGTGTGGCCGGGCGTCCATCCGGGCCTCAAGGCAATCGCCGTCATCGGCGTCATCGTCACCGCCTGGTGGCTGCCGCGCTGGGCGCGGGCGCCGCACGACTGGGCCGACGGCAAGGCCTTCACCGCCAAGCTCGCCAAGGTGCGCGACGCCTTCGCCGAAAGCACCCGTCACGCCCGCTACGGCTGGGTATGGACCATCGCCAACTGGACGGTGAAACTCGCCGCCCAGGCCTGCCTGCTGGCCGCGCTGATCCCCGCCGCCCTGGCTGTCGGTGCGGCCGGCGCCCTGGGAGCCGAACTGGCTGCCATCCTGCCCATCCAGGGCGTTGCCGGTTTCGGCACCTACGAAGCCGGCGCTGCCGCCGCACTGCTGCCCAGCGGCATTCCGCTGGCGGTCGGCCTGCAAGTGGCCTTGGCGCTGCACCTTTTCGTGATTGCCTGCTCGGTCACGTCCGGCGCCATTGCCTGGCTTTTCCCGGCCGCCCGGGTGCAGGAAACGACCGATCACGCATCGTCCGACATACAATCCGCCTCGTCCGCCGTCGACGGGGCGCAAACCAGATCCACAGCCGAATAGCCATCATGACCGAATCCACCCAGCTCTCATCGCTTCCCCCGGCCACGCCGGACATTCCGGCCGATCTGCCTCCCCACCGCCTGTCGCTGGTCGTCCCGCTGTACAACGAGGAAGACAACGTGGACCCGCTTCTCGAACGCGTCCACCTGGCCCTCAATCCCTACCCCTACCCGTGGGAAGTGGTGATCGTCGATGACGGCTCGTCCGACAACACCGTGCCCAATCTCGAGAAGGCCGCCAAGCGCTACGGCCCCCACGTGCGCATCGTGGCGCTGATGCGCAATTTCAAGCAGACCGCCGCCATGCAGGCCGGCCTCGACGCCGCCCGCGGCGACGTGATCGTTACCATGGACGGTGACCTGCAGAACGACCCCATCGACATCCCGCGCATGGTCGGCCGCCTGCTCCGCGAAGACCTCGACCTGGTCGCCGGTTGGCGCAAGAACCGCAAGGACGGCATGATCCTGCGCAAGATCCCGTCGAAGATCGCCAACCGCCTGATCGCCCGCATCACCGGCGTGCACCTGCAGGACTACGGCTGCTCACTCAAGGCCTTCCGCGCCAGCGCCATCAAGAACGTGCGCCTGTACGGCGAAATGCACCGCTTCATCCCGGCCTGGCTGGCTACCGTCACCACGCCGCGCAAGATCGCCCAGGAAGAAGTCACTCACCACGCGCGCATGTTCGGCGAATCCAAGTACGGCATCTCGCGCACCTTCCGGGTCATTCTCGACCTGATCTTCGTCTACTTCTTCATGCGCTTCCGCACCCGCCCGGGCCACTTTTTCGGTGGTATCGGCCTCGGCCTCGGGGCGCTGGGCATGCTGATCCTGACCTACCTGACCGGCCTCAAAATCTTCACCGGCGCCTCCATCGGCACCCGGCCGCTGTTCTTCGGCGGCTTCTTCCTGATCATCGCCGGCGTCCAGATGGTCACCTCCGGCGTGCTCGCCGAACTGCTGACCCGCGTGTATTTCGAATCCGGCAACAGCCAGGCCTACGTGGCCCGCGAAACCGCGGCGCTGGACGACGGCCAGGGCTGGCACGCCGGCGACGGCAAGTAAATCGGGCGCCTCATGAACGGATTTCAGTCTGCCGACGGGCGGCTCGCAGGAACGCTCCTCGGCCGCCTGATCCTCGTCCTGCCCCTCTTCGCCTTTTTGCTCCGACTGGGCGGCGCGCCGCTTTTCGACGTGGACGAGGGCGCCTTCTCCGAAGCCACCCGCGAGATGTTCGAGCGCGGCGACTTCCTGTTCACCTACCTCAACGGCGCACCACGCTTCGACAAGCCGATCCTGATCTACTGGCTGCAATCGGTCGGCTACCTGATCTTCGGCCCCACCGAGTGGGCTTTCCGCCTGCCCTCGGCGCTGGCCGCCATCGTGTGGAGCTACGCCACCTACTTCTTCGCCCGCAAGCGCGTCGGTGAAGATGCGGCGCTGATCGCCCTGGCTGTTGCCTGCACGGCGCTCGGTCCCTTCGCCATCGGCCGCGCCGCCACCGCCGACGGACTTCTCAACTGCCTGCTCGCCCTCACCTTGTTCGACGTTTGGCGCCACCTCGAAAGCGGCCGTCGCGCGCCGCTGCTGCGCGCCTTCGTGTGGATCGGACTCGGTGCCCTGACCAAGGGCCCGGTGGCGCTGATCGTGCCGGGCACCGTCAGCCTGCTGTACTGCGCCAGCCGCGGCGAATGGAAAACCTGGCTGCGAACGGTCTTCAACCCGCTCGGCCTGCTCATCCTGATCGCCCTCGTCACCCCCTGGTACGCCTACGCCTACCACCTTCACGGCCAGGACTTCATCAACGGCTTCATCATGAAGCACAACGTCCAGCGCTTCTCGGGTTCGCTCGAAGGCCACGGCGGCAGCGCCTTTTATTACCTGATCGCCGTGCCGCTGCTGCTGCTGCCGTGGAGCGGTCTGTTCGTCGTTGCACTAACCAAACTCCGCGCCGGCCTGAATGACCCACTGCAGCGCTTCCTGTGGATCTGGTTCGGCTTCGTGCTGGCCTTCTTCTCGCTGTCCGGCACCAAGCTGCCGCACTACGTGCTGTATGGCTGCACGCCGCTGTTCATCCTGATCGGCGTACACGCCGGCAACGCCCGCCGGGCCTGGCCGCATCTGGTCCTGCCGGGGCTGCTGTTCGTGCTGTTCGCGCTGCTCCCCAACCTGTTTGATGTACTGGCCCACAGCACGCTGGGCGACGGTTTTTACCGCGCCCAGCTCGGACGCGCCCTCGAAGTGGCCGACAGCATCTACATTGGCGCCACCGTCGGCGGGCTGATGGTGTGGCTGGCTTACGTGTTCTTCCCGAAGGTGTCGCTGATCAAGCGGCTCATCGTGACGGCGATCATTCAGGTCGGCCTGCTGGCCGGCATCGTTGTGCCTTACGCCGGTGAATTGGCCCAGGGCCCGGTGAAACGCGCTGGCCTCAAGGCCGCCGAAACCGGCGGTGAGGTACTGTTCTGGCGCTTCACCACCGCACCGAGCTTCAGTGTCTATCGTCAGGCGGTCACCCAGAAGGGTGATCCGCAAGCGGGCCAGGTGGCCCTGACCCGCACCGACCGCCTGCCGGTCGACGCGCCCGTCGACTACCTGTTCCGCGAAGGCGGCGTCGCATTGGTAAAAGTGAAACCGTGACCGACAACCGCTCCTGCGCCACAACGCTGGCCGTCATTGCGGCCATCCTGACCGCCTACCGGCTGTGGGTCATCAACCACCTCGGCATTGATCTCTACGTGGACGAGGCCTACTACTGGGGCTGGTCGCAGCACCTCGACTGGGGCTATTTCTCCAAGCCACCGGTCATTGCCGCGCTGATTGCCGCCAGCACCGCCATCTTCGGCAACGGCATCATCGCCATCAAGCTGCCGTCCCTGCTCATCTACCCGGCCACTGCTGCCGTGCTGTACGTCCTCGGCAAGCGTCTGTATTCGGTGCGGGTTGGTTTCTGGGCCGGGCTGGGCTTCATGTCGATGCCGCTGGTGTCGGCCCTCGGGCTGTTCGTATCCACCGATGCGCCGCTGCTGCTGTGCTGGTCGCTGGCGCTGCTTTTTTTGCTGCGGGCACTCGAGCGCGACGGCTGGCGCGACTGGCTGGCCTGCGGCGCAGCCATCGGCGTTGGCCTGATGTCGAAATACACCATGGCCGCCTTCCTGCCCTCGGCCCTGCTGCTGCTCGCCCTCGACCCACAGCAGCGGCGCTGGCTGGCCCGGCCGCAGCCGTGGGTGGCCGTGTTGCTGGCCTGCGCCATCCTCGCCCCCAACCTGTACTGGAACTGGACCCACGACTTCCCGACCTTCCGCCACACCGCCGACATCACGCGGGTCGGCCACGGTGAGCGCGGCTGGCATCCGGCCCAGCTGGGTGAGTTCATCGGCGCCCAGTGGCTGTCCCTCGGCCCGGTGCTCGGCATCCTGCTCATCTGGGCGCTGCTCAAGGCCCCCAAACTGTGGCGCCAGCCGGCCCATCGCACCCTGCTGATCTTCATCGTGCCACTACTCGCGCTGGTCAGTGCCCAGGCCCTCACCGGCCGGGCCAACGGCAACTGGGCGGCACCCATTTTTGTGGCTGCCTGCCTGCTGGTGCCGGCGGTATTCGTGGCCGAACGGCGGCGCTGGCTCGTCGCCGGCGTGGCGGTCAACCTGGTCGCCTCGGTGGGCGCCTACCACTGGCCGGACATCGCCCACGCCACCGGCATCGAACTCACCGCCAAAAACGACCCCTACAAGCGCGCCCGCGGCTGGCTCCACCTCGCCGACGGCGTCCGCCCCTTCGTGGACGAGCACCCCGGCAGCATCCTGGTTGCCGAAGACCGGGAGCTCATCGCCCACCTGGTGTACCGCCTGCACCCGGCCGAATATGCCGCCTGGCATCCGGGCGGCACCCCCATCGACCACTACGAATTAGTCACCACCCTCGCCGACAAGCGCGGCCGCGACGTGCTTTACGTGAGCCGCAAGCCCGACATCCCCGCCATCGCCGAATGCTTCGCCAGCAGCGAAAAACTCGGCAAGGTCGTCGTGCCGATCCACAAAGACTTCAAGCGCGAGGTTTACGTCTTCCTGCTTAAGGACTTCAAGGGCTACTGAGTCGCGCTTGCTCACCCGCGGTTCTGCTTTGCCCACGCACCAAACGGGTTTGGACGCACAACACAGCGGCTTGCAAACGAAGCGTTTTGCTTCGCGCGCAAGCCGCCGGGCTTCGACCACAAGGCAATTTTCCTCGCACACGCCAGCACGCCGGTGCGTGCGCAAGCTGCCAGCGCAGACTTGCGAGCCCTGGCGCCTCGCGCCCAAACCATTCCGCCTTGCACGCACCCCAAAAAGGGGCATCGCCACAGCCTGAAATCTTGCTCGCAAGACGCCAGCACTTGCGCGCCCACCTCCGCGCCTAGTCACCACCCGGCAGGGCCACCGGCAGATCGTCCAGCTGGGCGGCTTCGATCTTCTGGAAGTGGGCGGTGATCTTGCGTGACGAGGTTTGCACCTCGGCGACGTCTTCGCCGGCCTGGCGGATGTGCACGGCGAGCTTCTGCATGCGCTCGTCGAAGCGGGTGAAGTCCTTGGCGAGCTTGCCCAGGGCGTCCTTGATGACGTGGATCTGCTTGCGGGTTTCCACGTCCTTGAGCACGGCGCGGGCGGTGTTGAGCACGGCCATCAGCGTGGTCGGCGAGACGATCCACACCCGGCGGCCCATGGCGTATTCGACCACCTCCGGGTGATAGGCGTGGATTTCGGCGAACACGGCTTCCGCCGGCACGAACATCACCGCCCCGTCCGACGTCACCCCCGGCAGGATGTACTTGTTGGCGATGGCATCCACGTGCCGCTTCACGTCGCCGCGAAAAGCCCCCTGCGCAGCGCGGCGCTCCAGATCGCCGCTGTCGGCCACGAACATGCGATGATAGTTTTCCAGTGGAAACTTGGAATCCACCACCACCATGCCGGTCGGCTCGGGCAGGCGCAGCACGCAGTCGGCGCGGGTGCCGTTGGGCAGGGTGAACTGGAAGTCGAAAGCCTCCGGCGGCAAGGCGTTGCGGATCAGTGCTTCGAGCTGCACTTCGCCAAAAGCGCCGCGCGCCCGCTTGTCGCCGAGCAGCTCCTGCAGGCTCACCACGTTGGTGGTCAGGTCACCTATCTTCTTCTGCGCTTCGTCGATGGTGGCCAGGCGCGCCATCACGTTGGCGAAGGTCTCGTTGGTCTTGCGGAAGCCCTCGTCGAGGCGCTGGTTCACGTGGCCGGTGATCGCCTCCAGGCGCTCATTCACCGTGCGGCTGAGGGTTTCGATGCTCAGGGTGAGTTGCTCGGAGGCGGCGCGCAGGCCGTTCTGCAGCAGCTCGCGGTCGGCCCGGGCGTGTTCTGAGAGGGTCTTGAGCGTCTCGGCCACCATCTCGCTGCGCAGCTTTTCCTGGGCGCTGGCGATGGCATTGGCCAGGCCCGACAGGCGCAACGCGGTTTCTTCCTTCTGGCTGCCCAATTGCCCGACCAGTGCCAGCTGGAGTTGCTGGAGGGCATGGCGGGAAGTGACCTGCTCGGCGTCAAGACGGTCACGCAGACGGTCCACTTCGCCGCCGACCATCTCCATGACCCGGTCGCTGCTGGCCGTCGTGGCGGCCTGCAGTTCCTTCACAAAGTGGAGCTGCTGGCCGCCAAAAAGACTCGCCAGGCGGGCCTCCACGCGCGCTGCCAGTTCGTCGGCGAGTCCATCCTGCGCGCGGGCCAGACTGTTCACCCGCAGCACGAGCCAGGCAACAAGAAAAACGCACAGAACGAGGACAGCAAAAAGCCAGGGGAACAGGGCCGCAGCGGATTCAGGATTCATGGTCGAAGTATACCGGTGCCAGTGGGTCGGACTTCAGTCCGACGTCACGTGCTGAACGGGGGGACTCGGACTGAAGTCCGACCCACTCAACTCAGCTCAGCGCCCGCAGACTCGCCAGCGGCGGTTGCGACAGCAGGTGCCGGGTGCCGAACCAGCCAGCCAGCACCACCACCGCGCAGCCGGCCACCGCCCCCACCAGCAAAGGCAGCACGCTCGGCGCGTAGGGAAGCTTGAAGACGAAGTGCGCCAGCGCCCAGCCAATGGCTGTCGCCCCCACGCCGGCCAGCACGCCGGCCACCAGCCCGAGCACCGCAAACTCGGCGAGCAGCGCCGACCGCAGCTGGGCGTTGCGCGCCCCCAGCGTGCGCAGGATGGCCATCTCCTTCTCGCGCTCGTCGTGGGTCGCCTGGAGGGCGCCAAAGAGCACGATCACCCCGGCCACCACCGCAAAGCCGAAAACAAACTGCACCGCCGCAATCAACTGCTCGACCATGCCCTGGATCTGGCCGATCACCGCTGCGACGTCGATCACCGTGAAGTTGGGAAAGGCGGCCACCATCCGGTTGGCAAAATCCATTTGCGTCGCGGGCAGGTAGAAGCTGGTGATGTAGCTGGCCGGAAAGCTCTCGAGCATGCCCGGCCCCGCAACGACGAAGAAGTTCACCCGCATCGAATCCCAGTCGAGCTTGCGCAGGCTGGTGACCCGCGCCTCGCTGCGATTACCGGCGATCTCGAAAGTCAGCAAGTCGCCCATCGCCAGCCCGAGGGTCTGGGCCAGGCCCTGCTCCACCGAGAAAGCCGGCGTCTTGCTGTCACCGTGCCACTGCCCCGCCACCACGCTGTTGCCGCTGGGCAGGCGGGTGTCGAAGGACAGGTTGAAGTCGCGGTCGACCAGGCGCTTGGCCCGGTCGTCGGTGTAGTCATCGGCGCTCACCGGACGCCCGTTCACCGCCACCAGGCGGCCGCGGATCATCGGCTGCAGGTTCGGCGCCGGCCGGCCTTCGTCTTTGAAAAACTTGCGCAGCGGGTCGAGCTGATCGGGCTGGATGTTGATCACGAAACGGTTCGGCGCATCGGCCGGCGTGGCCTGCTTCCAGTTGTCGAGCAGATCGCCGCGCACCAGCGTCAGGAGCAGCAGCGCGGTCAGCCCCATGCCCAGGGCCAGCACCTGCACCAGGCTGGCCACCGGCCGCCGGCGCAGCGACGCCAGCCCGTAGCGCCAGCCGCTGCTGGCCACCGCCCGCACCCGGCCCAACGCGCCCAGCACCAGCCAGCCGACCAGCCCGTACACCGTAAAAGCCAGCGCAAAACCGCCCACCACCCACAAACCGAGCAGCCAGTCGCGAGCAATGCCGACCAGCAACCCCGCCAGCACCAGTGCGCCAACCGCCCATGCCAGCCCTTCCCGTGCGGCAAGACCGTCCCATTCACGACGCAGCACGCGCAGGGTCGACACCCGCCCAAGGCGGATCAGCGGCGGCAGCGCAAAGCCCATCAAGAGCAGCAGCGACACCGCCAGCCCGTGGGCCACCGGCCACCAGCCAGGCGCCGGCAGCGGAAAGCCCACCAACTCACCCAGCAAGCCGTTGAGCACGAACTGCACACCAAAACCCAGCACGCAGCCGACCACCCCGGCAGCCAGCCCGAGCAGCGCAAACTCGCCCAGAAAGAGCCGCAAAAGCTGCGACTGGCTGGCGCCAACACAGCGCATCACCGCGCAGCCATCCAGGTGCCGATCGACAAAACGCCGTGTCGCCAGGCCCACCGCCACCGCCGCCAGCACCACCGCCAGCATCGCCGCAAAGCGCAGGAAGCGCTCGGTGCGGTCGAGGGTCGAGCGGACTTCCGGACGGGCGTTGTCCACGTTCTCGAGGGTTTCGCCGCGCTGCAGCTTGGGCTTGGCCCAGGCTTCAAAACCGGCCACGTCGGCTATCTCGCCGGCTACATGAAGGCGATAGAAAACCCGGCTGCCCGGCTGGATCAGACTGGTTGCCGGCAGGTCGGCCGCGTTCATCACCAGACGCGGCAGCAGGCTGAAAAAATTTGCGCCCCGGTCGGATTCAAAGGACAGCACCGCCGCCATCCTGAGGCGCGAGGCGCCCAGGCCGATCATGTCGCCCGGCCTGGCCCCCAGCGCGCTGGCCAGACGCTCGTCCAGCCACAGCTCGCCCGGCGCCGGAATGCCCTTCGCGGGCGCGTCCGGCTGGTTGAGCCCCGGCGCGATGCGGATCGCCCCGCGCAGCGGGTGGCCACCCTCGACCACCTTGACACCGGCCAGCTGGGCACCCTCGCCAAAGCTCGCCATGCTGGTAAAGGTACTCGACACCACCGACTTCAAACCACGCCGGCCCGCTTCGTCCCGAAAGACCGGATTCAGCGGATGGTCGGACACCACCACCAGATCGCCGCCGAGGAGCTGGTTGGCCTCCCGCGTGAGCGCCTGGGCGACGCGGTCAGTGAAGAAGCCGACGCTGGTCAGACTGGTGACGGCAATCACCAGGGCAATCAGGAGCAGGCCAAGTTCGCCGGCACGCAGATCGCGGCGCAGCATACGTAAAGACAGGGAAAATGCGTTCATGGGGTGTCAGGCAACGGGCAGGCAGAAAGATTCCTGCCGGCCCTCATGCAACTGACAACCAGCGCTGGGCCAGACGCACCCAGTAGGCCACACCGAAGGGAATCGCCTCGTCATTGAAGTCGTAGTGCGGGTTGTGCAGCGTGCAGCCACCCTCCCCCGGGCCGTTGCCAAGCCAGATGTAGCAGCCGGGCTTTTCCTGCAGGAAGTAGGCAAAATCCTCGGCCCCCATGCTCGGCTTCGGGTCGATGGACACATTCGTGCTACCGCACACCTCGGCCGCCACCGCGGCACAAAACTCCGCCTCGGCCACGGTGTTGATGGTCGGCGGATAACCGCGCCGGTAGTCGAAATTCACGTTGGCACCAAAAGCCGCGCCCACCCCGGCGCAGATACGCTGCATGGTGTCCTCCACCTGCGACTCGATCTCCGGCCGGAAGGCCCGCACCGTGCCGCCGATGCGGGCGATGTCGGGAATCACGTTGTAGGCGTCGCCCGCATGGAACTGGGTCACCGACAGCACGGCGGCGTCCAGCGGGTCTTTATTGCGGCTGACCACCGACTGCAAGGCCTGCACCAGCGCCGAGCCGGCCAGCACCGGGTCGATGCCCTGGTGCGGCATCGCCGCGTGGGCGCCGTGGCCCTTGATCTCGATGTCGAAACGGTCGGCGCAGGCCATCACCGGCCCGCGATGCACGGCGATCTGCCCCAGCGGCAAACCCGGCCAGTTGTGCAGGCCGAACACCGCGTCCATCGGGAAGCGTTCAAAGAGTCCGTCGGCGATCATCGCCGGTGCGCCGCCCTCACCCTCTTCGGCCGGCTGGAACAAAAAGTACACTGTGCCGTCGAACGCCGGGTTGCGGGCAAGGTGCGCCGCCGCGCCAAGCAGCATCGCCGTGTGCCCGTCGTGGCCGCAGGCGTGCATCCGGCCGGGGTGACGGGAATGGTGGTTGAAATCGTTCTTCTCCTGGATCGGCAGCGCGTCCATATCGGCGCGCAGGCCGATGGCCCGGGTACTCGTACCAGCCCGCAGCACACCAACCACGCCGGTCTTGCCGACGCCCCGGTGGGTTTCGATGCCCAGCGCCTCGAGGCGATCGGCGACGATGGCCGCAGTACGATGCTCTTCGAAGGCCAGTTCCGGGTGGGCGTGGATGTCGCGACGGATCGCCGTGATCTCGGCGTGCTCGGCCCGCAGATTATCTAGAAGGTGCATGATGCGTCCCGATGATCGGCCCCGTGGCCGCTTGGGGAAATGATAGCAGCGGCGGGCTTCCCCGCTCTACCGCCAGTAACCGACGACTTACGATGAAACTCTTCTACGCCGACCATTTTGTTCTGCCACTGCCCGAGGGGCACCGCTTTCCGATGGAAAAATACGCCCGTCTGCGGGAGCGCCTGATGGCCTCCGGCCAGTTCGCGGCCGATGACTTCCATATACCGACCGCGGCCAGCGACACTGAAATCCTGCGCGCCCACGACGCCGGCTACCTGCAGCGCGTCGTCCGCGGCACGCTCGGCAAGGACGAAATCCGGCGCATCGGTTTTCCGTGGTCCGAAGCCATGGTCGAACGCTCGCGGCGCTCGGCCGGCGCCACCCTGGCCGCCTGCCGGGCCGCGCTGGAAGACGGCTGCGCGGCCAACCTGGCCGGTGGCACCCACCACGCCTTCCGTGACCGGGGCGAGGGCTTCTGTGTCTTCAACGACGCCGCCATCGCCGCCCTGGCCATGCGCGCCGAAGGCCGCGTCGAGCGGGTGGCGATCATCGATTGCGACGTGCATCAGGGCAACGGCACCGCCGCCATCCTTGCCAGCCAGCCCGACTGTTTCACCTTCAGCATCCACGGCGCCCGCAACTACCCCTTCGACAAGGAACGCAGCGATCTGGACCTGGAAATGCCCGACGGCACGACCGACGACGCTTACCTCACCGGCCTGCAGGCAGCCCTCGGCGTCGTCTTCGCCCGCGGCCGGCCGGATCTGGTGATCTACCTGGCTGGCGCCGACCCTTATGAGGACGACCGTCTCGGCCGACTCAAGCTGACCAAGGCCGGCCTCGCCGAACGAGACGAACTGGTCTTCGAGAAAGTGAAGAAACGCGGCCTGCCCATTGCCGTTGCCATGGCCGGCGGCTACGCCCGGCAGATCGACGACACGGTAAGCATCCACGCAGAAACCATAAGCACGGCTGCACGCATCTTCCGTGCACGTAAGCCGGCATCGCTATAATCAGGAACACCCCCTCAGAGGAATCACCCCATGCGTTTCGAAGGCTCCGACGACTACGTCACCACCCCCGACCTGAAGCTGGCGGTGAATGCCGCCATCCGCCTGCAGCGCCCGCTCCTCATCAAGGGCGAGCCCGGCACCGGCAAGACCATGCTCGCCGAGGAAGTCGCCGCCGCCCTGGGCATGCCGCTCATGCAATGGCACATCAAGTCCACCACCAAGGCCCAGCAGGGCCTGTACGAATACGATGCGGTATCGCGCCTGCGCGACTCCCAGCTCGGTGACGACAAGGTCAAGGACATCGGCAACTACATCGTCAAGGGCACCCTGTGGCAAGCCTTCGAGGCCGACGAGCCGACCGTGGTGCTGATCGACGAGATCGACAAGGCCGACATCGAATTCCCCAACGACCTGCTGCGCGAACTCGACCGCATGGAGTTCTACGTTTACGAGACGCGCCAGCTCGTCAAAGCCAGACACCGTCCCATCGTCTTCATCACCTCCAACAACGAAAAAGAGCTGCCCGACGCCTTCCTGCGCCGCTGCTTCTTCCACTACATCAAGTTTCCCGACCGGGACACGATGCAGAAGATCGTCGATGTGCATTTCCCGGGCATCAAGCAGGCTCTGCTGAAGGAAGCGCTGGAAGTGTTTTTCGGCCTGCGCGACGTGCCCGGCCTGAAGAAGAAGCCGTCCACCTCCGAACTGATCGACTGGCTCAAGCTGCTGGTCGCCGAGGAAATCCCCGTCGAAGCCCTGCGCTCGCCGGACCAGAAGGCCAGCATCCCGCCGCTGCATGGCGCGTTGCTGAAGAACGAGCAGGACATGCACCTCTTCGAGCGGCTGGTTTTCATGGCCCAGCGCAACCGGTAGGCAGGCCATGCTCATCGACTTCTTCCTCCACCTCAAGGCCCGCAAACTGCCGGTGTCGACGAAGGAATTCCTCACTCTGCTCGAAGGCCTGCAGGCGGGCCTTGGCGAGCACAGCATGGAAGATTTCTACTTCCTCGCCCGCACCAGCCTGGTCAAGGACGAAACCCATTTCGACCGCTTCGACCAGGCCTTTGGGGAGTACTTCAAGGGCATCGAGCAGATTCCCGGGCTGGAGGTCGACCTGCCCGAGGAATGGCTGAAGGCGATGATGCACAAGCACCTCAGCCCCGAAGAAAAAGCCAAGCTCGACAAGCTCGGCTGGGACACGCTGATGGAAGAGTTCAAGAAGCGCCTGCAGGAGCAAAAGGGCCGCCACCAGGGTGGTTCCAAGTGGGTTGGCACCGGCGGCACCTCGCCCTTCGGCAACAACGGCTACAACCCGGAAGGCATCCGCGTCGGCGGCGAATCCAGTGGCAACCGCACGGCGGTGAAGGTGTGGGACCAGCGCGAATACCGCAACCTCGACGACAGCGTCGAGCTGGGCACGCGCAACATCAAGGTGGCCCTGCGCCGCCTGCGCCGCTTTGCCCGCCTCGGCGCACCGGACGAACTGGATCTGGACGGCACCATCGCCGCCACCGCCCGCAATGCCGGCTATCTGGACCTGCTGATGCGGCCGGAACGCCACAACGCCGTGAAGGTGCTGATCTTCTTCGATGTGGGTGGCTCGATGGATGACCACGTCAAAGTGTGCGAAGAACTGTTCTCGGCCTGCCGTACCGAGTTCAAGCACATGGAGTATTTCTACTTCCACAACTGTGTGTACGACAACGTGTGGCGCGACAGCAGCCGGCGCCATTCCGACCGCACGCCGCTGGTGGACGTGATGCACAAGTACGGGCCCGACTACAAACTGATCTTCGTCGGCGATGCGACCATGAGCCCCTACGAAATCCTGCAGCCCAACGGTTCCATCGAATACAGCAACAACGAGGCCGGCGCCGTATGGCTACGCCGCCTGGCCGACGCCTACCCGTCGATGGCCTGGCTCAACCCGGAACCGGAGCGGATGTGGGACTACCGCCAATCCATCGGCATCATCCGGCAAATACTGGGAGAACAGATGTTCCCCCTGACACTCGACGGACTGACCCGGGCTATTACGCACTTGTCACGAAAACGCTGACGCCCCCTGTGGGTCGGACTTCAGTCCGACAACATGCGCTGAACCCGTAGAGTCGGACTGAAGTCCGACCCACAAAAATGCATCACGGCACCCGGTAGTTTTCCTGAGTCATGATGTCGATGCCGCACTGGAGGTTTTCGATCCAGTCGAGGAAGCGATTGACCATCACCTTGCCCTCGAAGCGGCAACCATGCTGGGGCACGATCATCTCCACGTCGAGCTGGCGAACCATGTTTACCCAGTAGCGGCAGATCTTGTTGGAGATCATGTAGCGACGGTGAAAACCGGCCATGGTGATCACGTGATCGTCGAAATCCTTCACCGGCTCGGCGGCCTGCTCGTGATTCACCAACGAGGCGCCCATGTCGCCGGAGAACAGGATCTTCGACACCGGGTCATAAAACTGGAAGTTGCCTTCCGAATGCATGAAATGCGCGGGCACGGCCTTGATCTTGTTATCGCCAAGGGTAATGTTCATGCCCTCGTCAGGGATACCGAGTATGCGGGCGGTGTAATCCTTGCCGGTCGTGAAGTGGGGAATGAAACGGGTCCACAACCGCGAAATCATCACCTTGCAGTGGGTAGACACCATCCACTTGTTCAGCGAGGCAATGATGTCCGGGTCAGCATGGGTGGCGAAGATATAATCCAGCCCGCGGGACGGGAAGAAACGCTGCATGGACATCAGCAAACCGTTGTAGGTCATGTTCCCACCCGGATCGATCAGCGCCCCGTGTTCGCCATCGACGATCAGGAACTGATTGCACTGGACGGCGTGGTCAACCTCCTCGTCTACCAGATCGTAGAAGGCCAGACAGGCGTGCTTGCCGTTGTTGAAAAGTTCGACAGCCATGGAGATCGTGTGCGGGAAATCAGTCGGACCGCCACTTTAGCCGACATGCAGGATGTCGAACAGATGACAATGATTAGCATTGATCATGGTCAAACTATTGCCTCGTCAGCCCCCTGTCTTTTGGGGTATGTTGATTCTTTGCCTAGCTCGAAAGAGGTTCTGCCTTGAGAAAATCCGTGTTGTTGCTGTCGATGCTGGGAAGCCTTCTGATCAGTCAGTCGGCGAACGTGCTTGCGCTGGAGAGCAGCCTTGCGGGCAATACGTCCATGAAGCGGGGCGCAGGCTCTGCCGTACCCTTTGGTGGCGCATACTCGCCATCCCGACATGGCACACGCCCCGAAGCCTTGCGCCGTCCCACCGCAACCCTGTGCGGCCTGCAGGGCCAGACACAGGGCCGTGCAGCGACAACCCGCCAGGACGCCTCGGGAAAAGTGCATCTGTTCAACGATCCAGGCTCCCTCAAGAACCGGAATGGCAACATCTATGGCAACTGTGGCGGCACCTCGGCCCCCGGCATCCGCCGGGGAAGCGGCACCGGCAAAATAACGTCTGCCTACAATGCCCGCACCAACACCTTGAAGGCCGCCACCGATGGTTACGTAAACCGCTCGGCAAGCAACGCACTGATGCCCAAGAAAGTACCGTCGATGTACGACCCGGCCACCGGCGCCCTCAAGCCCTCGAAGAGTCTCAACGCCTACCAGATCTACCAGCGCTAAATAAAACGGGGACGAACCCGAAAGTCCGTCCCCGCGGTCAGAACGATCAGTTGCCGTTCATCGCCAGCATCAACTGGTTGATGCGCTTCACGAAGCTCGCCGGATCGTCCAGCGTGCCGCCTTCAGCCAGCAGGGCCTGATCGAACAACACAGCCGCCCAGTCTTCAAACTGCTTGTCTTCGTACTTGAGGCGCAGCACCACCGGGTGGGCCGGATTGATCTCGAGAATCGGCTTCGACAGGGGCATGTTCTGTCCGGCGGCCTTCATCATGCGGGCCAGATTCATCCCCATGTCGTGCTCGTCGGCCACCAGGCAGGCGGGCGAATCGGTCAGGCGATGGGTGACGCGCACGTCCTTCACCTTGTCGCCGAGGCTGCCCTTCATCTTGTCGAGCAGATCCTTCAGCTCGCCGGTTTCCTTCTCGATGGAAGCCTTTTCGGCTTCATCTTCCAGCGTGCCCAGATCCAGGCCACCCTTGGCGACAGAAGCCAGCTGCTTGCCGTCGAACTCGGTCAGGTTGCCCACCACCCACTCATCCACGCGATTGGAGAGCAGCAGCACTTCGATGCCCTTCTTGCGGAAGATTTCGAGATGCGGGCTGTTCTTGGCGGCGTTGAAGGTGTCGGCAGTGACGTAGTAGATCTTGTCCTGCCCTTCCTTCATGCGGCCGATGTAGTCCGCCAGCGACACCGTTTCCTCGGTGGTATCGGCAAGCGTGGAGGCAAAGCGCAGCAGGCCGGCAATCTTGTCCTTGTTGGAATGATCCTCGCCGACGCCTTCCTTCAGCACCTGCCCGAACTCCTTCCAGAAGGTCGTGTATTTGTCCTTCTGATTCTCGGCGAGGTCTTCCAGCAGGCCCAGCACCTTCTTCGTGCAACCGGCGCGCAGGGTGTCGATGTCCTTGGATTCCTGGAGGATTTCGCGGGACACGTTGAGCGGCAGATCGCTGGAATCGACGATACCGCGCACGAAGCGCAGGTACAGCGGCATCAGCTTCTCGGCATCGTCCATGATGAAGACGCGGCGCACATACAGCTTCACGCCATGGCGTGCCTGGCGGTCCCACATGTCGAAAGGCGCGTGGCCCGGCACGTAGAGCAGCTGGGTGTATTCGTGGCGACCTTCGACCTTCGAATGGGTCCAGGCCAGCGGCTCTTCGTAGTCGTGGCCGACGTGCTTGTAGAACTCGGTGTATTCCTCGTCGCTGATGTCCGACTTGGCACGCGCCCACAAGGCATTGGCCTTGTTGATGGTCTCGTCTTCGTCGCTGACGACCTGTGCCTGCTTCTCCTCGTCCCACTGCTCCTTCTTCATCACGATGGGCTGAAGAATGTGGTCGGAATATTTCTGAATGATCGAACGCAGCTTCCAGCTGGCCAGCAGATCGTCCTGGTCATCGCGCAGGTGCAGCGTGATCTCGGTGCCGCGACCGGCCTTGTCGATGGGCTCGACGGTGTATTCGCCGGCCGATTCGCCGGTCATCGAGCATTCCCACTTCACGCCTTCGGCTGCCGCCAGGCCGGCGCGACGGGTGCGCACCGTGACCTTGTCGGCAACGATGAAGGCCGAGTAGAAACCGACGCCGAACTGGCCGATCAGGTGGGCGTCCTTCTTCTGGTCGCCGGTCAGCTTGCCGAAAAATTCCTTGGTCCCCGACTTGGCGATGGTGCCCAGATTGGTCACCACCTCATCGCGATTCATGCCGATGCCGTTGTCGGCAATCGTCAGCGTCCGGGCGGCCTTGTCGTAGGCCACGCGGATCTTCAACTCGGCGTCGTCCTCGAACAGCCCACCGTTCTCCAGGGCTTCGAAACGCAGCTTGTCGCAGGCATCGGAGGCATTCGAAACCAGCTCACGCAGGAAGATCTCGCGGTTCGAATACAGCGAGTGAATCATGAGGTGCAGCAGTTGCTTGACCTCAGCCTGAAAGTTCAAGGTTTGCGCGGACGACATTTGCTCGACAGTCATAAAGCTTGCTCCATAAGAACCGTTAACGATGCTCATATGGGTGCGCCTGTCTCACTTTCAAGCCCCATGCCTCCAACAGATGGAACGACTTCGCCGCCCTCCTGCTCTCCTTGCCTCGCCGGCCCTCTCCGCCGAGGCGCCGGAACCTGCCACAAATGCCCACCCGTCCCTGCGGCGTTTGCGCGTGGCCATCTGGCTTGCCTTCACGCTGCTCGCCGCCCTGATCGTCGGCGTCGCCATCTCCCTGATCCGCTTCGACCGGGAACAGGCCCTGCAGCGGGCCGAATCCGAACTGCTGAGCCTGACCCGCGCTCTTGAAGAACACGTGGCACGCAGCTTCGGCGAGACGGAAGGCGCTGTCGCCGAAGTCGCCGGCATTCTGGCCGCCCGCGCCAGCGTCGAAGCCTTCGACGACAATGAGCTTCAAAGACTGCTGCGCCAACGCGCCATCCATCTGCCCGAGGCCGACTACCTCTTCGTCGAACGGGAGGACGGCAGCCTGGCCGCCGACTCCAGCGATCCCTCCCCGACCGAAAAAAGCACCGAACCAGCGCCCAAACGTGCCATTCCCCATCTCCTGAAGGAAGAAATCGAAATCGGCAGCCCGACCCGCAGCCCAGTCACCGGGCACTGGATCACGCCGCTGACGCGCCAGGTCTTCGATCCCGCCGGAAAATACCTGGGTACCGCAGGCGCAGCCATGAGCCACTCCTATTTCGAGGGCGTCTACCGCGACCTGCAACTGGCCCCGCGGGACACCATCCTGATTCTCCACGCCACCCGAGCCATCACCCTGATCCGCCATCCCCAGGTCGAAGAGCTGATCGGCAGCAGCGTGGCGGATTCCCCCGCCATCGGCGCAGAACACGATCAGCGCAGCATGGTCGTCACCGGCTCGACAGACAATGACCCCGCCGAGCGCATCACCGCCTACCGGCGCCTGGCCGACCGGCCACTGATCGTCGGCACCAGCCGCCCGATGGAAGACGCCCTCGCCAATTTCTACGAGCACCGTCGGCGCATTGCAGCTGGTACCAGCCTGCTGCTGACCCTCGTCGGCGCCCTGGCCCTCCTGCTCCACCGGGATGCCAGCCGACGCGACGAGGAGCGACTGGCCCTGGCCGAACTGAATGCCACCCTGGAAGAGCGGGTCCGCCTGCGCACCGAGGAGCTGGAGCAATCCAACCGGGAGCTGCTGAGCTTCAGCTACTCCGTCTCCCACGACCTGCGGGCACCGCTGCGGGCCATCAACGGCTTCTCCCATGCCCTCGCAGAAGACTACGGCGAACGCCTGGACGACACCGGCCGCAACTATCTGGAACGCCTGCGCAAGGCCAGCCTGCGCATGGGCGAGTTGATCGACGAGCTGCAAAAGCTGGCCGGTGTGTCCCGCCACACCCTGCGCATAGAGCACACCGACGTCACCGCCATCGCCCGGGAAATCCTCGACGACCTGAGCACCACGGCACCGGAGCGGGTGGTCCATACCCATGTAGACTCCGACCTGAACGCCGATGCCGACCCTACCCTGATCCGCACCGCCCTCGAAAACCTGCTTGGCAACGCCTGGAAGTTCTCCCGCGACAGCCACCCGACACTGATCCAGGTCGGCGGGCGCGCGCATGGGGCAGAAAAACTCTTCTACGTGACGGACAACGGCATCGGCTTCGACATGGCCCACGCCGGCAAGCTCTTCGAGCCCTTCCAGCAGCTCCACAAACGAGATGGTTTCGAAGGATCGGGAATCGGCCTCGCCAGCGTGCGCCGCATCGTCGAGCGCCACGGCGGTTCGGTGTGGGCAGAGTCGTCTCCGGGAAGCGGCACGACGGTGTTCTTTACGCTGCCGCGCAGCCCGGCCATGGTCCGCCGGCCGCGGGAAAGGCTGCAGGGCTGAAGCCTGCAGCCTGCAGCCTGCAGCCACATGATTCATTCGTAGCGGATTTCCACCACTTCGATTTCACGCATGCCGGCCGGGCTGGCAAAACGGATCACGTCGCCCTCCCGCGCCTTCAAGAGCGCCCGTGACAGCGGCGCGATCCAGCTGATCCGCCCTTCCGAGGCATTCGCTTCGTCCACGCCGACGATCTGGTAAGTCTGCTCCAGTTCGCCGTCCACATCGCAGACGGTCACCGTCGCGCCAAAAAAGACCTGTTCGGTGTTCTCCTGCTCGGCGGGCGCTATCACCGTCGAACTCTCCAGGCGCTTGAGCAGGAAGCGGATGCGCCGGTCGATCTCGCGCAGGCGCTTCTTGCCGTAGATGTAATCGCCATTTTCCGAACGGTCGCCGTTTGACGCCGCCCAGCGGATGGTTTCGACCAGCACCGGACGCTCCTCGCGCACCAGTTGATCGAGTTCGGCCTTGAGTTTCTCGTAGCCCTTGCGGGTCATGTAGTTGTGCGTACCTGGCGGCAAGCCCGGCACGCTGGCGGCCAACTCTTCGTCCTCATCCTGATCACTTTCTTTGACGAAGGCTTTATTCACCCTGACACACTCCGGAAACAAGAAACGGGAGGCGAATGGTAGGAGTCGCCCGCCAGACTGGCAAGCGACTCCGCAAACGCGTCAGTGATAAACCGCCGGCTGCGTCATCAAGGTGCCGTAGTCTGCGATCCAGATTTCAAAATCGTCCATCTCGGTGGCCGCCGAGGCCACGTCACGCAATTCCCTGAGGAAGCGCTGAGCTGCCTCATCCCGGAAGAGCACCCCGACTCCACGCCGCTTGTCGATCACTTCCACCGCATCGACATTGGGATAATCAACCACGTAAAGCACCGGATTATTGAGTACCACGTTCATGACAGGTCTCCTGGATAACGGGGTTTTGCCTTTTGGGCATTGGTGCTACCTCAGATGGGAACACACAGAAGCACTTCAAGTTCCCGGACGCCGTTGTATTTCCTTGGCCCCGCGCCTAAGATTCAGCACAACCCGCCGACAGCTGCG
Organism: Zoogloea oleivorans; assembly: GCF_008107625.1. Taxonomy (GTDB): domain Bacteria; phylum Pseudomonadota; class Gammaproteobacteria; order Burkholderiales; family Rhodocyclaceae; genus Zoogloea; species Zoogloea oleivorans. Next base: position 125,900 of record NZ_SDKK01000011.1, read on the forward strand.
CCCAACCTCAGTCCCGACCAGGCATGAACGACAGCAACGAACCCAGCGCCGATGTCACCAGCCTTTCTTCACGGCTGGCCACCCTTGCCACCGAGCATCGGGATCTCGACGCCATCATTGCCCAGATTTCCATGGCGCCGCCACCCGGCGACGAACTCCTGCTGCGCCGCCTTAAAAAGCGCAAGCTGCTGCTCAAAGACCGGATCGCCATCATCGAGCGCCTGCTCGACCCGGACGTTCCGGCCTGACATTCCACCCGCCTTTCCTGCCCAAAACAACAGACCGCATGCCCATTCACCGAAACGCCGGGGCCGACACGCTCGCCCTGCACGCCGGCCAGACGCCCGATCCGGTACATCATTCCCGGGCCACCCCGATCCACTTCACCACCAGTTTCGTCTTCGAAGACAGCGACCACGCCGCCTCCCTGTTCAACCAGGAAAGGGCCGGCCACGTCTATTCGCGCATCTCGAACCCAACGAACGCGGTGCTCGAGGAGCGTATCGCCGCCCTCGACGGCGGAGTCGGCGCCATTGCCTGCGCCAGCGGCCAGGCAGCCCTGATGCTGGCCATCACCACGCTGATGGGCACGGGTGGTCATATCGTTGCATCGCGCTCGCTGTATGGCGGCTCGCACAATCTTCTCGGCTACACCCTGCCGCGCTTCGGCATCGAGACCACCTTCGTCTCACCGCGTGACCACAACGCCTGGCGCGCCGCCATCCGCCCCGAAACCCGCCTGCTCTTCGGCGAAGCCATCGGCAACCCGGGGCTCGAAGTGCTCGACATCCCCGCCATTGCCAACATCGCCCACGAAGCCCGGGTGCCGCTGCTGGTGGACGCCACCCTTGCCACGCCCATCCTGCAATGCCCCCTCGACCTGGGCGCCGACCTGGTCATGCATTCCGCCACCAAGTTCCTCGGCGGCCACGGCGTTGCCATCGGCGGCCTGCTGGTGGACGGCGGCAGCTTCAACTGGGAAGCCTCGGGCGGCCACTTTCCGACCCTCACCGAACCCTACGACGGTTTTCACGGCATGGACTTTGCCGAGGAATCGCCCATCGCCGCCTTCCTGCTGCGCGCCCGCCGTGAAGGCCTGCGCGACTTTGGCGCCTGCCTGTCACCCATGAACGCCTTCCAGATCCTGCAGGGCATGGAAACCCTCGGCCTGCGCATGGAACGCCACGTAGCCAACGCCCGCGCGCTGGTTGAACACCTGGTCAAACACCCACTGGTCGAATCGGTGGCCTGGCCGGAACTCGACAGCCACCCCGACAAGGCCCTGGCTGCCCGCCTGCTGCCCAGGGGCTGCGGCGGCGTCTTCAGCTTCAGCCTCAAGGGCGGACGCCCGGCCGGCACTGCCTTCATCGAAGGCCTGCGCCTGTTCTCGCACCTGGCCAACGTGGGCGACGCCAAGTCGCTGGCGATTCACCCGGCCAGCACCACCCACTTCCGCATGTCCCGGGAAGCCCTGCTCGCCGCCGGCATCACCGAAGGCACGATCCGCCTGTCGGCCGGCCTCGAAACCGCCACCGACCTGATCGAAGACCTGGACCGCGGCCTCTACGCCGCCCAGAAAGCCACCGCCTGAGCCGCCCGCAATGAAACTGAACCTGTCCGGTCACCTCTCCGACCACACCACTTTCTGCTACACCGGCGGACGCCGCCTTGAAAAGGATCGCCCCACCGCGGTCTTCATCCACGGCGCCGGTCACGACCACAGCGTGTGGATCCTGCAAACCCGCTACTTCGCCACACATGGCTGGAACGTCGTGGTGCCCGACCTCCCTGGCCACGGTCGTTCCGACGGCCCGGTACTGGACAGCATCGAAGCCCTGGCCCACTGGACAGTCAGCCTGGTGACCAAGCTCGGCACCGGCAAGGTCGCCCTCGTCGGTCACAGCATGGGCTCGCTGATCGCCCTGCAGGCGGCCGCCAATGCCCCGGATTTGATCAGCCACCTCGTGCTGATCGGCTCCGTCGCACCCATGCCGGTGGCTGCACCGCTGCTCGACGCCACCCTGAGCAACCGGGACAAGGCCCACGCGATGATCAATCAGTGGTCTTACGCACCGAGATCACAACTGGGTGCCAGCAGCATCCCGGGGCTCAACCTGACCGCGATGAACGAACGCCTGATGCAGCGCCAGGCGGCCGGCGTGCTGCACCGGGACATGTCCGCCTGCAACGCTTACACAGGTGGCTTCGACGCCGCCGCCCAGGTGCGCTGCCCTACCCTGCTGCTCAGCTCCGCCCTCGATCGCATGACACCGCCGAAGGCCATCGCCCCGCTCGCTGCCGCCTTCACGGGTGGCGCCACCGTCACCCGGAGCATCCTGCCCGAAGCCGGCCACGCCATGATGTCCGAAGCCCCCGGCGCGGTACTCGACGCAGTCTGGAACTTTGTCAGGCTTTCCCCCTCTTCCCCACAGGACCTCCGATGAACTGATCCGGACCCAGCCTGCCAGCCATCAACATCCAAAAACGATAACGGAGACAAACCATGGCGCAGCACAACACCCCCACAGACGACGAAAAGGCAGCCGCCGCGCTGCCTTTTCCGACCGTTCGCAGCATCGGCATCAGCGCCCCCTTTCACTGGATCGCCCGCGGCCTCGCTGATCTCAAAGCCTGCCCGATCGCCAGCCTGTTCTACGGTTTCTGCTTCACTGCCATGGGCTTGCTGGTGACCTTCGTTTTTGAACACGCCTACCAATACACCTCGGCGGTCTCCACCGGCTTCCTGCTCCTCGCCCCCTTCTTCGCGATGGGGCTCTATGAACTGTCCCGTCGCCGCGAACTCGGCCAGCCCTGCGCGCTGGCGCCAACGCTCACCGTATGGCGGCGCAACGCCGGCAACATCGCCGTATTCGCGGCGGTTCTGACGGTCATCTTCCTGATCTGGGCGCGGGCCTCACTAGTGATCTTCGCGATTTTCTACACCAAGGAAATGCCCAATCTCAGCGGCTTCCTGAGTCAGGTCATGGCCTTCGAAAACCTTGAGTTCCTGCTGGTGTATTTCTCGGTCGGCCTCGTCTTCGCCCTGCTCGTGTTTGCCGTCAGCGTGGTGTCGATACCCCTGATGCTCGATCGTAACCAGGATGCCGTCACCGCCATGATCGCCAGCATCCGCGCCCTGGCCCTCAACCCGCTGCCCCTGCTGGTGTGGGCCGGACTGATTGTCAGCCTGACCCTGCTGGGCTTCCTGAGCTTCCACCTGGGGCTGGTGGTCCTGATGCCCATCGTCGGCCACGCCACCTGGCACGCCTACCGGGAGCTGGTCGCGCCCCTGGGCGAAACTCAGCCAGCCGGCTGATCGCTGGCACGTGCGAGGGCGATCACCGCCCCCAGCACGATGACGCCGCCCAATACCTGAGTCAGGCTGACTGCCTCCCCCAAAAAGAGCGCCGCCAACACAAAAGTCACCACCGGCTCCAGTGTCGACAAGGTCGCCGCATCTGCGGCACCAAGACGCTGGATGCCGGCAAAAAAGCCCACCATCGCAACGACCGTCGACACCAGCGCAATCGCCGCCACGGCCCCCCAGGCGCTTGCCGTCACCGGAAAGTGCGGCTCGACAACCAGAACCGCCAAACCGAACACCACCGCGGCTGCCAGCATCACCACCGTCACCGCGGCCAGCGGGTCCTCGTCCTTCAGCACCCGGCTGCCGACCAGGATATACACCGAATAAATCAGCGCAGCGGCAAGTCCCAGAGCGATCCCGAGCCCGCTTCCGCCAAGCCCGGAACCCAGCGTCAGCCCGGTGCCTGCCAGCGCAGCCACCACCGCACCAGCCCGCAATGCCGTCAGCCTCTCCTTCAAAAAAGCCACGCCCAGCAGGGTCACCAGAAAGGGATACAGATAGAGCAACAGCGCCACGAGCCCTGCCGAGGCGTACTGCAGCGCCGAGAAAAAGCACATCGACTGCCCCACGTAACCGACCCCGCCCATCAGCGCGAGCACCCACACATTGCGGCGTGACGGCCAGCGACGCCGGCTGATCACCATGAAAGCCGCCATCAAGCCGCCGGCAATCAGGAACCTCAGGAACAACAGCGCAGTCACATCGACGCCCCCCGCAAACGCCACGCGGGCAAAAATCGCCATCGCACCAAAGGATATTGCCGACAACGCGACCAGGCCAGCACCGACCCACCGTGGATTTGCCATTTCAATAAAGTGTTGCCATCCGCCGAAAAGTGGCGGATCGTGCCGCCCGGCCTGCAGCCGGTCAAGACAAAGCGTGCATTTCGACCACACTCGTCATCGACTGGCGAAGCTTTTTGCAGGCACCCTTTGCAATCCGCGGGCCCCTGTAGCGAGAATACAAAACCGTGCTCAGCCAGCCCACAGAAAGGCCCCCATGCAGACCCGTTTCCTCCAGCCGCTGATCCTTGCCGCCGGCCTCGCTGCCGCTCATGCCCACGGAGCCGACGCCCCCGTGCCAGCACTGCCCACCGCCGACATCTCGGTGGAAGCCAGCCGTACGGCGCCCAATGACCAGTTCCGTGCCCAGGTCTATGTCGAAGCCACCGATACCAATCCCGGCGATCTGGCCCGCAAGATCAACGCCACCATTACCCAGGCCCTGCAGACTGCCCGCAGCCACCCGACGGTAAAGGTCCGCACCGCCGGCAACGCCACCTATCCGATCTACGGCAAGACCGGCCGCAGCATCGAATCCTGGCGCATGCGTTCCACGCTGGCCCTCGAAAGCAATGAAGCTGCAGCCTTGTCCGAGCTCCTCGGCAAACTGCAGCAGACCATGGCGGTAAGCGGCCTCAACGCAGCTCCGTCGCCGGAAACCTGGAAGAAGATCGAGGACGAAGCCATCGCCGACGCCCTCGCCGCCTTCGAAGCCCGCGCCAGACTGGTTGCCGGCAGCCTGCACAAGAAGTGGAAAATCAAGCATGTGTCGGTCAACACCGGCGGCATCCAGCACAAGCCAGTCATGGCCTATGCCCGCAGCGCCGGCCTGATGGCCGCTGACGCAGCACCGGCACCCATTGAGGCGGGCGACAGCCCGGTCAGCGTATCGGTCAATGGCCAGATCGAACTGCTCGAATGATTGCCTTGATCCAACGCGTCCTTGAAGCCCGCGTCACGGTGGCGGGCAACACCGTCGGCGAAATCGGCCCGGGCCTGCTTGCGCTGGTGGCCGTCGAGCGGGGCGACCAGCCGGCCAACGCTGCCCGCATGGTCGAACGTCTGCTCGGCTACCGGGTCTTTGGGGATGACACAGGGCGCATGAACTGCTCACTGGCCGATACCGGCGGCGGCCTGCTGCTGGTGTCCCAGTTCACACTGGCCGCCGACACTGCCAAAGGCACGCGCCCGAGCTTCACGCCGGCCGCCCCGCCCGATGAGGCCGAGCGCCTCTTCAATGAAGTCGTCGCCCTCGCCCGCAGCCGCCACCATGAAGTGGCGACTGGCGAGTTTGGCGCCGAAATGACTGTTTCACTGGTAAATCATGGCCCTGTCACCCTGCGCCTCACGGCCTGAACGCCGCTTCGGCCTGCTGCTGGCAGTAGCGATTCTTGCCGGCTGTAGCCAGACACCGCAACGCCCCACACCCGTCCCGCCGACCAGTACGTCCACACCGACGCGCGGCTGGTTTGCGCTGCCGCAGCACGACCATGCCCAGGAGATGGTTCTGTACGCCCTCGGCCTGCTCGACACCGGCTATCGCTTTGGCGGCAAGAACCCGTCGGCGGGCCTGGATTGCAGCGGCATGGTCAGTTACGTGGTCGAACAGGTCAGCGGTCGCAAGCTGCCCTACAATGCCGCCGGCATCGCCGAGCGGACCCGCCCGATTCCGGCCAGCGCCATCCGTCCGGGCGACCTGGTGTTTTTCAACACCCTCGGCCGCTCGTACTCGCACATGGGCATCTACATGGGCGACGGCAAGTTCATCCACGCCCCCAACAGCAAAGGCAAGGTGCGCGTGGAACGGATGGACAACCGCTACTACGCCGAGCGCTTCGAAGCTGCCCGGACCCTGCTGCCGGAGGGCTGAGGCCCTCCTTTGGCCGATTACGCGTCTTCCTTCAGCCAGCGGGCGGCTTCGAGGGCGTAGTAAGTCAGGATGCCGTCGGCACCAGCCCGCTTGAAGGACAGCAGCGCCTCCATGGCGCAGGCCTTGTCATCCAGCCAGCCGTTGGCCGACGCCGCCTTCAGCATCGCGTACTCGCCGCTCACCTGATAGACATAGGTCGGCACCTTCAGCTCCGATTTCACCCGGCGCACGATGTCCAGATAAGGCATGCCCGGCTTGACCATGAACATGTCGGCACCCTCGGCGATGTCCAGTGCCACTTCGCGAATCGCCTCATCCGAATTGGCTGGATCCATCTGGTAGGTGTACTTGTTGCCCTTGCCCAGGTTGCCGGCCGAACCCACCGCATCGCGGAAAGGCCCGTAGAAGCTCGACGCGTACTTGGCCGAATAGGCCAGGATGCGCGTGTGGATCTGCTGCGCCCCGTCCAGTTTGGCGCGGATGCACGCCACGCGGCCATCCATCATGTCGGACGGCGCCACCACGTCGGCGCCGGCCTGACTGTGGCACAGGGCCTGTTTCGCCAGTGCTTCGAGGGTTTCGTCGTTAAGCACGTAGCCCGTGGCGTCGATCAAACCGTCCTGACCATGGGTTGTGTACGGGTCGAGCGCCACATCGGTGATCACACCCAGATCCGGGAAACGGCTCTTGAGCGCCCGGATCACGCGCGGCACCAGCCCTTCCGGATTCCAGGCCTCTTCGGCGCCGAGGGACTTCTTGTCGTCACCGATCACCGGAAACAGCGCCAGTGCCGGCACGCCAAGAGACACCGCCTCCTCGGCAAGCAGCAACAGATTGTCGAGGGAAACACGATTGACGCCGGGCATCGATGCCACCGGCTGGGTGATCTGCTCTCCTTCGAGCACAAACACCGGGTAGATCAGGTCATCGGCCGACAAGCGGTGCTCACGCATCAGCCGGCGGGAAAAATCATCACGACGCATGCGACGCATGCGGGTCGCGGGAAAAGCAGACTGGACTGGGCTCATGGAAGTCTCACGTACTTACATCTGGAAACGAAATGCCGCAGGAACTTTCTCGCGGCACTCCTACACTAAGAAATAGATGGTGCTGAACCGTCTCCCGCTATACCTCCCTGAGCGGGTGCCTTGAGCAAGCAAGGCATTTTTGGCCCCCGGCGATCCCCTTGCCGGGGGTTTTTTATTGCACTCCGTCAGAGTCGCCAGCAGCCATCAGGTTCCGGATTCTATGCCCAAGCACCCACAACGCAGCTTGATCCCGGAAAACAAAAACCACTCCGCAGAGTGGTTTCTCGCATCATTCCCTGCAAACAGGGTCCCCGCTTAATCCGGCACCTGCTCCCGGGTGCACTCCCCCGCAGGGACAACAAGATTGCACAGACCAAGGTGCGACATGTAGGTGTCAAATGCCCCTGCCCAGTAATCGAACCACCACGATAGCGGGCTCATGTTCATCTCCTTTGCAACATACGTCATCAAGGTATTCTTCGGCGGACACGCCGTCGTCGAGCACAGTCACGGTACTTTCGCGCAACGCTCTAACTGCAGCTTGCGCCGACGGCCCCCCGGAACATGAGAACTTTTCCGCAAGGAAATGAATAAATCGCCCGGCGTTGTTGCGCAACTCACCCTCCCGCGGACACCCGGCCTCCCTGGACAGCGTCACCAGGGCGGGTTTAGGTCTTGCTCGGCCAGTACCAGCTCGGAATACCCTTGCGACCGCCGCCGACACCCTGCTTGTAACGGCTGCGCAGGTGTCCATCCACGGCGCTGATCCAGGGCGCCAGATGTTCTTCGGCAAGGTCGTAGTCAACGAACAGCTCCGGCAGGCGATACCCAAACCAACGGTAGGCGGCCAGGAGGCGAACGGTTGTCTCGGCCTCCTCGAGCGACGCTTTCCTCGCCGAGTCGGGCAGGAAGTCCAGCCGGATGCGCTTGCCCTGGTTGGCCGCATAGGCCCAGCCCCGCCAGACGCCATCGATGGTTTCGTTCTGCGAAGCCATCGGCGCCATCGAGAACACATGTTTGAGCGGCAAGGACAACTTCTTCAGGCGATCCAGTTGCGCCGCCCTGACCAGTTGCTCGTCCGGCACGAACGGCGTGAAGAAACCATCCCCGCAGTCCGCATGGAGCAGGAACAGGGAAAGCAGCGCTTCGAGCCGGCTATCCCCTGACATCTCGGCAATCTGTTCCAGGTAGGCTGTGCCGGCGGTAATCTGAAATCCGCTTGGCTCCACCCTCTGCTGGGTAGCCTTCATCAGCGCAACAACCACCCCATGTTCACTGGGAGTAAGACCAGCCACGACACCTTCTTCATCCCGATGGCCAAAGCGCCCTGCCCGGCCGCCGATCTGCTGCAGCAGGGACACCGACAGCTCGCCCCGCTTCACCCCATCGTATTTCTGAACGGCAGTGAATACGACGCGCTGAATCGGCAGGTTCAAGCCCATCCCGATGGCATCGGTGGCAACCAGAACGTCAGCGTCTCCGTCGGCGAAACGGTGCGCTTCCCGCTCGCGGACTTCCGGACTGAGCGCACCGTAGATGCAGGCCACCGACTTCCCCAGGCCCAGCAGGTCATCACGCAGATTCAATGCATCACGTCGCGAGAACACGATGAAGGCGTCCCCGGGCTTGGCCCGGCGCAGCGCCCCCGCTGGATTGCTGGCCAGGGCCTGCCCGACAACCAGTGGATGCTTGCGGGTCTTGTATCGGATCTCCAGCGGCAAGCCCAGGCGGGCCGCCAGTGCCACGATGGCAGATTCGGCCGACAAGGCCCCCAGCAGCCACACCTCCCGGGCATTGGCCCCCACCACGCCCTGTGTCCACGCCCAGCCCCGGTCGGGGTCGCTGAGCATCTGGATTTCGTCGATGACGGCCACGTCCACTTCGCGGGTCGGGTCGAGCATCTCGATGGTGGACGCCGTTACCCGGCTGCCCTGGACGATACGCCGCTCCTCACCCGTGATGAGGGAGGCGCGGACACCGAACTCCTCGTTGAGGCGGGTAAAGGCCTCCAGCGCCAGCAAGCGCAGAGGACCGAGATACACGCCAGACGAGGCCGTCGCCAGACGTTCAAAGGCGTCATGTGTCTTGCCGCTGTTGGTGGGCCCCAGCACCGCGATCAGCTTGCGGAGGCGGCGGCGTGCCGGGTAGATATCGGGGTAGTCGGAGAGCTTGACCGAGCGACCAATCTGCTCCGCCAGGTCACGGTGGCGCTGCTTGGCCCGCATGTCGTTCAGGGACTGCGTCAGCCCCTTGCCCACGCTGGCAAGGTCCATGTCGCCACTCGCCCAGTAGTCGCGCAACGTGCGCAGCTTGGGCTCCAGTTTCTCGGCAGCGCAGGCCTCAAGATAAGCCCCGATCTCGGCGATAGCGGATTCGAGTGCTTGCTCCAGCTTTGCCCCGTGCGTCTTCAGCAGAGCCTGCTCGGCGGCATTGCGTGCATCGTCGGTGAACCGGCGCCATTGCAGCTGCTGGCCCAGGCAACTCTCCGGGATGTAGCCGAGAATCCTGAACGCCTCACCCAGCAAGGTCACCCGACGGCCTGCCGTGAGCCACACCCTGTTGCTGCTGAGCGTTCTTGTTATGCGTAGGTCCGTCGCCGGACAGGTAGCCTGAGCGTCCATGTAAGTCCTGGAAGTGATACGTATGGCGAGCCTCAAACCAGCCGGCTAGCTCTGTTGTCGCGATCTGCGCTTTAACCAGCCGGTGATTTCATACAGTTCATCGTCGTCATGAATCTGCTCAGCGAAGGCATCACAGGCCAGCGCATCAACCAGAACGCGCTCCGCAAGCGCCAGAAAGTCAGACAGCTTCTCGGCGTCATGCATGTGCAGCACGGCAATCCTGAAGGCCAGCCTGCTCGGCACGCAGTACCAGATGTCGTAATAAAGATCGATGAGCCCGGCACAGGGAACCACAGGCAGCCATTCCGCCAGCTGGGGAATGAATTCAGGGTCTGGTCCATAGCTGATGAGCCTGTCCAGCTCAGCCCGGACATCAGCGATTTGAGAATCCAGCCAGGCGGCGGTAGAAGCGGTCATGGCGAGTAGTGTGTTGTGCTCAGCCGGGCTGGGCAACTCTTGGTCGCGGCTTTCGGACGCTGAAAAGCAAAAAGCCAACTCCGAAGAGCTGGCTTTTTGCTTGTTTCTTTTGGTCGGGGCGGCGGGATTCGAACTCGCGACCCCTTGCACCCCATGCAAGTGCGCTACCAGGCTGCGCTACGCCCCGACAAGCTGCGCATTATAGACACCTATTTAGCTTTTGCCAAGCCCTACTTCAAAACTTCATGCTGTAGTGGGGATCAGGAAGTCATCCGAGATGCGGCAGCCCAGGTCGAAGATGCGATCGCGGAAGTCTTCCAGATACTTGCGGAAGCCGCCCTCGAAGATACTTTCGATGCGTCCAAAGTGCAGATGCGATTCGAGTTCGCCGGCCAGGCGCTCGGTTTCCGCCGAACGCACATTGGAAAGGCGGGTCAGGTTGGAATAGACCTCCTTCATGCTGCGCGCCAGTGAACGCGGCATGTCCGCACGCAGGACAAGCAGTTCTGCGACACGCAAGGGCGTGATCTGATCACGGTAGACCCGGCGATAGACCTCGAAAGCCGATACCGAGTGAAGCAGCGCGCTCCACTGGTAGTAATCGGCGGTATGGACGTCTTCTTCCGCTCCCGGCAGCAGGTTGAGGTACTTCACTTCAAGGATGCGCGCGGTGTTGTCGGCACGCTCCAGGAAGGTTCCGAGCCGGATGAAGCGCAGGGACTCGTCCTGCAGCATGGTACCGATGGTGACCCCGCGCGACAGATGCGAACGGTACTTGACCCATTCGAAGAAGGCACCCGGGCCGCTCTCCATCATCTTGGCCAGCGTGAAGTCACGCATCTTCAGCCAGGTTTCGTTGGAGGTTTCCCACAACTCGGAAGTCAGGGTGCCACGGACGGCATGGGCGTTCTCGCGGGTGGCGCGCAGGCAGCGGAAGATGCTGCCCGGGTTCTCCCGGTCAAAAATCATGAAATCGAGCACGGCCTCGGGGGTGATGGCCTCATGACGAACATGGAAAGCATCTTCCAGTTCCATGATCTTCAGCATGCCGCCCCACATGAGCTCCACTTCGGCTTCGCTCTGCGGCAGCAGCGACAGGCGGTAGGTGACATCGAGAATACGCGCGGTGTTCTCGGCGCGCTCCATGTAGCGCGCCATCCAGAAAAGATGGTCAGCAGTGCGACTCAGCATGTCAGGCCTCCAGTACCCATGTGTCTTTGGTGCCGCCGCCTTGCGACGAGTTCACCACCAGCGATCCGTCGCGCAGGGCCACGCGGGTCAGGCCCCCCGGAACCATTTGCACTTCGGTGCCCGAGAGCACGAAGGGACGCAGATCCAGGTGGCGCGGCGCGACCCCGCTTTCGACGAAAGTCGGACAATTCGAAAGGGCCAGCGTGGGCTGGGCGATGTATTTTTCAGGGTTGGCAACCAGGTACTTGCGGAAGGTTTCGATCTCTTCCTTGGTAGAAGCCGGGCCGACCAGCATGCCGTAGCCACCGGCACCGTGCACTTCCTTCACAACCAGCTCCGGCAGGTGGGCCAGGGTGTAGGCCAGATCTTCCGGTTTGCGGCACATGTAGGTGGGCACGTTGTTGAGAATCGGCTCCTCGCCCAGGTAGAAGCGGATCATTTCCGGCACGTACGGGTAGATCGACTTGTCGTCGGCCACGCCGGTTCCGATGGCGTTCGACAGGGTCACCCGTCCGGCACGGTAAGCCCGCAGCAGGCCCGGCACGCCGATCATCGAATCCTTGCGGAAGGCTTCCGGATCGAGGAAGTCGTCGTCGACGCGGCGGTAGATCACATCCACGCGGCGCGGGCCCTGGGTGGTGCGCATGAAGACCTGGTCGTCACGCACGAAGAGGTCCTGCCCTTCGACCAGTTCGACACCCATCTGCTGGGCCAGGAAGGCATGCTCGAAGTAGGCGCTGTTGTAGGCACCCGGCGTCATCACCACCACGGTCGGGTCGGTCACGCCTACCGGCGCAACGCTGCGCAGGGTATGCAGCAGCATGTCCGGATAGTGCTCGACCGGCGCAATGCGATGGCGGGCGAAAAGCTCCGGAAAGAGCCGCATCATCATGCGACGGTCTTCCAGCATGTAGGAGACACCCGACGGCACGCGCAGGTTGTCTTCCAGCACGTAGAACTCGCCCGCCCCGGCGCGCACCACGTCCACACCGGCGATATGGGCGTAGATGTCGCAGGGGACGTTCACACCCTGCATCTCCGGCCGGTACTGGGCGTTGTTGAGCACCTGGTCGGCGGGAATGTGCCCGGCCTTGAGGATTTCCTGATCGTGGTAGATATCGTGGATGAAGGCGTTCAGGGCCTTGACGCGCTGGCGCAGGCCGGCCTCCAGGTCCGACCACTCCTTGGCGGGAATGATGCGCGGGATGATGTCGAAGGGGATCAGACGCTCGGTGCCCGACTCCTCACCGTACACCGCAAAGGTGATGCCGAAACGATGGAAGAGGGAATCGGCTTCCGCGCGCTTGCGCGCAATGCGTTCTGCCGGAGTTTCGCTCAGCCACGCAGCGTAGGCCGCGTAATGCGCACGGACACTCCCGTCGTCCGCAGTCATTTCATTGAAGAATTTTGTGATGGCCATTAGCGCTCGCCTATTGTGTTGTGAAGCGGAGATACCACTTTGTGTGTAGCTAGAAGCATGCCAATCAAAAAACCATTCTAAACAGAAGACTTTACGGCCCCTGGACAATACACCGCACCAAGACGGTGCCGTTGCACTGTCTTGGTGAATCAGCATCGCAACAAATCGGTGCGTGAACCGCCGGCAGTGGCGTCCCCCAACAACGTTTGTGACAAGAGCAAGAACAACGCATCAACATCATCCCGCAACGGACGTTTTTCACGCGAATGCCAACAGATTTTTTTAATCTACGCCTTTAGTAATAGGCTGAGCAGCTACAATCTGGCTCGCCCGATTACGTACGTCTATCAGCACGAAAACAGGATTCACCCATGCCGAAGCCACTCCTCCGGCCCGCCTGTTGCATTGGCGGCCTGCTGCCCCTCGTTCTCTGCCTTGCCGCCACCCCGGCCAGCGCCGCTGACAACCTGAGCACGCTCAAGCAGATGAGCCTCGACGAGCTGGCCGACCTGCGGGTCAGCATCGCCACCCATCGTACCGAGCGCCTGGAAGACACCGCCGCCGCCGTCTTCGTGCTGACCGCGGAAGATATCCGGCGTGCCGGAGCAACCACCCTGCCGGAACTGCTGCGCACAGTGCCGGGCCTCAACGTGGCGCGGATCAGCGCCACCGAATGGGCCGTGAGCGCGCGGGGCTTCAACAACCAGTTCGCCAACAAGCTGCTCGTGATGGTGGATGGACGCAGCGTCTATACGCCCTTCTTCTCGGGGGTATTGTGGGATGAACTCAACATCGTCATGCAGGATATCGAACGCATCGAGGTCGTCCGCGGCCCCGGCGGCTCGACCTGGGGCGCCAATGCAGTAAACGGCGTGATCAATATCCTCACCCGCCACGCCGAAGATACCCAGGGTAGTCAGGTCAGCGTGGTGGCTGGCCCACTGCAGTCCGAACTGGTGGCCCGCAACGGCTTCAAGGCTGGCGAAGCCGGCTTCGCACGCGTATGGGCCAAGGCTCACCAGCAGGACCGGCTGCACATGCCGGCTGACGGTGACACCGCCGACACCCGCTGGCGCGGCGGCCGGGCCGGCTTCCGCGGCGACTGGGATCTGGGCAGCTCGACCCTGATGCTCGAAGGCGAGACCTTCCGCGAAATGAAACCCGATGAGCGGGAATACTCGGGCGCCCACCTCCTCGGTCAGTGGGCCCGTACGGCCGGCGATTCCCGCGACGAACTGCGTGGCTACTTCAACCGCTTCACCCTCGACCGCTGGGCCGTGATGGGCAACGGCGCCAAGGCCCAGCTCGACACCTTCGACCTGAGCTATCGCCATCTGTTTGCCGAGTGGGGTATGCACAGCCTGATTGCCGGTGCCGGCTACCGGAGCGTCAACAGCGAAGCACAGATGGTCCCGCCGTCTGCCGTAACCCGCGCCAACCGCACGGATCAACTCCTCAGTGCCTTTGCCGAAGACACCCTGTCGCTGGCCGAGCGCCTCAAGCTGACTCTCGGCGTGAAAGTCGAAGACAACGATTACACAGGCATCGAATGGCAGCCCTCCGCACGTCTGCGCTGGACCCTCGGCACCGGCGGCACCCTGTGGGCATCGGTGGCCCGGGCGGTACGCACGCCATCCATCATCGAAGACAGCGCCCGCTTCATCTCCTTCGTTGCCCCCAGCCGGCTCACCGGTGGCCTGCCAATGTCGGTCACCTCAAACGGCAGTGCACAGCTCAACGCCGAAAAACTTACCGCCTACGAAATGGGCTACCGCATCCAGCTGACCCCAAAACTCAGCGTGGACGCCACTGTTTTCCTCAATGATTACGACCGCCTGGTGACTGTCGACATGATCGGCCGACCAAACCTGGTTCCCACCCCGACCCCATCCCTCAGCTGGAACGCCGTCACCGGCAACCAGCTACAGGGCCAGGCCCACGGCTTCGAACTGGCCGCCGACTATCGCCCCGCAGAAACCTGGCGCCTGCAGGCCTCCTACGCCTACCTCGATCTGAACCTCAAAGCCCGACCCGGCAACAGCGAGATCTCCCCCCTGCGGGCCGAGGGCGAATCCCCCCGTCACCAGGCCAGCCTGATCTCCCGTCATGACCTGCGCCACGACCTGGAGCTCGACCTGCAGGCCCGCTACGTCAGCGCCCTCACCACCTACACCATCCCAGACTACCTCACCGCCGACCTGCGCCTGGGCTGGCGCGCCACCAGCCGCCTCGACCTGGCCCTCAACGGCCGCAACCTGATCGGCCCGGCCCGCAAGGAATTCGGCACCAACATCGTCAATGCCAGCGATGCCTACCTCATTCCGCGCGAATACTACCTAACCGCAAACCTGCGTTTCTGATCGCCCACATCATTTTGCGTTTCGTCGACCATCCCCTCAAGCCGTGCGAATACCTATAATGGGCTTCCGGCTTTGGCTTGCCCCGCTGATTGCGGTGCTGGCGGTGCTCGCCCATGCCGCGGGGCCAGATCCGGACGCAACCACCTTCGCCGAAAACGACGTAAAGGCGGCCTTCATCTATAACTTTGTCCATTTCGTGCGCTGGCCCGACACGACAACCCACAAACCCGGCGACCCTTTCCGTTACTGCGTGCTCGACGACACCCTCGCCCCCCTGCTCGCCAAAGCCCTTGCCGGCGAATCCGTGGATGGTCATGCACTCATCGTCATGCGCCAGCCCGAGCTGCGCAATGTGCATGAATGCCAGATTCTCTATCTCGGTGAACAAGCCACACTGGGCGGCCTGAGCCAGACCGAACTGCTGCGCCGGATCGCCAGCCAGCCCATTCTGACGGTCAGTGACCAGAGCAACTTCACGGCCCGGGGCGGCATGATCGCGCTGATCAGAAAGCGCGGGCGCATCCACCCGGTCATCAACACCGATGCCACCGACCGCACCGAACTGAGAGTCAGCGCCAAGCTCCTCAACCTGGCCACCCTTGTCCGGGACAGCAAGGGAGCGGCACAGTGAGCCGGCGGGGTCTGCGCCTGCGCGACCTGCCGATCAAGCATCAGGTTGTCCTGATTGCCCTCATCACCACTGCCATCGGGCTGCTCGTTGCCCTCGCCAGTCTGGTCACCAGCGAACTCCAGGCCGCCGCCCGGGCCAAGCAGGACAGCGCCGCAACACTTACCCGGCTGGTCGGCGTCAACAGCACCGCAGCCCTCTCCTTCCGCGACCCGGAAGCGGCCCGCGAAATTCTCAATGCCCTGGGCACCGACCCCGAAGTCATCGCCGCCACCCTGCGCACCCCGGATGGCCGGGCCTTCTCCACTTATCGCAGCACCCTGCCGGCCCACGCCGCCAGCCTCAAGATCATCGAAGACAGACATGCCGTCGCCGTTCAAACGGATCTCCCCCGCAACGCCCGGTCACTGCCCCTCGGCGTTCTGCTGGAAGCCCCCTTCCTCGAAATCGCCCACCCGATCCAGGTCGGCGAGCGCGTCGTCGGCACCATCGAAACCTACTTCGACCTGTCCCCCCTCAGCGTCCTCGTCCGCCAGCGGGTCCTTACCGCCGCCGGCGTACTGCTGGTCGCCTCCCTGATCGCCTGGCTGCTGGCCTCGCGCCTGCAGGGCCTGATCTCCAGCCCCATCGAAAAACTCGCCGCACAAATGCTGCACGTCTCCGAAACGCGCGATTACGCCCTGCGAATCGCCCCCGGAAGCCACAACGAAATCGGCACCCTGATGGACGGGCTCAACACCATGCTCGATCAGATCCAGGCCCGGGACGCCCAGTTGCGCATCGCCAAGGACGCCGCCGAAGAAGCCAACCGGGCCAAATCCCTGTTCCTGGCCACCATGAGCCATGAAATCCGGACTCCGATGAACGGCATCATCGGCATGTCCGAACTGCTCGCCTTCACGCGTCTGGACGAGCAGCAACAGCGTTTCCTTGGCCACATCCGCAGCTCCGCCGACAGCCTGCTGCGGATCATCAACGACATCCTCGACTTCTCGAAGCTGGAAGCCGGCCGCATGACCATCGAAGCCCTGCCCTGCAATCCGCGGGCAGTCCTCGAAGACATGGCCAGCTTTTTCCAGCATCAGGCCATCGAAAAGAAAGTGGGACTCCGCTGCCACGTAGCCCACGACATACCGCAACAGATCGAAGCCGACCCCGACCGGCTGCGCCAGATTCTGACCAACCTGATCGGCAACGCCCTCAAGTTCACCCTTGAAGGCGAAGTCGAACTGCGCCTGGACCATCAGCACGAAGACACCCCCAGCGGCCCCCGGACCCTCCTCCACTTCAGCGTCCGCGACTCCGGCATCGGCATCGCCCCGGAAATCATGCCTAGCCTGTTCACCCCCTTCACCCAGGCCGACAACTCCCATGCCCGACGCTACGGCGGCACCGGGCTCGGACTGGCCATCTCGCAGGAACTGGTGCGCCTGATGGGCGGCGAGATCGGCGTTCACAGCCGGCCTGGCGAAGGCTCGATCTTCTGGTTCACCCTCAGCGCACCGATCCTATCCAAGCCCGCACAAGCCGCTTCGCCGGCCACCCCGGATGGCGCCGCCAGCCTCGCCGGCATCCACGTGCTGGTCGCCGAGGACAACGTGATCAATCAGGTGCTCGCCACCATGCAGCTGGAAGAACTGGGCTGCACCGTCACCATCGCCAACGACGGAGAAGCCGTGCTCAAGCACCTGTCCCGGCAGGACTTCGACCTGATCCTGATGGATTGCCAGATGCCGGTTCTGGACGGCTACGCCACCACCCAGCGAATCCGCCAGACTGAAAACAGCAGGCGGCACACCCCGATTGTCGCGGTCACGGCCAATGCCATGGAGCACGACCGGGCTGCCGCCCTCGCCGCTGGCATGGACGATTTTCTGACCAAACCCTATAGCCAGTCCGCCTTGTGCGCAGTCATCCGCCGTCTCGTCCCCCGCGAGACAGCCTTCACCGGCACAGTCTGACGATCCCCAAAACCATCAAGACAAACTATTGCCTCATTTTGAGGCGATAGCAAAAAACCCTTTTGCACCCGCCACCTGCACCCCGGGTCCACAACTTGTCCACAGCCTTGCCCACCTTCACTGTGGGCAATACGCTCCCAGAGCCTCGCACACTTCACAGCCCCCCATGGCAACGCCCGACGTCCCCGCCTCCAGCCCGCCACCGCCGCTGATCTACGCGCCCCCCGCGGGCGAGCCACCGATCATTTACCAGGATGCAGCCCTGCTCGTCCTCGACAAACCGGCGGGCCTGCTTTCCGTGCCCGGCCGCGGCCCTGACAATGCCGATTGCCTGGCATCCCGGATACAGGCGCGCTTTCCCGAGGCCCGCATCGTGCACCGGCTCGACATGGCCACCTCCGGCCTGATTGTCATGGCCCTCGGAGCCGAGATGGAACGGCGGCTCAGCATCGCCTTTCAGCAACGAACCGTGGACAAACGTTATCTGGCGGTAGTGACCGGACTCCCGGCGCCGGAGCGCGGCGAAATCAGCCTGCCGCTGATCGCCGACTGGCCGAACCGGCCACGACAGAAAGTGGATAGGGAAGCCGGCAAACCATCGCTCACCGGCTACACGGTGCTGGCTCATGACCCGACCAGCAATACCAGCCGACTGGACCTGCGCCCCCATACCGGACGCACCCATCAGTTGCGGGTGCACCTGCAGGCCATTGGTCACCCCATCCTCGGTGACGAACTCTACGGCGATGCCGCCTCACGACATGCCGCGCCGCGCCTGCAGCTACATGCCAGCGCACTGAGCCTGCCCCATCCGCTGACCGGCGAGATGCTCAGGCTGGAAAGCCTGGCGCCGTTCTAGGTCGTGGCACTTTCCGGCGGGAAGGCAATCACGTGATCGGCCTCCAGGCGCACACCGATCTGCTCCCCGATGGCGTGATTGTGGTGGGACGGCACCAGCGACAGCACCTCCGCACCACTCCCCAGGCGCAGGGTGTACAGAATGTCGGCACCGCGAAAAGCCTTCTGACGCACCTCGGCGCGGGTCGGGCTGGCATCGTCATGCACCACGTCATCGGGCCGCAGCAAGACCTCCACCGCACACCCCCTGCCACAGGCGCCGCAGCCCTGGCTGCACACCACCGGCACCCCGGATTTCAGCACACCCAGCTCAATCTCCACATGACCGGCATCCAGCACCTGACCCGGCACAAATACACCCTTGCCGACGAAATCCGCGACAAAGCGATTGGCCGGCCGGTGGTACAGGTTGTAGGGCGTATCCCATTGCTGGATCCGCCCCCCGGCCATCACGCCAATCTCGTCGGCCATCGCAAAAGCCTCGTGCTGGTCGTGAGTCACCAGCACCGCAGTCATGCCCTCGCTCTTCAGGATTTCCCGCACCTCCACCGACAGACGCTCGCGCAAGTCCACGTCGAGGTTCGAAAACGGTTCATCGAGCAACACCAGCTCCGGCCGCGGCGCCAGCGCCCGGGCCAGCGCCACACGCTGCTGCTGGCCGCCGGACAGCTCATGGGGAAACTTGTGCCCCAGCCCCGCCAGCCCGACCGTACCAAGAAGCTCGTCAACCCGATGGCGACGCTCCTGCGCCGACAGACCGCCAAGGCCGAAACCCACGTTGCGCTCCACGTCCAGATGGGGAAACAGGGCGTAATCCTGGAAGACCATGCCCACGTGGCGCTTCTCCGGCGCCACCCGATGGCCGGGTCGACTCACCACTTGATCATGGATACGGATCTCGCCACCGGCAATTTCCTCGAAACCGGCAATACAGCGCAGCAAGGTCGTCTTGCCACAACCGGAAGGCCCCAGCAGGCAGGCGATGCTGCCCGGCTCAAGGCGAAAATCGACGCCATCGACAATGGTCTGGCGGCCATAGCGCTGAACAACCGCCTTGAGTTCTAGTTTTGACATGGCATCGATTATAATTCTCATTCACGATTCGTAAACCACGATGTCCCGATACCTTTCGCCCCTGGTCCTCAGCGCCATCCTGATCGCCCTGCTCGCCGGCCTGCCGGTTGCCAGCGTGGGCTTCAATCTTTTCCTCGGCGGTACCAGCGACACCTGGAACCATCTGGCCTCCACCGTGCTTCCCGAGTATCTGTGGAACTCCCTGGCCCTATGCACCGGCGTCGGGGTGGGCGTGGCGATCATCGGCGTCACCACCGCCTGGCTCACCACCATGCACGACTTCCCGGGGCGCCGGGTCTTCGAGTGGGCCCTGGTCCTGCCCCTCGCGGTACCGGCCTATGTAATGGCTTACGTGTATACCGACTTCCTGCAGTTCGTCGGCCCGGTACAAACTGCCCTGCGCGACTTCTTCGAATGGCGCCGGGGCGACTACTGGTTTCCGGACATCCGCACCCTCTCGGGGGCCATGCTGATGTTCATCTTCGTGCTCTACCCCTACGTCTATCTGCTCGCCCGCACGGCCTTTCTGGAACGCGCCGGTGGCGTACTGGAAGCGGCCCGCACCCTCGGCATCGGCCCCTGGCGAGCCTTCTTCACGGTGTCCCTGCCCCTCGCCCGGCCGGCCATCGCCGCCGGCGTCGCCCTGGCCCTGATGGAAACCCTGGCCGACTACGGCACGGTAGCCTACTTCGCGGTGAATACTTTCACCACTGGCATCTACCGGGCCTGGTTCTCCCTCGGCGACCGGGTCGCCTCGGCCCAGCTGGCGGCCATTCTCCTCGGCTTCGTGCTGCTGCTGGTGGCCGTCGAGCGCATCACCCGCGGCCGGGCCCGCTACCACAACACCTCCAACCGACATCGCCCGCCCCCCGGCCGCCTGCGCGGCGGCGCAGCACTGCTGGCCACGCTGGCCTGCCTCACGCCGCTGGCTCTCGGCTTCCTGCTTCCCGCCGGCCTGCTGCTGCGCATGGCCCTCGGCGACGGCGACGCCCAGTTCGGCGCACGCTTCCTGACGCTGGCCCGCAACAGCCTCACCCTCGCCGGCCTCACTGCGCTGATCGCCGTGACCCTCGCCGTGCTGCTGGCCTACAGCGCCCGCCTGTCAAAAACCCTCCTCGCCCAGGCCCTCAACCGCCTGGTCGGACTCGGCTACGCAGTGCCCGGCACGGTCATCGCCGTCGGCGTGCTGATTCCCGTCACGCGCCTCGACAACTGGCTGTCCGGACAATGGGAAAGCGCCTTCGGCAGCAACCCGGGGCTGCTCCTCACCGGTGGCATCGCGGCGCTGATCTATGCGTATCTGGTGCGCTTCCTGGCCGTAGCACTGCAAACCGTGGATGCCAGCCTGTCGAAGATCACCCCGAGCATGGACGACGCGGCGCGCTGCCTGGGCCTCGGCCAAAGCGCCAGCCTGCGCCGGGTGCACGTGCCGATCCTGCGCGGCAGCTTGTTCACGGCCGGCCTGCTGGTGTTTGTGGATGTCATGAAAGAACTACCGGCGACGCTGGTAATGCGCCCCTTCAACTTCGATACGCTGGCCACCCAGGCCTATACGCTGGCGGCCGACGAACGCCTCACGGAAGCCTCCACGGCTTCGCTGGCCATCGTGGCCGTGGGCCTGCTGCCACTGATTGCACTGTCACGACAGATCACCCGCGCACGCAAGTAAACGCGTCCTTAAGCCCGCCCTTCGTACAGGGACAGGTAGGCGTTCATCATCGAATCGAGGCTAAACTCGGCCCTGACGCGCTCGCAACCCGCCCGGCCCATTTCGGCCACCTTGGCCGGATCGGCGAAAAGCGCGCCAAGCGCCACCGCCAGACTGGCCGGATCACCGGCCGGCACCAGCAAACCGGTAAGCTGATCCACCACCAGCTCCGGGTTGCCACCCACATTCGTCGCGATGATCGGCAAACCCGAAGCCATCGCCTCCAGCAGCGTATTGGAAATTCCCTCCGCCAGCGACGGCAGCACGAACACATTCATGCCCTGCATGAGTTGCGGCACGTCCGACCGCTCACCGACCATCCACACCTGTCCGTCCAGGTGCTCACGCTTCACCAACGCCTGCAATTCAGCCAGCAAGGGGCCACCGCCGACAATCATCAAGCGGGCACGCCGCGCCGCATCCTCGCTGGAACGCACCAGAATGCCGAAAGCCCGAATCAGCGAGGCCTGATCCTTGACCCCCTGCAGCCGCCCGACCGTCCCGAAAACCGTCAGCGCCGGATCATTGAACGGGGAGCCGACAATCTCCTGGCGCACCGCCACCGGCACGAAACGCTCGGCATTCACGCCATTGCAGATGCGCCGGATGCGCCCGGCCGCAATGCCGACCCGCTCCACCAAATAGGATTCGAGCGTTCGCGACAAGGCCACGTACTGACTGACGAAGGGGGAATACAGCCGGCGCAGGAACTGGTATTTCTTGCTTGTGCCGTTCTGGTCGAAGTTGTCCCAGCCGTGCTCGCCGTGCAGGCGCAGCGGCACACGGGCCAGCCAGGCCGGCACCACCATCTCAAGCGCTGCGAGGTTACGGGTATGCACCACCGCCGGCTTGTGCTCACGAAACAGGCGGTAGAGCTGCGGATAAAGCTTCACCCCATGCCCGGCGCCCTTGTTCAGCGAAACGAACTCCACGTCGCGGCGCTCGACACGCCGGCAAAACTCCGGCGAACAGCGCGACAGAGCCACGATCATGTGCCGAAAGCGCTCGGCCGGCATCCGGTTGAGCAGATTGACGATACCGTTCTCAAGGCCGCCGACATCGAAGCTGTAGACAACATGGATAATCAGCGGACGGCTATCGTTCATATTCACAGATACACAGGAGCGCTAAAGTTAGTCATTGACTATAGCAGCTCTCCCTAAAAATGATTCCGGGCTATGAATCAGCAGTCAGATTTTTCACGCTTTCCTACCTCTCCAAACCCACCTGACGACACCATGGAAAGCGCTGCAGCCCGGCCTAGCGCGCCAGCGCCGCCCGCAGCACCGTCACCGATTCGCCGGCGATGCCCCAGTTGTCGGTGTCCACTTCGTCAATGATCACGAAAGTCGTCGCCGGATTCTTGCCCAGCACGTCCTGCAGCAGCTTTGTCACACCGCTGATCAGTTCAGCCTTCTGGGCCGCAGTGGCGCCTTCACGGGTAATCCGGATGTTCACGTAGGGCACGGGTTTTCTCCTTTTGGGTTGATTTCAGGCAAGCCGCTCGCGGCGGCGGGAAACTTCCAGCAAAGCCGCGCTGAGCAGCAGCGCACAGGCTGCCGCCAGTACCGGCATGGTAAAACCGGCATCCCGCCCCTGCGCCGCCACCAGCAGTGGGCCGGCAATCTGGCCGACGCCGTAGCAGGCAGTGATGAAGCCGATGCGCCGCGCCGTTGCCTGCGCGTCCGGCACCCGGGCCAGCCACTGGGCCAGACCGGCGATGCCCATGAAAGTGCCGCCCAGCATCACCGCCCCGGCCATCGCCGCCGGCACGCCGTCCACCAGTACCGGCAGGGCCACGCCAAGCGCCTGCACCAGGGTCGCGCTGATCAGGGCCTGGTAGACGCCCCAGCGGAAGGACAAGCGCACCCAGAACGCCGTCGCCGGCAGGGCCGCCAGCCCCACCGCCAACCAGCCACCCAGTGCCGCCCCGGCCGTGCCCGACTGGCTACGCAGCAGCAGCGGCAGAAAAGTGGCATTGACGATGTAGCCGAAGCCCGCCAGCCCATAGGCCGCCGCCAGCCAGCCCATCGGTGGCAAGGGCGCTTGTGCCGACGCGGTACTGGCCGTCGGCGCCACACCACGCCGCCCGAGGGGAACCAGCACCGCGGCCACCCCCAGCGCGGCAATGCCCGCCAGCGCACCCAGCCAGCGCCAGCCGAGCAGCGCCCCGCCGCCGTCTGCCATCGACTGGGCCACCAGCGCCGACACCACGATGCCCGAACCGACGCCCATGTAATGCAGCGCGCTCCAGCCCGCCGCGCCGGCATCCGCCAGGCTGCGCAGCACGATGCCGGTGGCGTACACGTACACCACCGCACTGGCCACGCCCGACACCAGACGCAGCCCGCACCAGCCCGCAAAACCCGGCTCAAAGCCCATCGCCAGCGTGGTGGCGACACTCGCCAGCAGCCCGCCGAGCAGACGCCGCGGGCCGTTGGCCTGGCGGCTGAAGGCGGTCCACAGGGCACCGGCCAGGTAGCCCAGGTAGTTCATCGCCGCCAGCAGGCCGCCGCTGCCGATGTCCAGGAAACCCTCGTCGCGCATCTGCGGCAACAGGGCCGTGAAGGCAAAGCGACCGATGCCCATTGCCAGTAAAAGAGCGAGCAGGCCGGCTGCAGCAATCAGGGCCGGAGTCGGCCGGCCGGACATACGGAAAAGGTGAAGCATGGCGATGATCCTCAAGTCAGGTGGCACAGCCTAACAAGGGCACAACAGCAATAAAAATGATTTAATTACATTAATATCATCACCAAAAAAGATGACCATGGATCTCACCGACCTGCGCATGCTGCGCGCCATCATCGCGGAAGGCAGCCTCACCAAGGCCGCCGAACGGCTCCACACCGTCCAGTCCAACGTCACCACACGACTGCGCCTGCTCGAAGAAAACCTCGGCACGCCCCTTTTCGACCGGATCAACCGGCGCCTCGTCATCACCCCCGCCGGCAATCTGCTGGCCGGCTACGCCGACCGCCTGCTCAATCTCGCCGACGAGGCGCGGGAGGCCGTACGCAGCATCGACACACCGCAAGGCCTGCTGCGTCTGGGCTCCATGGAAACCACAGCCGCAGCGCGCCTGCCGGCGGTCATCGCCCACTTCCGCCGCCAGCACCCACGGGTCGAACTGCGTTTACACACCGCCCACACCACCGGCCTGGTCCAGGAAGTCCTCAACCACCAGCTCGACGCAGCCCTCGTCTCCGGCCCGATCAACCATCCGAACCTGCACAGCCAGATCGTGATCGTCGAAGAGCTCGTGCTGATCACCGCCGCCGACTGGGCGCCGATCCAGGGCAGAGTCGATCTGGCCAGCCGGGGCCCGATTGAACTCCTCACCTTCCGCGAAGGCTGCAGCTATCGCCAACGCCTGCTCGACTGGCTACGCCGGGACGGCGTAGCCATCGCCCAAACCAGCGAGTTCGGCACCTTTGAAGCCATTCTTGGCTGCGTCGCCGCCGGCATGGGCATCAGCCTTGTCCCCCGCGCCATCATCGGCCCCCATCTGACCGGGCCGAGTCCCGACAGCGCCACGCTGCGCATCCATCCGGTTCCGCCCGATGTCGCCCTGGCCGACACCGTGATGATCTGGCACCGGGCCCGCAGCCATCAGCCGGCCCGGCAGGCGTTTGCCGATTGCCTGCTCGAACGCCTCGGGCGCCCGCAAAACGGACGTGAGCAAGCCTTGATCTGACAGATGTTTGTGTTGCGTGTGGTGTGACCAACAGACTGATTCGCCGGGGATGGCAAAGCACCGCTGCCATTGCGGCAGCGGTTTTCCTTACTGCCGGGAGATCAAGCCCGGTTCAGGCCCAGCAAGCCCATCGGGCCATTCGACGTATTCAGCACGACGGAGGCGATACCGCCGCCCTGCTGCTGCTGCACACCGTAGATGGACAGGTTGCCGGTATCGAAGGAGAACACATCACCCGACAACTTCACCAGCAGCTTGCCACTGTTGGGAAAGAAAGCGTAGGCCATGTCGTTCTGGCTGCCGGAACTGGAGGGCGAGCCGAGTTCGTCGGGCCACCAGTTGGCCGACTGGGTGAAGCCCCAGTTGTTGCCGGCGGGTGCGGCAGCGGGCTGCGGCTCCCGATGCTGGGACAGTTCGCTGAGCAGCGCACCAACGCGCCACTTCAGGCCTTCGTTGAACATGTCGCCGATCATCATCATGCCGCCGCTCATCCACTGTCCCATGCCACCCAGTTCCGGGTGGCTGAATTGGGCCTGGCTGAAGCCGCCGGACTGGAGCGACGCGTAGGCGGAGCGGCCGGCGTCCGCGCTGAAGCCGTGCTTGGCTGCGATATCTTCGATCGTGCTCATGGGAATCTCCTGTTGAAGTGCAATTCTTTTATGTCGCTCACGCTCAACCGAGAGGCGTCAGACGGGTGCCGATCAGCACCGGCGGTGCGTCATCGGTGGATAGCGCTTCCAGGCGCCGACGGGGCAGCTCCATACCGCTGAAAGCGTCTTCGATGGCTTCGATGGTGATCTTCGGCGCTTCGGCACGAACCGGCCCGAAAATGGTCGCAAACGACACATCCGCCGCATCCCGGCCGATGCCGAAGCGCATCAGGCCCATCGGAATCGCCGTGCCGGAGGGGTCGAAGAGATACCAGCGATCACCGAGGAAAACCTCGACGTAGGCATGAAAGTCGCTCGGCCCCAGAGCCGGATCAGCACCGTAATCGATGCCCGTGATGAAGCGGGCCGGGATATTGAGCGCCCGGCACAGGGCAATCATCAGGTGGGCAAAGTCGCGGCATACGCCAACCCGCTCGCCGATGGTATCGAGGGCCGAGGTGCTGGCATTGGTGGTGTTCGACTTGAACTCGACGTGTTTCTCGACCCATGCGCAGATGGTGCGCACGCGGCCGTAGCCCGGCGGAAGATGGCCGAACTCCTTGTTGGCGACTTCATACAGACGGTCGGACTGGCAGTAGCGGCTGGGGTAGAGATAGGTCAGCACGTCGGCTGGCAGGCGGGCGACGGGAACTTCCTGGATGCTCTCGGGCACGCCGACATGATGCTGCAACTCGACGGTGGCACTGTAACGTAGCCGCAGCCAGCCCGGCTCGGCCTTCAGGCGCATGTATCGGTTGCCGGTCGTCACATCCGTATGAACCTGGGGCAGCAAAAACTGACCCAGCTCCATCATCTCGGTCACCACTCGCTGGTGGCGCGTGTGGGCGGCGTGGATATTAAAAATGAAATCACATCCCGGAGGTGCGACTTCGTAATTCAACTCGACCGAGAACTTCAGCCTGACCATAAGC
Organism: Zoogloea oleivorans; assembly: GCF_008107625.1. GTDB lineage: Bacteria > Pseudomonadota > Gammaproteobacteria > Burkholderiales > Rhodocyclaceae > Zoogloea > Zoogloea oleivorans. The sequence goes on from NZ_SDKK01000011.1 coordinate 152,461, forward strand.
GTCCCTGAAAAAAATGCCTTGACGCGGAATTGCGGGTCATCCGGCGGAAATGACCGTCGTGGGCAAGTTAACAGCGGCCCCGTCCCACGACAAGGCTCTCATCCTACTCTGCGGCGCTGCAACACGCCCGGTTTTCTGCGGGGATGCAGCCCCGCAAACAGTGCTCAAGCGCGGTACAGATTGACCTCATCCCGCGTCGCCAGCGCCACCTGGCGGGCCGCATCGGCGAAGTCTTCGCCACTACCGGCATACAGAATGGCCCGTGACGAGGAAATCATCAGCCCGGTGCCGGCCGCACTGCGCCCGGCCTTTACCGTCGCCTCCACGTCCCCGCCCTGGGCGCCGATGCCAGGCACCAGAAGCGGCAAATCGCCCACGATGGCACGCACATCCGCCAGTTCCTGTGGGAAGGTCGCCCCCACCACGAGGGCATTCTGGCCGTGCACGTTCCACTTGCCGGCAACCAGTTCGGCCACGTGCTGGTACAGCTTGCGGCCGCCTTCGACCGTCAGGTTCTGCAGGTCCGAGCCGCCCGGATTGGAGGTGCGGCACAGCACGATCAGGCCACGATCGGAAAACGCCAGGTAAGGCTCGACGGAATCGAAGCCCATGTAGGGATTCACCGTCAGCGCATCGGCGTTGTAGCGCTCGAAGGCTTCGCGAGCGTACTGCTGGGCGGTGGCGCCGATGTCACCGCGCTTGGCATCCAGCACCACCGGCACGCTCGGGTGCTTCTCGTGGATGTAGGCGATCAGGTCCTGCAACTGGTCTTCGGCGCGGGCGGCAGCGAAGTAGGCAATCTGCGGCTTGAAGGCACAGGCCAGATCGGCAGTGGCATCGACGATACCCTTGCAGAAAGCCAGCACCGCGTCGGGGCGACCCTTCAAATGGGCGGGAAAGCGCTTCAGGTCCGGGTCGAGCCCGACACACAACAGGGAATCGTGACGCTGCCAGGCGGCAGACAGTTTGGCGCGAAAATTCATGGGTGCAGGGCGCAGACGGCCTGGGAGAGTGAATTCTGAGCCTTATTTTACCAGCCTGCCGACCCTTTTCGACAGCCTTCCGGACTTCAGCGCATGGATTCATGTTGCGTCACAGCATGCTCCATTTCCTGTCACGAAGTGCGCCAGAGCTTCCGTAACGTCACAGCAATGTGTTCATTTAATGGACAACACATCTGTCGCAGGGTGCCTCCCCTTGCAACGCAGCCAAAAAAACAAAACCTTTTACAAACAGTTACTTGTTTTTACATGAGGCGTTTTTTGAGGAGATTTGGCACGGACTGGCACAGCCCTCGCAGAAGGAATGTCGCTCCGCAACGGCGTGTTTCACAAGGAAATACGACCAAGGGAGGAACGAAGTAGCGGTGCTGGATAGCCCGCGCTTCGGTGGTGATATCAACGACAATATTCCGGAGACAATCGTTATGAAGAAGAGCCTTCTTGCCCAAGCCGTTGCCCTCACCTGCCTGGCTGCTGCTGCCGGCGGCGCCCAGGCCGTGAGCTTCACCCAGAATGACGTGACCGTCGACATCAACGGCACCATCAACGGTTTCTATGTGAACCGCGAGTCCAAGACCTCGGTTGCCGGCACCCAGACGTCCAAGACTCAGAACAGCGAACTGACCAACGGCCTGCTGCCGGGCTGGATCAACTTCGTGGTCACCACCAAGCAGGGCGACCAGGACATCAAGGCTCACTTCAGCTTTGCACCGGGCATCAACGACTCCTCCAGCGTCATCGGCCTGCCTTCCACGGTCGGCACCGGCGCCGGTGGCATCCCGGGCAAATCCAGCCCCTACAGCCAGATCGACGTACGCCAGGTTTACTTCCAGTTCGGCAACAACGACTGGGGCACCATCAAGTTCGGTCGCGACATCGGCCTGTTCGGCCAGAACATCATTCTTTCCGACATGACCCTGCTGGGCGTCGGTGGCACCTCGAACGCGGGCATCCCGTTCAACACCACCTTCGGCATGATCGCCCACGGTTACATGTACACCGGCTTCCAGGCCCAGATCACCTACACCACCCCGAACTACAACGGCCTGCAAGCCGCAGCCGGCATCTTCCAGCCGAGCTCCTTCGCTGGCGACCAGACCAAGACCCCGGGCTTCCAGGCCAAGGTCGACTATGACTGGAAGGGCGCAGCACCGGGCAAGGTGTGGGGCGGCCTCGTCACCCAGAGCACCAGCTGTTCGTCGGGCTCCACCTGTGACGGCGTCGGCGCCAATCCGGCCAAGTCCTTCACCGCCACCGGTTTCGAGCTGGGCGCCAAGGCCGGCATGAACAACTTTGAAGCCGTTGCCTACACCTTCACCGGCAAGGGCCTGGGCCTCTCCACCGTTGGCGCCCAGTTCTTCGGCGGCAGCGACGGCCTCGGCAACAAGACCGACTCCAAGGGCTACTTCCTGCAGGGCACCTACAAGCTGGACAAGACCAAGTTCGGCATCAACTTCGGCCAGAACAAGGACACCGACGGCATCCTTGGCGCCGGCAACGAGCGCAAGAACAAGGCCTACACCCTCGGCGTCTATCACAGCCTGAACAAGTTCGTGACCCTGGTCGGCGAACTGAACCAGGAAAAGATCGACATCAGCGCCAGCGACACCGAAATCAAGAACCGCACCCTGTCCGCCGGCGCAATCATGTTCTTCTAAGCGGGTTTCGCCTCCGGGCGAAATTGCTTGCTACCGTGTTTCTCCCTCCTTCTGGCGCCCTTCGGGGCGCCATTTTTTTATCTGCGAACGGGTGGTGTATCGTCCGCCCTGTCATCGTCCCTCCGGAGTCCTTCATGCTGCGCCTCGCCGCGCTCCTCTTCGCGCTCATCGCCAGCCCCGGCCCTGCCTGCGCCGACGAGATTCGCCAGTTGACGCTCCAGCCCAGCCGCTACGCCGACGCCCGCGAAGCGCTGGTGGATGCCATCGAGACCGAAGGCCTGGTGCCTTCCCCGCCCAGCCAGTTTGGCGACATGCTCCGGCGTACCGGCCCGGCCCTCGAGCAGAGCAGCCCGGCTTACGCTGACGCTGAAGTACTCCATTTCTGCAGCGCCCGCATTGCCTGGCAACTGGCCCGCGAGAATCCGCTCAACATCGCCCAGTGCCCGCTGTCGATGGCCATCTACACCCTTCCCGACGAAGCCGGCACGGTTCGCCTGAGCTGGCGCACGGCGATCGGCGACAGCCCCGGTGCCCGCGCCGCCAACGAACTCCTCGAACGCATCGCCCGCCAGGTAGCCGACAACGCAGGCCGCAGCGGCCTGGGCCGCTAAGCCCCCTCGCCGACCGGCGATGAGCGCGGTATAGTCCGCACCGCTTCAAAACCCGACCCCGCTTCCGCCTTCAGAATGTCGCAAAAAACCTATAACGCCGATTCCATCACCGTTCTCAAGGGCCTCGAGCCGGTCAAACAAAGACCGGGGATGTACACCCGCACCGAGCATCCGCTCCACGTCATCCAGGAAGTCATCGACAACGCCGCCGACGAGGCGATGGCCGGCTACTGCAAGAAAATCGGCGTGACCCTGCATCTCGACGGCTCGATCAGCGTATCGGACGACGGCCGCGGCATTCCGGTGGAGATCCACCCGGTGGAAGGCGTGTCGACGGTCGAGGTGGTGTTCACCCGCCTGCACGCCGGCGGCAAGTTCAACAAGACTGATGAAGACTCCGCCTACCGCTTTTCCGGCGGTCTGCACGGGGTTGGCGTGTCGGTCACCAACGCCCTGTCCCACCGCCTCGAAGTGGACGTGGTGCGCGACGGCGCGCGGCACCGCCTGGTGTTTTCCGGCGGCGACGTGATCGAGCCCCTCGTGCGCATCGGCGACGCCCCCAAGAAGGCCAGCGGCACCACCGTGCGCGCCTGGCCTGACGCCAAGTACTTCGACGCCCCCGACCTGCCCCGCGCCGAACTCGAACGCCTGCTGCGCTCCAAGGCCGTGCTGATGCCCGGCCTGGAGGTAAGCCTGACCATCGAAGGCAGCGAGCCCCGCACCTGGCGCTTCGACGACGGCATGCGCGGCTACCTGTCCGAAGCCCTGCACGACGAGCCGCTGATTCCGCTGTTTGCCGGCGAGAAATTCGCCCCCAAGGGCGACGACACTTTCGCCGCCGGCGAAGGCGCCTCGTGGGCCGTAGCATGGACCCTCGAAGGCTCGCCGGTGCGCGAATCCTACGTGAACCTGATCCCCACCCCGGCTGGCGGCACCCACGAAGCCGGCCTGCGCGACGGCATCTTCACGGCCATCAAGAACTTCATCGACCACCACGCACTGCTCCCCAAGGGCGTCAAGCTCACCGCCGACGACGCCTTCGGCCGCGCCTCCTTCCTGCTTTCGGCACGGGTCCTCGACCCCAGCTTCCAGGGCCAGACCAAAGAGCGCCTGAACAGTCGCGACGCGGTGCAGCTGGTTTCGCGCATGGTTCGCGACCCCTTCGAGCTGTGGCTCAACGAGCACGTCGACTACGGCAAGAAGCTCGCTGAACTGGCCATCAAGGCCGCCCAGGCCCGCGCCCGCGCCGCCCAGAAGGTCGAGAAGCGCAAGTCCTCCGGCGTGGCCGTGCTGCCCGGCAAGCTCTCCGATTGCGAATCCGAAGACATCACCCGCAACGAACTCTTCCTGGTCGAGGGCGACTCCGCCGGCGGCAGCGCCAAGATGGCCCGCGACAAGGACACCCAGGCCATCCTGCCGCTGCGCGGCAAGGTCCAGAACGCCTGGGAAGTCGACCGCGAGCGCCTCTTCGCCAACGCCGAAATCCACGACATCGCGGTGGCACTGGGCGTCGATGCCCACACGCCGGATTCGACCCCCGACCTCTCCGAGCTGCGCTACGGCAAGGTCATCATCATGTCGGACGCGGACGTGGACGGCTCCCACATCCAGACCCTGCTGCTCACCCTGTTCTTCCGCCACTTCCCCAAGCTCATCGAGCACGGCCACATCTACGTCGCCCAGCCGCCGCTGTACCGCATCGACGTGCCGGCGATGGGCAAAAAGCGCCCGCCGCGCCGCCTCTATGCGCTGGATGACCAGGAACTGACGAGCCTGCGCGACCGCCTGGCCCACGAAGGCGTCAAGCCCGAGCACGTCGAAGTCGGCCGCTTCAAGGGCCTCGGCGAAATGAACCCCGACCAGCTGCGCGAAACCACCATGGACCCGGCGACCCGCCGGGTGCTGCCGATTCACGTGCGTGCCGACGCCTTCAAGGAAACCCTGCGCGTCTTCACCATGCTGATGGGCAAGGGCGAAGCGGCCGGCCGGCGGGCCTGGATGGAAGAAAAGGGCGACTCGGTGGATGCCGACGTTTGATCTCGCGCAAAACCGCGGCGGCAATGTGTAAAACCCTGATTGACCGTACGCCAGAGTATGGAGAAAAATTGCCGCGCGGCCCGGAGAACAGCAGCAGCAAACAATCTCGGGCCGCAAGCGGGTCGTCCCCCGACCCTGCGGCGGTAGATCCAGTGCAGCTCCCGTAGCGTAAGGTTCGCGCCGAACTGTTTCTTCATCTTCCTCGTTGGTCGGGTCCGGCTACCCGTGCGTCCCGACAAAAACAACGAGGAAAACCATGACTTCCATCAAGCGTCACCTGGGATGGGGCGCCATTGCCCTCCTGGGCGCAGCCGCTTTCGGCACCGTCGCCCTCAACCGCGGAGAGAGCATCAACGCCCTGTGGCTGGTCATCGCCGCGGTGTGTACCTATCTCATCGCCTATCGCTACTACAGCCTGTTCATCGCCGATCAGGTGATGGAGCTCGACCCCAAGCGCATGACCCCGGCCGTCCGCCACAACGACGGCCTCGACTACGTTCCGACCGACAAGTACGTGCTGTTCGGCCACCACTTTGCCGCCATTGCCGGTGCCGGCCCGCTGGTCGGCCCGGTGCTCGCCGCCCAGATGGGCTACCTGCCGGGCATGCTGTGGATTCTCGCTGGCGTGGTCTTTGCCGGCGCGGTGCAGGACTTCATGATCCTGTTCATCTCCACCCGCCGCGACGGCCGTTCACTGGGCGACCTGGTCAAGACTGAACTCGGCCCCGTGCCGGGCGTCATCGCCTTGTTCGGCACTTTCATGATCATGGTCATCATCCTGGCGGTGCTGTCGCTGATCGTCGTGAAGGCCCTGGCCGAATCCCCGTGGGGCATGTTCACCGTTGCCGCCACCATTCCCATCGCGCTCTTCATGGGCGTGTACAGCCGCTACATCCGCCCGGGGCGCATCGGCGAAATGTCGCTGATCGGCTTCGTGCTGCTGATGGCCGCGATCGTCTTCGGCGGTGACATTGCCGCCAGCGAAACCTGGGGCCCGTTGTTCACTTTCGACGGCAAGCAACTCACCTGGATCCTGATCGGCTACGGCTTCATTGCGTCCGTGCTGCCGGTGTGGCTGCTGCTGGCGCCGCGCGACTACCTGTCCACCTTCCTCAAGATCGGCACCATCGTCGGCCTGGCCATCGGCATCGCCGTCGTGGCCCCCAACCTGCAGATGCCAGCCTTCACCAAGTTCATCGACGGCAGCGGCCCGGTGTGGTCCGGCAGCCTGTTCCCCTTCCTGTTCATCACCATCGCCTGCGGCGCCGTCTCCGGCTTCCATGCGCTGATCTCCTCCGGCACCACACCCAAGCTCCTCGACAACGAGAAGAACGCGCGCTTCATCGGCTACGGCGGCATGCTCATGGAGTCCTTCGTGGCCATGATGGCGCTGGTCGCCGCCTCGGTGATCGAGCCGGGCGTCTACTTCGCGATGAACAGCCCGGCCGCCGCCATCGGCAAAACTGCCGAAAGCGCCGCCCTGGCGATTTCCCAGTGGGGCTTCGTGGTCACGCCGGAAATGCTCCTGCAAACCGCCCAGGACGTGGGTGAAAAGACCATCATCTCCCGCGCCGGCGGCGCCCCGACGCTGGCTGTCGGCATGGCCCACATCCTCTCCAGCGCCCTCGGCGGCAAGGCCATGATGGCCTTCTGGTACCACTTCGCGATTCTCTTCGAAGCCCTGTTCATCCTCACCGCTGTCGACGCCGGCACCCGCGCCGGACGCTTCATGTTGCAGGATCTGATGGGCACCTTCGTGCCGTCGATGCGCAAGATGGATTCGATCTTCGCCAGCCTCGTCGCCACCGCCCTGTGCGTCGCCGCCTGGGGCTACTTCCTGTATCAGGGCGTGATCGACCCCCTGGGTGGCATCAACACCCTGTGGCCACTCTTCGGCATCGCCAACCAGATGCTCGCCGGCGTGGCCCTGACCCTGGCGACCGTGGTGCTCTTCAAGATGAAGCGCCAGCGCTTTGCCTGGGTAACCGTCGTGCCAACCCTGTGGCTGCTCGCCTGCACCCTCACCGCCGGCTGGCAGAAGATGTTCCACGAGAACCCGAAGATCGGCTTCCTGGCCAACGCCAACAAGTACCAGACGGCCCTCGACAAGGGTGAAGTGCTGGCCCCGGCCAAGTCCATCGACCAGATGCACCAGATCATCACCAACAACTACGTGGATGCGGCGCTGTCCGGCCTCTTCATCCTGCTGGTGCTGAGCATTCTGGCGTACGCGGTTCCGGCCTGCCTCCGCGCCCTGCGCAACAGCAAGGCGAGCACCGTCGAAACCCCCTTCGCGCCGATGCCGGCCGCCAACTGAGAGGCGCACAGTGTTCTCGGATCTCGCCCGCATGGGCAAGTATCTTGGCCAGGCGGCCCGCCTGATGGTGGGCATGCCCGACTACGACACCTACGTGCAGCACATGCACCTCACCCACCCGGATCAGCCGGTGATGAGCTACGAGGCCTTCTTCCGGGAACGCCAGGAGGCCCGCTACGGCAGCGCCGACGGACGCCCCGGACGCTGCTGCTGAAACCAGCTCTGCGTCACAACAAAAGCCCGCAGGTGCCCAACGCCTGCGGGCTTTTTCTCGCCCCTGCTACCATCGGCAGAAATATTTTCCTGATCGCAAACCGTGACCGACAACCCACTTTCCATGAGCAGCCTGCGCGACGGCTACACCGCTGTCGTACTCGGTGCCAGCGGCGCCCTCGGCAAGGCCTGCCTGCACCACCTCCAGGCCGACCCGCGCTGCGCCCGAGCGATTGGACTGTCACGCGGCAGCGATCCCGCCCTCGTGCTCGAGGACGAATCCAGCCTGGCGCACTGCGCAGCACATCTGCGTGAACACGCGCCCCTGCATCTGGTGCTGGATGCCACCGGTGCGCTCACCATCGACGGCCGCGGGCCCGAGAAACGTCTTGAAGACCTGGACGCCGACAACTTGCTGCGCGCCATGCAAATCAATGCGCTGGGCCCCATGCTGGCGATGAAGCACCTGCTTCCACTGCTCGCCAAAAATGAACACGTGATCTGGGCCAAGATGTCGGCCCGCGTCGGCAGCATCGAAGACAACCACAAGGGTGGCTGGTACGGCTACCGCGCCTCCAAGGCCGCCCTCAACATGCTGCTGCAAACGGCCGCCGTCGAAATCGCACGGCGCCGCCCACTGGCCGTCATCGCCGCCTTGCAGCCGGGCACCGTACGCTCCCGGCTGAGCCAGCCTTTTGTCGGCGACGAAGGTTTGGCTCCTGAAGAATCCGCCCGACGCCTGCTCCACGTCATCGACCGCCTGCCACCGAATGGCCGGGCACACTTCGTCGATCATCTGGGCAACAGCATTCCCTGGTGAGAGCCGGGATGAGGCGTCGACGCCGCAAACCTTGATCCAGCACAAGCTTTGGTCATCTGGCGCACTGCGCCCTCCAGAAAGCCTCAAGTCCCCACAAGGCTCGCCGTTCAGAAGCCATCGGCATCTGCCTGGCAAGACTTCTGCACGAAGACTCCCGCCGACAGCCTGCCACTCCCATTTCATTCATGGAGCTGTTGTCATGCTGACCCGTCGCGAATTCCTGAAGTATTCCGTGGTGGCCTTGCCGGGGCTACAACTGACCGCCTGTGGCGGTGACGGCAGTACGCCGCAAACCGTCGCCTGGCCAATCACCCGTGACGTATTCACCACGGCCGAACAGCAAATCCACCCGCAAGGGCTCCCGGCCGACACACCACTCATCGACCCGCCCGATCTGCCTTATTCCCAATACGGCTACAGCGCCTGGCAAACCGGCCCCGGTCTCGCCCACGTGAAGCGCACCGATCTGGCGCCCGGCTACAGCGGCGCGCCCAAAGTGGCACGCCTGCTGTCCTTCTTCGCCATCACCGACATTCACATCGCCGACAAGGAGTCTCCGGCCCAGCCGCTTTACATTGGCTGGAGTGCCCGCTACGGGGCACCCGGCTCCTGCGGATCGGCCTACTCTCCGGTGATTCTGTCGACCACCCAGGTCCTTGATGCGGCCATACAGACGGTCAATGCGCTGCACAAAAAGTCGCCCATCGATTTCGGAATATCCCTCGGCGACGACACCAACAACAGCCAGTACAACGAACTGCGCTGGTTCATCGACGTACTCGACGGCAAGCGCATCGCGCCAAGTTCCGGCGCGCATATCGGCGCCGACCACATCGATTACCAGAAGCCCTTCCAGGCCGCCGGGCTCGACCCCGCCATCCCCTGGTATCAGGTAGTCGGCAACCACGACCAGTTCTGGATGGGTTCGGCCTACGAGAATGCCAAGACCTGGAGCGCCCATGTGGGCAGCGCCATCCTCAACATGTCAAACAGCCCGGATCCTTCAAGCGGCGGGGTCAATGGATCCGGCTACTACATGGGCGTGGTCGACGGCGCCAACCCTTACGGATTTGTCATCGGCTCGGGCCCGCAGGGAGCCTTCTCCACCCCGCCGACAGTCGTCGCCGACCCGGCCCGCCGCTCGCTGGCGACCAGCACGTCATCCACCCTGAACTGGATGCGCGAGTTCTTTGAAACCACCTCGAATCCCCCCGGTCACGGCTTCAAACAGTCCAACCTCGACGCCGATTTTGCGTGCTACAGCTTCGAGCCGAAAGCGAACATGCCGATCAAGGTCATCGCCCTCGACAACACCATGAAGGGCGCCGACCAGACCGAGTACGCCCGGGCCTGCCTCGACCAGACCCGCCTCGACTGGCTCAAGGCTGAACTGCAGGACGGCCAGGACCGGGACAAACTGATGATCATTGCGGCGCACATCCCGCTCTACCCCCAGAAGACCTTCGACCCCGCAGCCGGCAACTACAAGTTGTTCACCAGCCCCAGCGTGGTCACAGACCTGCAATTGCTGGCCATTCTTCACACCTATCCGAATCTCATCCTGTGGATCTCCGGACATCGGCACGTGAACGTCGTGACGCCCCAGCAGTACAACGGGGCCGATCCCGCAGACCAGCCCGAAAAAAACTTCTGGGAGGTCGAGACAGCATCGCTGCGGGACTTTCCCCAGCAGTTCCGGACATTCGAAATACACCGCAACGCCGACAACACCGTGTCGATCATGGTGACCAACGTCGACCCGGCGGTTTCACCGGGATCGCCTGCCGCCAAATCGAGGGCCTATGCCGTTGGCGCCGCGCGGATCTTCGCCGCCAATGACAGCGTCCGGGCCGATACCGGCTCCCAGGCCTACAACGCCGAACTGGTACAACAACTGACACCCCGAATGCAGGCCATCATCGCCGGGCTTTGAGCGGTTTCTGTGCCAAACTTCGAGCCGTTTTCCGACTCCCGTTTGCATCATGTCCAGCGCCAACCCCCTCGCCATCCCGCGCCCGCCGATCCGCGCCACCATCCTCACCGGCTTCCTCGGAGCGGGCAAGACGACCCTCCTCAACCGCTACCTGGCCACCACACCGGCAAAAAAGGTCGCCGTGCTCGAGAACGAATTCGGCGCTGTCGGCATCGACGGCGGCCTGATCGCCGGCTCGCCGGCCGTGGAGGTTGTCGAACTCACCAATGGCTGCATCTGCTGCAGTGTGCGCGGCGAACTCAGCGACGCCCTCACCGATCTGGCCGACCGCCGGGACCGCGGCGAACTCGACTTCGACCATCTGGTGCTGGAAACCACCGGCCTCGCCGATCCGGCGCCGGTGGCCCAGGCCTTCTTTGTCGATGAGGGCGTGCGCGAGCGCTACGAACTGGACGGCATCCTGACCGTCGTGGACGCCGTCCACGCCAGCCGCCAACTCGACGAAAACCGGGTCGCCGCCGCCCAGATCGGCTTTGCCGACCGAGTCCTCATCACCAAGACCGAACTCGTCGACGCCGCCCAGCTGGAAGCCCTCGCAGCCCGTCTGCGCCGCATCAACGTGCGCGTGCCGGTGATGCAGATTCCCGCCGAGGCCGGGCAGCTCGGCGCGCTGTTCACCCTTGATGCCTTCGTGCTCAGCGACATCCTCGAACGCAGCCCAGCGTTCCTCACCCAGAACGCCCCCAGCGGCCTGAGCCGCGGTGGCGGCGCGCCGGCCAGGGGCTTCGTGCGCCACGATGACGACATCGCCTCGCTGGTCCTGCAGCACCCGGGCGACGTGGACGTGGGCCTGATGGGCAGCTTCGTCGAAGAACTGCTCCTCACCAGCGGCAATGACATGCTGCGCTACAAGGGCATCCTCGCCGTGCGCGGCCACGCACAGCGCATGGTTTTTCAGGGCGTGCATCGCATCACCGGCTTCGACTACGGCCGCCCCTGGGAGGCCGGCGAAGCCCGGGAAGCCACCATCGTCATCATTGGCCGCCGCCTCGATCACGACGCGATTTCCGCCGCCTTCCGCCTCGCCTGCCGCTGAAACCGGCGCCCGTCAGCGGACGCCACGCCACCCAGGCCTCGCCTGGCCTGGGCAGGCAGCGAAAAAACTGCGCCGCGCACACCCCTCGCGCAGGGAAAGCCCAGCGCCTGTGGTATTTTTGCGGCCTTTGTCGCGCCCGCCCGGGCGCCCGTACCGAGCGGCACTCAGCCGCTGAAAGTCGCAGCATCACGCCATGAACCAGACCCCGGATCTTTTCGACTCCCTTCCGCCGGAGGCCGCTGGATCAGCCAGCCAGCCACCGGCACCGCCGCCGCCCGCCCTGCCCCTGACAGGCACCGACGACGCCCTGCCCCTCGACCTCTACGCCGAACGCGCCTACCTGGCCTACGCCATGAGCGTGGTCAAGGCCCGCGCTCTGCCACAGGTCGAGGACGGCATGAAGCCGGTGCAGCGCCGCATCCTCTACGCCATGAGCGAGATGCGCCTGTCGCCCACCTCCAAGCACGTCAAGTCGGCCCGGGTGGTCGGCGACGTGATCGGTAAATACCACCCCCACGGCGACTCCAGCGTCTACGACGCCATGGTGCGCGTCGCCCAGGACTTCTCCCTGCGCTACCCGCTGGTGGACGGCCAGGGCAACTTCGGCTCCCGCGACGGCGACTCGGCCGCCGCCATGCGCTACACCGAATGCCGCCTGACCGGCATTGCCGAACTGCTGCTCTCCGAGATAGACCGGGGCACGGTGGACTTTCGCCCCAACTACGACGGCGCCTTTGAAGAACCGCAACTGCTGCCGGCCCGCCTGCCCTTCGTGCTGCTCAATGGCGCCTCCGGCATCGCCGTCGGCATGGCCACCGAAATCCCCTCGCACAACCTGCGCGAAGTGGCCAGCGCGGCCATTCACGCCATCGAGAATCCGCACGCCAGCGTCGCCGACCTGCTGGGCCACATCAAGGGCCCGGACTACCCGGGCGGTGGCCAGCTGATCTCTCCGGCCGGCGACATCCGCGCCGCCTACGAAACCGGCCGTGGCAGTCTCAAGCTGCGTGCCCGCTGGATCATCGAAGACCTGGCCCGCGGCCAGTGGCAACTGGTCATCACCGAGCTGCCGCCCGGCGTGTCGGCCCAAAAGATCCTCTTCGAGATCGAGACCCTCACCAACCCGCAGCCCAAAACCGGCAAGAAATCCATCGACCCCGACCAGGCCCAGCTCAAGGCCCTGATGCTCGGCGCCCTCGACCGGGTACGCGATGAATCCGGCAAGGACGCCACGGTGCGCCTGGTTTTCGAGCCGAAGAGCCGTAACCAGGACGTCGCCGAGTTCGCCAACCTGCTGCTCAGCCACACCAGTCTCGAAACTTCCTCGTCGATCAACCTGGTGATGATCGGCCTCGACGGCCGCCCCGGTCAGAAGAACCTCGCCGAGATCCTCCACGAGTGGGGCCGCTTCCGTCTCGCCACCGTGCGCCGGCGTACCTCCCACCGTCTCGGCCAGGTAAACGACCGCATCCACATCCTCGAAGGCCGGCACATCGTCTTCCTGAACATCGACGAGGTGATCCGCATCATTCGCAATTCGGACGAGCCCAAGCCGGCCCTCATCGCGCGTTTTGCGCTCAGTGACCGCCAGGCCGAGGACATCCTGGAAATCCGCCTGCGCCAGCTGGCCCGCCTCGAAGGCATCAAGATCGAGCGCGAACTGGCCGAGCTGCGCGGCGAGAAGTCCGAACTCGAAGCCCTGCTCGCCGACGAAGGCAAGCTGAAGAAGCTGGTCATCAAGGAAATCCGCGCCGACGCCGCCAAGTTCGGCGACGAGCGGCGCACCGTGGTGGAAGAAGCCGCCCGCGCCGGCATCACCCAGACCGTGGTGGATGAAGCCGTCACCGTCATCGTCTCCGAAAAGGGCTGGGTGCGCTGCCGCAACGGCCATGGCCTGGATCTGGCCAATGTGGCTTTCAAGGATGGCGACCATCTGGCGGCGGCCTTTGAATGCCGCAGCGTCGACTCACTGATCGCCATCACCGACGGTGGCCGGGCCCTTACCGTGGCGGTGTCCGGGCTACCGGACGGGCGCGGCAACGGCGCGCCACTAGCCTCGCTGGTGGAACTGCCCAGCGGCAGCAAGATCGCCCACGTGCTCGCCGGTCACGCCGACAACCGGGTGCTGCTCGCCACCGCAGACGGCTACGGTTTCCTGTGCCGCCTGGGCGACATGACCGCCACCAAGCGTGCTGGCAAGCAGTTCATCAACCTCGAAGGGGGCAGCAGGCTGCTCGCTCCGGTGCTCTACGCGCAAGGAGAAAACCAGCATCTGGTAGCCCTGTCGTCCACTGGCCGCCTGCTCATCTTCACCCTCGACCAGATGAAGGAACTGTCGGGTGGCGGCAAGGGCGTGATCATCATCGGGCTGGATGCCGGCGAAGAACTCGCCGCCGCCTGCGTGGCCGGCGATTCCGTCACGCTGCTGGCGAGCACCCGCGGCGGCAAGGCGGTGGAGTTCAACCTGGCCGCCCGCGACTGGGAAGCCTGGCTCGGCAAGCGTGCCCGCAAGGGCAAGCCGGCACCCGGACGCTCCCAGTCCAATGGCCTGCGCAGCCACTGACCCCGCTTCGGGAGCCAGCCTAGACCGGCAGCTTGAGCACAGAAAGCAAACGCTGCCGGTTGATGGGCTTGATGAGTAATTCATCGAAGCCCGCCGCAAGAATGTCGTGTCGCTCGCTGACCAGGGCGTGAGCCGTGTAGGCCACGACGAACAGGCCGGCGCAAGCGGCATCCTGGCGCAGCAGACGGCACACATCGGTGCCGCTGATACCCGGCATGCTGATGTCCAGCAGCACCGCATCCACCCTCTGGCCCTTGAGAAATGCCAGCGCTGCCTCACCGCAGTCGGCCTCGAAAACCTCGCAGCCCGCCTGTTGCAGCAGCACGCGAGGCAGCGTCCGATTGACTTTCTGATCGTCAACAACCAGGACTTTCATGGGCTTCATCCTTGTTGCGGCTGCATTTCCGGATCGAGGGGCAGATGAATGACAAATTCGCTGCCCTGGCCCGGTTCGGAACGGACCGCCACCTCGCCGCCCATCAGATCGACCAGCTCCCTCACCAGCGCCAGCCCCAGGCCGGTTCCCTGGTGACGACGGGTCAGAAAACCGTCCACCTGACGGAAACGCTCGAAAATGTGCGGCAGCATGTCAGCCGGAATGCCGCAGCCGGTATCGGCCACCGAAATGCGCAGCGTCCCTTCTTCACAGCCAAGCTGCAGGCGCACACTCCCCGCATCGGTGAACTTGATGGCGTTGTTGAGCAGGTTGTTGAGAATCTGGGCCAGCCGCACCGGATCGCAAAGCAGCTCGGCAGGCAGATCCGGCGCCAGTGTGACGGCCAGCTCGAGCCCTTTTTCTGCCGCCAGCGGATAGTGGGCGCGCACAATCCGCTCGATCATCGGCTGCAGGGGTTCCCTGCTGCGTTCCAGGTCCATCTTGCCGGATTCGATCTTGGCCAGATCGAGAATCGAATTGACCACTTCGAGCAGGTGATGGCTGCTGTCGAGGATGATGCCGGCAAACTCCTGATTGGTTTCCTCCGAGTTGTCGCGCAGAAACTCGGCGTAGCCCATGATGCCGTTGAGCGGCGTGCGCAGTTCGTGGGACATCGATGCCAGGAACTCCGACTTCATCCGGTTGGCCGCTTCGGCCTTGATCCGGCTTTCCCGCAAGGCTTCGGAAATGCGGAACTGACGGTTCAGCAAATGGATGGACAGCGCACCAAACAACAGCACGACAAGGCTCATGCCCGCCGTGAAGATCATGTAGCCCCGCCGGCGATCATGGAAATCAGCCAGCGCCTCCTCTTCGCCAACGCCAACGGCCACCGCCAGGGGATATTCCTGCAGGCCCCGAAAACTGTAGAACCGCCTGACCCCGTCCGACACACTGCTGGCCCGGTAGCTGCCGAAGTTCTCCTTCGCCCACATGGCCATCAAGGGGCTGCTGCTCAGGTTCTGCCCTACCTGGCTGTTGTCGCCCGAACGCCGGGCGCGGATGAGGCCATCCTTGCCAACCAGGGAAATCACCCCGTCACGGCCCAGGTCGACGCCCCGGTAAAAATCGGAAAAATAAAAGGGATCCACCGAAATCACCACCACGCCACCAAAGCTGCCATCCGGCTTGTTGATGCGCCGGGTCATCTGGATCGACCACTTGCCCGAGGCGCGGCCCAGCACCGGCTTGCTGATGAAAAGCTGGTTGCTGTCCTTCTCGATGTGCACCTTGAAGTGCTCCCGGTCGGAGAGATCCACCCGCTTGTGGTTGGGCAGGTTGCTCATGATGTAGATGCCATGCTCGTCGATGACTCCAAGCTGGTTGAAGATGCTACTGATGATCATCCCCTCGCCAACGAACTCGGCGATCTTCACCTTTTGTCCATACTTCTCGTACTGGAACTTGAGGAAGAGCACCGACTGATCGACGCTCTTGATGGTGCGGATGGTGTGCTCCTCGAAGGCACGGGCCAGATTGCGATTTTCGGTGTTGATCGAATGGACAACCAGCGCCTCTTCCACTCCCACCTTGTAGATCACCGCCCCCCACAGCAGCCCGACAAGGGCAACGACAACGACCACGATCGGAGCAAAAAGGCGCAAGCGCCGGGTGGACGGAAGCGGAGAATCGGCAGCAGACATAGGGTGCGGTGTGGCCGGACAAGCAGGAAAAAGTGCTTTGGCCCGGTGATTTTTGTGTTCTTCGTTAACGTCCGTGGCGCGTCCGTCTTGAGGGCTTTACACGACGGAAAGCACACATGCAAAGCATGCGGCAGGAGTTTTGTCATTACTACTTTAGTTGTAGAGAATAGCGCCGTTATTCAGGCAGGCAAATCCCGGGCATCCTTGATGCCCAACCGCTCAACAGCTCCATACCTAGCGCCCTTCCCTGCCGTCCCATGAAATTTCAGATTACCGACCGCAACCTCCCCTACTACCACCTGGTAGGGACGCTGGTCGTGGTCATCACGCTGGCCCTGGCACTGGGCGGCAGCTTCCTGTGGATCGGCTTCTCGGAACACCAGCAGACCATCGACCGGCTGGAACAAAGCTTTCAGGTCAAGAAACAGGAACGCCTCAAGAGCGAAATGGAAGCCGCCATCGGCTACCTGGATTTCGTGCACTCACGTACCGAATCCGTGCTGCAGGAAGCCCTGCAGGACAAGGTCAGCATGGCCATGCAGACCGCCCAGGCGATCTACGACCGGGAACACGGGCGCCGCCCGGAGGTCGAGGTCAAGCGCCTGATCATCGCAGCGCTGCGCCCGCAACGCTTCTATGAGGGACGTGGCTACTTCTTCATCGACGACGAACAGGGCAACTGCGTCCTCCTCCCCATCGCCCCATCCCGCGAGGGCAGCTCCCTGTGGGACAACCGGGACGACACCGGCCACTACATCATGCGGGGGCTGGCCGCCGCCGCCCGGGAAGGCGACCAGGGCGGCTTCTCCACGTATCGCTGGTACTCCCCGGACAATCCGCAGCAGATGTCCGACAAGCTGGCGTACGTACAGCGCTTCAAGCCCTACGGCTGGATCATCGGCACCGGCGACTACCTCCACAAGTGGCACGAGATGCGCCTGCGGGAAGGCATCGAAAGGCTGCGCGCCTGGAAGTTCGGTGACACGGGCAGCTTCGTGGCCATTTCCCAAAGCGGACAACTCCTGCTCCAGCCCCAGTGGCCCGAGTACGAAGGCAAGCACTACAGCAAGGTAGGCAGCCCCGCCGAACAAGCGATCCGCGGCCAGATCCTTGAACTCGGCAAGCAGGGCGGAGGCTATCTTTCCTATCAGTGGCCATGGCGAGCAGCCAATATCACGAGCACCCGGACGGCCTACGTCCTGCCCTATCGACCGTGGAACATGATCGTCATCGCCTCGGTTTTCCAGGAGGAAACCCAGAGCCAGTTCGCCAGGGAGCGGGATGCCGCGGTGAACTCCATGTCGAACCGGATTCCCTACCTGCTCATTGCTGCCATGACCGCCATCGCCCTGGCCATCGGCGCGTCGGTGTTCTTCTCGCGCTGGATGAGCGGACTACTCCGCAACTACCATCAGAAAATCGAGACGCACAGCCACGCCCTGGAAGCCCAGGCCAATGCCCTTCGTCTGGCGGGCCATGTGTTTGAAAGCAGCAAGGAAGGCATCGTCATCACCGACGCCGAAACGCGCATCCTCGCCGTGAACCCGGCCTTCTGCCAGATCACCGGCCACGTCGCCGAAGACGTTATCGGGCAGCGCCCCGGCATGCTGTCCTCCGGCAAGCACGATGCCGCTTTTTACCGGGCCATGTGGAAGACCATCCACGAGACCGGATCATGGAGTGGCGAAATCTGGAACCGGAAGAAGGACGGCAACTGCTACCCGGAACTGATCAACATCAGCACCGTGCGTACCGAGTCCGGCGCGGTACTTCATTACGTGGGCACCTTCCTGGACATCACCGAGCGCAAGGAAGCGGAAGACCGCATCCGCCACCTGGCCGAATTCGACCCCCTCACCCAGTTGCCCAACCGGACGCTCCTCAACGACCGGCTGACCCAGGCCGTGGCCCAGGCCAAGCGGGAAGAACGACAACTCGCGGTGATCTTCATCGATCTTGACCGCTTCAAGAACATCAACGACTCACTCGGCCATGCCATGGGCGACCGCTTGCTGCAGGAGGTGGCCAAACGCCTGCACGACATCGTGCGTCAGAGCGACACCGTCAGCCGGCTCGGCGGCGACGAATTCGTGGTGCTGCTGACCGGCCTGGAGCTGCGCACCAGCGCCCTGCCTTCGGCCCGCAAGATCCTCGCCACACTGGGCCAGCCTTACACCATCGACGAGCACGAACTGCAGATCACGCCCAGCATCGGCATCGCCCTGTACCCCGACAACGGCACCGACGGCGAAACGCTGCTGAAGAACGCCGACGCGGCGATGTACCACGCCAAGAATTCCGGCCGGAACAACTTCCAGTTCTTCACCCCGGAATTCAACCAGTGGGTAACCGAACGCCTGCGCATCGAGAACGGCCTGCGCCACGCGGTAGCACGCGAGGAACTGATTCTTCACTACCAGCCCCAGGTGGATCTGGCCAGCGGGCAGATCGTCGGCTGCGAGGCCCTGCTGCGCTGGCAGCCGACCGGCGAGGCGCTGATGGCGCCGGACCGCTTCATCCCGATCGCGGAGGAAACGGGCCTGATTCACGGCATCGGCACCTGGGTTCTTGACGAAGCCTGCCGCCAGCTTGCCCAATGGGACAGCGAAGGCGCAGCCCCGATCCGCATGGCCGTCAACGTGGCCGTGCCCCAGCTGCGCAGCCGGAACTTCGTGAGCAACGTCCGCAACACGCTGCAGCGCCATGGCATCGGGCCGGACCGGGTGGAAATCGAGGTTACCGAAAGCGTCTTCCTGAACCAGGATGAGCAAGTCCGCCAAACCCTCCAGGGCCTCGTAGACCTGGGCGTCCAGCTGTCCCTCGACGATTTCGGCACCGGCTATTCGAGCCTCTCCTATCTGCGCAACTTCCGCTTCGATGTACTCAAGATCGACAAATCCTTCGTCTCGGAACTCCACCGCAACCAGGATGACGTGACCCTGATCAGTGCCATCGTCAGCATTGCCCGCGACATGTCCCTCATCACCATCGCCGAAGGCATCGAATCCGCCGAGCAGCAGCACATCCTGCACGAACTGGGCTGCAATATCGGCCAGGGCTACCACTTCTCGCGGCCGGTGGTGGCCGGTGAGATGGCGAAACTCATTTCGCCCCGGACCCTCACCCTGATAGCCTGACCAACATGATCAAGGCCATTCTCACCGGACACAGCCGCGGGCTCGGCGCCGCCATCGCCCGGACGCTTCTCGAGCGCGGCATCACCGTGCTGGCCCTCGCCCGCTCACCGAATGCCGAACTGGGTGCCGCATTTCCGCAACGCCTGCACGAAGTGCAGCTCGACCTCTCGGACCCGGCGGCCCTCTGCGACTGGCTCGCCGACGGCAGCCTCACCGGGTTTGTCGCCGACGCCAGCACCGCGCTGCTCATCAACAATGCCGGCATGCTGCAGCCCGTCGGACTGCTCGGCACGCAAACTCACGAAGCGCTGGTGCACGCCGTCAATCTGAATATCAGTGCCCCGCTAGTCCTCGCCAATGCCTTCGCAGCCGCCACCGGCGGATGTATCGACCGGCGTATCGTGCATATTTCGAGCGGTGCCGCCCGCAACCCTTACGCCGGCTGGAGCAGCTACTGCGCCACCAAGGCCGCCCTCGATCATCACGCCCGCGCCGTCGCTCTCGAACACCTGCCCGGCCTGCGCATCGCCAGCCTCGCCCCCGGCGTAGTGGACACCACCATGCAGGCCGAGATTCGCGCCGGCAGCGTCGCGCAATTTCCGCAGAAGGAGCGCTTCGAGGCCCTGCACACCGGCGGCCAGCTCGCCTCGCCGGCCGTTGCCGCCGGACGCCTGGTGGATTACCTGCTGGGGGAAAGGTTTGGTGACGTGGTGGACGGCGACCTGCGCCACCTGCCCGGCTGAGCGCCGGGTGCCATCGGAGATCTAGGCCGCCGGGCCGCTATCGAGCAGGCGCTCGCACTCCACCATCAGCGACATCCCGACCTCGGACTGATGGTTCGGGTCGAGGGATTCCGTCATCTCGTGGGCAATATGCAGACCCACCTCGCGGGCGACCGAGCTTTCGATCTGCCGCGCCAGTTGATCGCTCAGCGCAGACAAGCGGCGGCGCTCCGCGTCCGGCAGGCTGCGCTTCGAGCGTCCCAGCCAGTCGGCAATCAGCGTCGCGCCCTGGGCTTCGGTGAACCACTGGCGATGCTCGTAATACGCGTTGAGGCGCTCGGCAGCGAGGGCGAACATCAGCGCAACCCGTACGCCCCGATCCGTGGCGGGCAAAGGGGGAGTTTTTTCCAGACTCATGTGCAGTTTTGTTTCATTCCGTGGCCGGCCCGGACCATAGCACGCACAGTGCGCAGCCGACACCGCAGCCCGTTTTTGCAAGGGTAAACGATAGGTGCCGGCAAACCAGAAACTGGCTTGCCGGCACCTATCTGCCACATAGCGTAGCTACAGGCTTACTTCACACTCAGACCCGTGCAGCCTTCAGAATCGCATTGAGCGTGGCGCTGGGGCGCATGACCGCCTTGCACTTCTCGGAATCGGCCAGATAGTAGCCACCGATATCCACCGGCTGACCCTGCACAGCCTTGAGCTCGTCGACGATCTTCTGCTCGTTTTCGGTCAGGGCCTTGGCCAGCGGTGCAAACTGCGCCTGCAGTTCGGCATCGTCGGTCTGCGCAGCAAGCTCTTGTGCCCAGTACATGGACAGGTAGAACTGGCTGCCCCGGTTGTCGAGCTCACCGGTGCGCGGCGACGGCGACTTGTTGTTGTCGAGCAGCTTGCCGGTGGCGTCGTCGAGGGTCTTGGCCAGGATCTTCGCCTTGTTGTTGCCGGTCTTGATGCCCAGCTCCTCCAGCGACACCGCCAGGGCCAGGAACTCGCCCAGCGAATCCCAGCGCAGGTGGTTTTCTTCAACCAGTTGCTTGACGTGCTTCGGCGCCGAACCGCCGGCACCGGTTTCGTACATGCCACCGCCAGCCATCAGCGGAACGATCGACAGCATCTTGGCGCTGGTGCCCAGTTCCATGATCGGGAACAGGTCGGTCAGGTAGTCGCGCAGAATGTTGCCGGTCACCGAGATGGTGTCGAGGCCGCGGATGACGCGCTCCAGCGTGTAACGCATGGCACGAACCTGCGACATGATCTGGATGTCGAGGCCGGTGGTGTCGTGATCCTTGAGGTAGGTCCGGACCTTCTTGATCAGCTCGGCTTCGTGCGGACGGTACGGGTCGAGCCAGAAGATTGCCGGCGTACCGGAGTTGCGGGCGCGGGTAACGGCCAGCTTGACCCAGTCGCGGATCGGCGCGTCCTTGCACTGGCACATGCGCCAGATGTCGCCGGCTTCAACGTTCTGGGACAGCAGGACTTCGCCGGTAGCCAGGTCGGTGATGTTGGCGACGCCGTCTTCCAGGACTTCGAAGGTCTTGTCGTGCGAACCGTATTCCTCGGCCTGCTGGGCCATCAGGCCGACGTTCGGCACGGTGCCCATGGTCACCGGATCGAAGTTGCCGTTGGTCTTGCAGAAGTTGATCATCTCCTGATAGATGCGGGCAAAGGTGGACTCCGGCATCACGGCCTTGGTGTCCTTCGGCTTGCCGTTCGAACCCCACATCTTGCCGCCGATGCGGATCATGGCCGGCATCGAGGCGTCGACGATGACATCGTTCGGCGAGTGGAAGTTGGTGATGCCCTTGGCCGAGTCGACCATCGCCAGTTCGGGGCGATGCTCGTGGCAGGCGTGCAGGTCGCGTTCGATTTCTTCGCGCTTGGATTCGGGCAGGGTGGCGATCTTGTCGTACAGATTGACCATGCCGTTATTGACGTTGACACCCAGTTCGTCGAACAGCTTGCCGTGCTTCTCGAAGGCTTCCTTGTAGAAGATCCGGACGCAGTGACCGAAGACGATCGGGTGCGACACCTTCATCATCGTGGCCTTGACGTGCAGCGAGAACATCACGCCGGTTTCGCGGGCATCTTCGAGCTGCTCTTCGTAGAAGTCGCACAGCGCCTTCTTGCTCATGAACATCGAGTCGATGATCTCGCCGGCGAGCAGGGACAGCTTCGGCTTCAGGACGATGGCCTTGCCGCTCTTGGTGACCAGCTCCATCTTGACGTCGCGGGCCTTGTCGAGGGTCAGCGACTTTTCGCCGTGGTAGAAGTCACCGTGCGTCATGTGCGCGACGTGGGTGCGGGAGGCCATGCTCCACTTGCCCATCGAGTGCGGGTTCTTGCGGGCGTACTTCTTGACGGCCAGCGGAGCGCGGCGGTCGGAGTTGCCTTCACGGAGCACCGGGTTGACGGCGGAGCCCAGACACTTGGAGTAACGGGCCTTGAGCGCCTTGTCTTCGTCGGTCTTGGGGTTTTCCGGGAAGTCGGGAATCTTGAAGCCACGCGCCTGCAGCTCCTTGATCGCGGCGGTCAACTGCGCGACGGAGGCGCTGATGTTCGGCAGCTTGATGATGTTGGTGTCGGGCTGCAGGGTCAGCTGGCCGAGTTCGGCCAGGGTGTTCGGGACCTTCTGCTCATCCATCAGGTAGTCGGAGAACTCGGCGAGGATGCGGGCGGAAACCGAGATGTCGCTCTTGACGATGTCGATGCCGGCCGGCGAAGTGAAGGTACGAACGATGGGCAGAAAGGCACAGGTGGCCAGAAGGGGTGCCTCATCCGTGAGCGTGTAAATAATCTTTGATTTCCCTGCAGCCATCAGTTTTTCCCCTCGAGATTTTGATTGATTTATTCGGGCCCAATCCGTGCGGACCCTTCTCGCCATGCTTGTCAGTAGCAAGCAGCCAACTATTTTAACCCGCAGCATCCCCGTCCACACCACTGGGCACCGGGATTTTTCAGATAGTGAATCGATATTTCGCGACTCGCAAGTTTCTGGAGCCCCCAAAACCCTTGTTCGTCCTGCACTTGCAGGCCGGAAACAGGACTCAGGTTCATGGCGCTAGCCCGGTACCCAGATGCGGTGCGGTTTCCGTGGCGTCAACCTTTAGCTAAAGATATAGTCCTGCGCCTCCGTTAGGGGTGAAACCAGAGGGTGTCGAGCGGAGTCGGCAACAGCCGGCCTGTTCAAGGCGCCCCGCAGGAGACAATGAAAAAATGAACACCACCACGCTCGCCGATCCAGGCGGGGAGTCGGGCATCCGGACCGGCACAAGCCATTGCAGCCAGGCCGCGGATGCCGCTCATGAACTGGCCGCCCTGCTCGCCCCCAGCGCTGGCGGGCTTGCCTTGGTCTTTGCATCGAGCCGCTTCGCCAGCAACGAACTGGCCGACGGCCTGCGGGACGCTTTTGGCGATACGCCGCTGATCGGCTGCACGACGGCCGGAGAAATCGGCCCCGAGGGCTATCAGGAAGGCAGCCTGACCGGCGCCGCTTTCGGCCCCGGTGACATCGACTTTGAAATCGGCCTGCTCGAAGACCTGGACCAAACAGACACCCGCGCCATGACGGGCTTTGCCCACGCGCTGCGCCATCGCCTGCAGGCCCGCCACCCGGGCCTTGGCAGCGAGACCTTCCTGGCCTTCATGCTGGTCGATGGCCTGTGCGCGCGCGAGGAAAGCATCGCCCGCGCCTTTCATGACGGCCTTGGCGGCATTCCCCTGTCCGGCGGCTCGGCCGGTGACGAACTGAACTTTGCCGAAACGCGGGTCATCTTCAATGGGCGGCTCGTCGAGAACGCGGCGGTGCTGCTGGTCGCCACGACCACCCGCCCCTTCACGGTCTTCAAAACCCAGCATTTCACTCCCACCATGACACGCCTGGTGGTGACCGGTGCCATTCCGGAAAAACGCATCGTCACCGAAATCAACGGCTGCCCGGCAGCGCCCGAGTACGCCCGCGCCCTGGGCATCGACCCGGCCAGCCTGACGCCCCAGACCTTCGCCGCCCATCCGGTGGTGGTGCGCATCGGCAATGCCGACTTCGTCCGCTCGATCCAGCGGGCCAATCCGGATGGCAGCCTGAGCTTCTTCTGCGCCATCGATCGGGGCATCGTCTTCAAGGTCGCCCACGGCGAAGACCTGCTGGCCAACCTCGACACCGCCCTCGTCGATGCCGGAACACAAGTCGGCGAAGTGGCGCTGACCCTCGGCTGCGACTGCATCCTGCGACGGCTCGAATGCCGGGAACGAGGCATCACCGAGCAGGTCGGACAACGCCTGGCGCACAGCCGCGTGATCGGCTTCAGCACTTTCGGCGAGCAGTACCGGGGCATGCACATCAACCAGACCTTTACCGGTATCGCCTTCGGACGGAGAGCGCGGTCATGAACGGCCCCGCGGACATCCGCTGCAGGCTGGACGACGCCGACGGCCTCGTTCAGGAAATTCTCCGCCGCGACAAGATCATCGACGCGCTGGCCTACCAGGTTGAACGCAACCTCAACGACCAGGGCCGGGATTACGGCCTGCTGCAGACCACCTTCGTGCTGGAAGAGCAGATCCGCCAGCGCACGGAAGAGCTGACCACCACGCTGGAAGCCCTCGGCGAAGTATCGGCCCGCGCCACCGCCGCCCGGCTGCAACTCGAAACCGCGGTGGAGAACATCTCCGACGGCTTCGCGCTGTTCGACCCGCAAGATCGGGTGCTGCTGTGCAACGAGGCCTTCCGGCGCTTGTGGGGCATGACCGGCCAGCGCAGCAGCCGCCCCTTTGGCGACTTCCTGGCCGAGACCGCCAGCCAGGATTCGGCCGCCGGCAACACCCTTGTGCCCCAGTTGCAGGCCTGTCGCAGCAGCGATGGGCGCTGCGAAGTGCAACTCCCGTCCGGGCAGGCCCTGCAGATTCGCGAGCACCGCATGGCCGATGGCTGCCTGGTCGGCATCTATTCCGACGTCACCGATCTGAAGGCCGAAGAAGCCCGCCTGCGCCAGCAGGAACTGGCCCGCAAGTCACGTCTGCTGCAATCCACCCTCGACACCATCGACCAGGGCATCGCCGTCTTCGACGCCGACGAAAAGCTGGTGGCCTGGAACCTGCGCTACTTCGAATTGCTGGCCCTGCCCGTCGGACTGGCCCGGCCGGACAGCCGGCTCGACGATCTGCGCAGCGCCAGCGCAGCGGTGACCCGCCTGTGCCCGACGAGCCTCGGCGCCCTCGCCCGCATCAGCCGCTTCGAGCAGAGCATTGCGGCCGGCCCGGTGCTGGAGCTGGCCCGCTTCCCGATGCCGGACGGCGGCTTCGTCATGACCGCCAGCGACATCACCTCCCTCAAGGAAGGCGAGGAGCGCATCCGCCGCCTGCTCGGCCAGCAGCGAGCCATCTTCGACAACGCGCACGTGGG
Organism: Zoogloea oleivorans; assembly: GCF_008107625.1. Taxonomy (GTDB): domain Bacteria; phylum Pseudomonadota; class Gammaproteobacteria; order Burkholderiales; family Rhodocyclaceae; genus Zoogloea; species Zoogloea oleivorans. The sequence continues at coordinate 178,052 of NZ_SDKK01000011.1, forward strand.
CATCATCCTGGCCGATGACCGCAAGATGCTCGACGTGAACACCCGCATGGCAGAGATCTTCGGCTACGACTCGCCTGCCGAGATGATCGGCCAGCTCACCGAAATCCTCTACCCCAGCCGGGCCGACTACCTCGATGTCGGCGGCCGGATCTACGGCGAACTGGCCACCAGTGGCTACAGCGAAGGCAACACACGCATGGTGCGCAAGGACGGCAGCCCGTTGTGGATCCGTCTTTCCGGCCGCCCGCTGGATGCCCGGGCGCCCCTCGAAGGTTCGATCTGGGTCTTCACCGACGTCACCGGCCAGCGCGAACAACAGGCTCAGCTGGAGCTCGCCCAACTGGTCTTCAATCACAGCAACGAAGCACTGATGGTGACCGATGCCGACAACCGCATCGTGAGCATCAACACCGCCTTCACCAGCATCACCGGCTACGAGGCCGGCGAGGTACTCGGCCAGACCCCAGGCATCCTCAAGTCCGGCCAGCACGACAGCCACTTCTACCGCAGCATCTGGAAAACCCTCGAGCGGGACGACCGCTGGGAAGGAGAAATCATCGACCGCCACAAGAGCGGCAAGCTCTACCCCAAGTGGCTGACGATCCGCATGGTGCGCAACCCGGACCGCAGCGTGGCCCACTACGTGGCGGCCTTCAGCGACATCAGCGTACGCAAGGCGGCCGAGGAAAAGATCCAGTACATGGCGCACCACGACGCCCTCACCGGCCTGCCCAACCGGGTGCTGCTGCGCGATCGCTTCGAGCAGATGCATCGGCGCGTCAGCCGCGAGCACCGGACGCTGGCGATGTACTTCCTCGACCTCGACCACTTCAAACGCATCAACGACACCCTCGGCCACGCCGTCGGCGACGAACTGCTGATTGCCGTGACCCGCCGCCTCACCACCTGCCTGCGCCGCAGCGACACGATCAGCCGCCTGGGGGGCGACGAGTTCATGATCCTGGTCGAAGGCGACGAGTCGATCCGCTCCTTTGCGGCCCTGGCCGAGAAACTCTGCCGCGCCCTGGAGGCGCCCTTCGAGCTGGGTGGCCAGGCACTCACCTCCACCGGCACCCTCGGCATCGCCGTCGCCCCGACCGATGGCACTGACTTCGACACCCTGATGAAGAAGGCCGACATGGCCATGTATCACGCCAAGGACAAGGGGCGCGGAACGTTCAGCTTTTTCGACGAAGGCATGAACCGCGACTCGGCAGAACGTCTCGCCCTCGCCACCAGCCTGCGCCATGCCCTGTCCGCCGGTGAGCTGCGCCTCGTCTACCAGCCCCAGTTCGCGCTCGACGACCAGCGCATGACCGGCGCCGAGGCGCTGATGCGCTGGCACTCGCCGCGCTTCGGCGACGTCAGCCCGGCCCAGTTCATTCCCCTCGCCGAGGAAACCGGCCTGATCCTGCCGATGGGCGAATGGGCCCTGCACGAGTCCTGCCGTCAGGCACGGACATGGAGCGATGCCGGACATCCCCTCAAGGTGGCCGTGAATGTCTCGGCCGTTCAGGTGTACCGGGACGACTTTGCCGCCACGCTGGCCGCCGCCCTGCGCGACACCGGCGCCAAGCCCGCCAGCATCGAGCTGGAACTGACCGAGTCGACCTTGATGAAGGACGCAGCACGCTTCATCGAGGTAATCGCCTACGTGCGGGCACTGGGCATCTCGGTGGCCATCGACGACTTCGGTACCGGCTATTCGAGCCTGGCCTATCTGAAGCGCTTCCAGGTCAGCAAGCTCAAGGTGGACCGCTCCTTCGTCAAGGACATCCCCGACGACGAGGAAGACCGGGCCATCGCCGAAGCCATCGTGCGCATGGGTCAGTCACTCAAGCTGAAGGTGATCGCCGAAGGCGTGGAAACCCCGGCCCAGATGGACTTCCTGGCCGGCATTGGCTGCCATGAAGTACAGGGCTTCCTGTTCAGTCGCCCCCTTGAGGCGGACGCCATGACACGACGCCTTGTGCAGGCGCGCTCCGGCGTCGCACCCGCGGAGCTCAGCCTGCCGCATTAGCGGCGCTCAGTCGATGATCGGGTGAAGCCTCCGTCCCCACGCCGGGAGCATGTACTACACTCGCGGGCATGAACGAAGCCGCCGCCCGCCACGTCATCCTCGTCCGCGCCCTCGAAACCACCGACAGCCCGGACAAGCCCTGGAACGATACCGACGCCGCCTGGGCCAGCCGGGCCGCCGCCGAAGTGGTCGGCTCAGAAGCCGATGCCGACCGCTTCCTCGCCCGTCGCGGGGCGCTGGCCGTCGAACGCCTCGCCGACCGGGACCGCCAGCTCCGGCGTCTCGCCGAGGGCCGCAACTGGCGCCCATGGGTCGGCAGCCTGATGGTGGCGGTGGCCTTCGCGCTGGGCATCCTGATGGATGCGGTGGGGCCGTCACGCTACGTGAACCTGCTGGCCTTTCCGCTGCTCGGACTGATCGCCTGGAACCTGCTTGTTTATCTGACAATTTTCGTCGAAGGGCTGACCCGTCCCTTCCGCCGCACCCCGGCCCGCCCGGGCGCCCTGCGGCGTGCTGTCGCCAGGCTGGGCGGCAGCCTCGGCGAAACGCTGGCAACGGCCGCCCCCGCCTCGCCTTTCACGGTATTCCGCAATGACTGGGCACAGGCCTCGGCCCCGCTGACCCTGCAGCGGGTCAGCCAGGTGCTGCACCTGTCCGCCATGGCCTTCGCCCTCGGCGCCATCGCCGCACTGTACATGCGCGGGCTGGTGCTGGATTACCGGGCCGGCTGGGAAAGCACCTTCCTCGACGCCAGCCAGGTGCATCAGGGGCTCCGCCTGCTCCTCGGTCCGGCAGCCCAGCTCGGCGGCGTACCGATCCCCGACGCGCAACACCTCGAAAACCTCCGCCTGCCGGCGGGCCACGGCGAGAACGCCGCCCCGTGGATCCACCTGTTCGCACTCACCCTGGCCTTCACTGTCGTGCTGCCCCGCGCGCTACTGGCGCTGATCAGCGGGCTGCGCGCCCGCGGCATGCAGAACCATTTTCCGCTGCCCCTCGGCGATGCCTACTTCCAGCGCCTGCAGCGCGGCTTCTCCGGCCGCGAGGCGCGGGTGCACGTGCTGCCCTACAGCTACGCTGTGTCACCCGCGGCCATGCTGCTCCTGCAGGAAGGTGTGACGCGGGAATTCGGCCCCCGGGCCAGCCTCAGCGTCGCCCCGCCACTGGCCTTCGGCGACGAGGACGCACTACCGCCAAGCGCCCTGCCCGACACGCCACCATCGCTGGTTCTCGCCCTGTTCAGCCTCACCGCCACACCGGAGGAAGAGAACCACGGCGCTTTCCTCGCCGCCCTGGCGACACGGCTTCCGACCGGCACGCCACTGGCCGCACTGGTGGATGAAGCCGGCTTCAAGGCCCGCTTCGACGCCCAGCCCAAGCGCCAGGAAGAACGTCGCCGGGCATGGACCCGCGTACTGGAAAAGCACGCTGTCACAGTCACCTTCGTGGATCTCACCGACACAGATCCCGGCGCCCTGGCCGAAACCCTGAGCCATATCCTTGATCACAGCGCCCGCCCAGGAGGCCCCCGGTGACCCTCATCAACCTCAGCCTCGTCTCCCACACCAACGCCGGCAAGACCACCCTCGCCCGCAGCCTGCTTGGTCGCGACGTCGGCGAGATTCGCGACGAAGCCCACGTCACCGCGCTGGCCGAATGCCACCGCATGATCGAGACGCCCGACGGCCATGCGCTCAACCTGTGGGACACACCCGGCTTCGGCGACAGCGCGCGCCTCGTCAAGCGCCTGCGCCTGCAAGGGAACCCGCTGGGCTGGCTGCTCTCCGAAGTGTGGGACCGCTGGCGCGACCGCCCCTTCTGGTCGAGCCAGCAGGCCATCCGCAATGTGCGCGACGAGGCCGACGTGGTGCTCTACCTCGTCAATGCCTCCGAAACACCCCGCGACGCCGGCTACGTCGAGCCGGAAATGGAAATCCTGGCGTGGATCGGCAAACCGGTACTGGTGCTCCTCAACCAGATCGGCGAACCCCGCCCTGGCGTCCTCGACAAGGCCGACGAAGAAAGCTGGCGCAAACACGTCGCCCATCACCCTTTCGTACGCGGCGTGCTCACCCTCGACGCCTTCGCCCGCTGCTGGGTGCAGGAATTCGCACTGCTGAATGCCATCGCAGCCATTTTGCCGGCGGACAAACAGGCCAGCTTCGAAGCCCTGCAGGGAGCCTGGCGCAGCCGGCGCATGGAAAGCTTCGAAGCCTCGCTGAACATACTCGCCCGGTTTCTGGCCCGCAGCGCGCAGGATGAAGAAAACCTCGACGACGCCGGTTTCATGTCTTCCCTGCGTGGTATCGGCAAGGCCGTCGGCATCGGAAAGGACGATGGCACGTCACCCCGGGAACAGGCCATGGCCCGCCTCGCCACGCGTCTCGACCAGGAAACCCGCCGCAGCACCGACCAGCTCATCGAAGCCCACGGCCTTGGCGGACGGGCCGCGGAGGAAGTCATGGCCCGTGTCGCGGCCGACTTCACGACAGACGAGCGACTCCCCGAAGGCAAGGCGGCCGTACTCGGCGGCGTGGTGTCGGGGGCCCTGTCCGGCCTCGCCGCCGATCTGGCCAGCGGCGGACTGACCCTCGGCGCCGGCCTGATCGGTGGCGCCGTACTGGGCGCCCTCGGGAGCGCCGGCCTGGCCCGGGGCGTCAACCTGGTACGCGGCAAGGACAGCAGCCTGCTGAACTGGAGCGACGAAAGCCTCCAGCGGCTCTTCGCCAGCGCACTGCTGCGCTACCTGGCTGTGGCCCACTACGGCCGTGGCCGGGGGGAATGGCAGCAAGGTGAATATCCTCCCCACTGGAAAACGCTGGTCGAAGAGGAACTGGCCTCTCGCCAGAGCAGCCTCACCAGCCTGTGGGCCCAACGGGGCACACCAAACGAAGCCACAGCCTTCGAGCAAGCCCTGCGGACGACGCTTGCCGACACACTTCTGAGCTTGCTGCAGCGTCTCTACCCAAACGTTCAAAGAGATCCCGAAACAATATTTTAATTACCATTTGACATACCCTTTAAGCATTCCTTAAGGTTGAGGAAGGAATATCCGAGGCAATTCCGGCCGTCACCTACCGACACCCGTCAGTACCGGCCGGCGGATTTTCCCTTGCACAAGGAGTCTGTCGTGTCTGTCCGCCTTACCGCTTCATTCATTGTCACCACCCTCGCCCTGGTCCACCAGGGAAGCGCATACGCCGCCCCGAACCAGGAACCCATTCAGCCCATTCAGGCTGCCAGGGTTTCCAACCCCGCCGCCGTGGAGCTCGGCAAAGCCCTGTTCTTCGATCCGCGCCTGTCCAAATCCGGCTTCATCTCCTGCAACTCCTGCCACAACCTGTCGATGGGCGGCACCGACAACCTGAAGACCTCCATCGGTCACGGCTGGCAGCAAGGCCCCATCAACGCCCCCACCGTGCTCAACTCACGCTTCAACCTGGCCCAGTTCTGGGACGGTCGCGCGGCCGACCTCAAGGCCCAGGCCGGCGGACCGATCGCCAACCCCGGCGAAATGGCCTTCAGCCATGAACTGGCCGTCACCACCCTGAAGAGCATGCCCGGCTACGTCGGCGCCTTCCGCAAGGCCTACGGTTCGGACGAAATCAACACCGACCGCATCACCAGCGCCATTGCCGCCTTCGAGGAAACCCTGGTCACCCCCAACTCGCGCTTTGACCAATGGCTGAAGGGCAACAAGAAGGCCCTCACCACCAACGAACTGGCCGGCTACAAGCTCTTCAAGGACAGCGGCTGCGTGGCCTGTCACAACGGCCCGGCGGTAGGCGGCAACTCCTACCAGAAGATGGGTGTGGTCGAGGCCTACAAGGCCAGCAGCCCGGCCGAAGGCCGCGTCGCCGTCACCGGCAAGGACGCCGACCGCTTCAACTTCAAGGTGCCCACCCTGCGCAACGTCGAACTCACCTATCCGTACTTCCACGACGGTGCCGCCAACACCCTGCCCGAAGCCGTCGACACCATGGGTCGCGTCCAGCTCGGCCGGAAATTCACCGCCGACGAAAACACAAAGATTGTTGCCTTCCTGAAAACCCTGACCGGCGATCAACCCAGCTTCAAGATGCCGATCCTGCCGCCCTCGGCCGACGCCACCCCGCGTCCGCAACCCTTCAATTAAACAGACGTCCCCCGCAAGGGGGATCGCTCACCAGAGGCGCCCTGAAAAGGGCGTCGGCGCTTCATCCCGGGCTGACACCAGACTAGGGAAAACCCTGAATCGATAAAGCCTTCGTCATGACGCCAAGGGCGTACTGTGGACTGCCTCCAGCCCCCGCCTCCCAGCCTCGTCACGAAAGGTTCCGATCATGGATTTCCTGATAGTCATAGCCGCCCTCGTGTTTCTGATGTTCATCGCCTACCGAGGGTACAGCGTCATCCTGTTCGCCCCGGTGGCGGCCCTCGGCGCCGTACTGTTCACCGACCCCAGCCTCGTTGCCCCCGCCTTCACCGGCTTGTTCATGGACAAGATGGTGGGCTTCGTGAAGCTCTACTTCCCGGTCTTCATGCTGGGCGCCGTGTTCGGCAAGGTCATCGAACTGTCCGGTTTCTCCAAGTCCATCGTGTCCTCGGTGATCAACCTGGTCGGTCGAGAGCGGGCCATGCTTTCCATCGTGCTGGTGTGCGCACTGCTCACCTACGGCGGCGTGTCGCTGTTCGTGGTGGTCTTCGCCGTCTATCCGTTTGCCGCCGAGATGTTCCGCCAGGGCAACATTCCCAAGCGCCTGATTCCCGGCACCATTGCACTGGGCGCCTTCACCTTCACGATGGACGCCCTGCCCGGCACGCCGCAGATTCAGAACATCATCCCGACCACCTTCTTCAAGACCAACACCTGGGCCGCCCCCACCCTCGGCGTCATCGGTGGCATCTTCATCCTCATCGTCGGCCTGACCTACCTCAACTGGCGTCGGCGCAGCGCCCAGACCGCCGGCGAAGGCTACGGTGAAAACCTGCTCAACGAGCCGGAACCCTTCCCCGACGAAAAGCTCGCCAACCCGGTCATCGCCATCCTGCCCCTGTTCGTTGTCGGCATTTTCAACAAGGTTTTCACCACGGTCATTCCGGACCTGTATGGCAAGGTTCATGAGCTGGCCCTGCCCGGCCTCGCCAAGCCCATCGCCACCGACGTCACCAAGATCGCCGCCATATGGGCCGTCGAAGCCGCCTTGCTGCTGGGCATCCTGTGCGTGCTGGCCTTCGCCTTCAAACCCGTCATGGCCAAATTTGCCGATGGCTCCAAGGCGGCCGTCGGCGGCGCCCTGCTGGCCTCGATGAACACCGCCTCCGAGTACGGCTTCGGCGCCATCATCGCGGCCCTGCCCGGCTTCATCTACATCGCCGACGCCCTCAAGGCCATTCCCAACCCGCTCATCAACGAAGCCATCAGCATCAGCACCCTGGCCGGCATCACCGGCTCCGCATCCGGCGGCATGAGTATTGCTCTTGCGGCCATGTCCGAAACTTTCATCGCCAATGCCAATGCGGCGGGGATTCCGCTCGAAGTCTTCCACCGGGTCGCCTCGATGGCCTCCGGCGGCATGGACACCCTGCCCCACAACGGTGCGGTAATCACCCTGCTCGCCGTCACCGGCCTGACCCACAAGCAGTCCTACGGCGACATCTTCGCCATCACCATCATCAAGACTTCGGCGGTGTTCGTGGTGATTGCTGCGTATTATCTTTTCGGTATCGTCTAAGGACCGCGCGGAACGCAACAGGAGAGAAACCCATGAGCCAGAACAAGCAACAATTCGTGCGCCCCCAGGGCCGCAACACCGGCAAGGTCGTCAGCGCCGCCGACGCCGTCAAACTGATCCGCTCCGGCGACACCGTGGCCACCACCGGCTTCGTCGGCATCGGCTTTCCCGAGAACATCGCCATCGCGCTCGAGCAGCGCTTCCTTGAAACCCGCGACCAAGACCCCGACGGCCGCGGCAAGCCCGAAGGCCTGACCCTCGTCTACGGTGCCGGTCAGGGCGACGGCAAGGACCGCGGCCTCAACCACCTCGGCCATGAAGGCCTCGTCGCCCGCGTCATCGGCGGCCACTGGGGCCTCGTCCCGCGCCTGCAGGAACTCGCCGTGGCCAACCGCATCGAGGCCTACAACCTGCCCCAGGGCGTCATCACCCACCTGTACCGCGACATCGCCGCCGGCAAGCCCGGCACCATCACCCGGGTCGGCCTCGGCACCTTCGTCGACCCGCGCTTCGGCGGCGGCAAGGTCAACAGCTGCACCACCAGGGACCTGGTGCGCGTGATGGAGATCGACGGCGAGGAATACCTTTTCTACAAGGCCTTCCCGATCAGCGTCGGCATCATCCGCGGCACCACCGCCGACCAGGACGGCAACATCACCATGGAGAAGGAAGCCCTCACCCTTGAGGGCCAGGCCATCGCCATGGCCGCGCGCAACAGCGGCGGCATCGTCATCGCCCAGGTCGAGCGCATCGCCGAATCCGGCTCGCTGAACCCGCGCCAGGTCAAAATCCCCGGCATCCTCGTCGACTGCATCGTCGTCGCCGAGCGCCCCGAGTGGCACATGCAGACCTTCATGGAGCAGTACAACCCGGCCTTCTCCGGCGAGATCCGCGTACCGGTCACCTCCCTCGAGCCGATGGAGATGAGCGAGCGCAAGATCATCGCCCGCCGGGCCGCCATGGAACTCATCCCCAACGCCATCGTGAACCTCGGCATCGGCATGCCCGAGGGCGTCGCTGCAGTGGCTGCCGAAGAGCGCGTCATCGACCTGATGACCCTCACCGCCGAACCCGGCGTGATCGGCGGCATTCCGCAGGGCGGGCTCAATTTTGGTGCCGCCATCAACACCGCCGCCATCGTCGACCAGCCCAGCCAGTTCGACTTCTACGACGGCGGCGGGCTCGACATCGCCTTCCTCGGCCTCGCCCAGGCCGACGCCCAGGGCAACCTCAACGTCTCCAAGTTCGGCCCCAAGCTCACCGGCGCCGGCGGCTTCATCAACATCAGCCAGAACGCCAAGAAGGTCGTCTTCGTCGGCACCTTCACCGCCGGCGGGCTGGAAGTGGCGCTCGAGAACGGCCAGCTGAAGATCCTCGTCGAAGGCAAGGCCATCAAGTTCGTGCAGGAAGTGGAGCACCGCACCTTCAGCGGCCAGGAAGCCGTGCGCCGCAAGCAGCCGGTGCTGTACGTCACCGAACGCTGCGTCTTCGAACTGACCTCCGCCGGCGTCGAACTGATCGAAGTCGCCCCCGGCATCGACATCGAACGCGACATCCTCGCCCACATGCACTTCAAGCCGGTCATCCGCGGCACCCCGCGCCTGATGGATGCACGCGTGTTTCGCGACGAACCGATGGGCCTGCGCAGCAGCATCGTCGCCGCCCCCCTGGAATCCCGCTTCCACTACGACGCGGCGCAAAACATCTTCTTCATCGACTTCGAAAACCTGCGCCTGCGCCACGCCGAAGAGATCGACGAAATCCACAGCCTCGTCGCCGGCCTCCTCGGCCCGCTCGGCCACAAGGTGCCGGCGGTGGTGAACTACCACGGCTTCGACATCCGGGAAGAGCTCATCGAGCCCTACGCCAACATGATCCAGGCGCTCATGGAAAAGCACTACAGCCAGGTGACGCGTTATGCCACCAACACCTTCCTGAGGGCAAAGCTGGGCGACGCGCTCAACGCACGGGACCTTTCACCGAAGATTTTCAACTCTGCCGAAGAAGCCCGTGCCGGACTTGCCGACGACGTTTGACGAGCACATTCGCAACACCTGTTGCTGCGGTGCAACATAATCAGGCGGGAGCACCCTTTTTTTGTGCAGTGCTCCTTCCCGGTGCATGGGCGTGTGATATTGTTTTCCGCATGAGGCCGGGGGAGGGAATCGATCTGGCACTCTAACTGTTCAACAACAATGTACGGAGATGATTATGGCGACCAAGCAAGAACAGCAATTCAACGAGATCCAGAAGAAGAACCTCGAAGCTGCCATGCGCCTTGCGCAACTGTCGATCGAGAACTCCCAGCGCATCATGGAGCTGCAGGTCGGCACCGCCAAGTCCCTGTTCGAAGAAGGCGTCGCCAATGCCAAGGCCCTCTCCGGCGTCAAGGATCCGGCTGAAGCCCTGAGCCTGCGTACCTCCTACGCCCAGAGCACCACCGAAAAAATGCTCTCCTGTGCGCGCGAAATCGCCGAGATCACCTCCAAGACCCAAGCCGAAGTCGGCAAGATGGTCAGCGAGCAGCTCAGCGGCGGCGGCCAGGACATGTTCGAGTCCATCCAGAAGATGTTCAAGGGCATGCCCATCGGCGACCACAACGCCCTCGGCTCGATCCAGACCGCCATGGACACCGCCCGTTCCGCTTACGAGCAGATGACCAAGGCCTCCACGGAAGCCTTCCAGGCCTTCACCAAGGTCGGCAAGAAGTAATCAGCGCGTCAAGCGTTGATCCAGACGGCGCCCTCGGGCGCCGTTTTTGTTTGTATCGCCATCACGGCGAGTTCACGCGCCAATCACAGGCGCGTCACGGGAATCCATCAAGGTTGCAGCATTTGCCCCGGAGATTCCCATGTCCTTCGCCGCCCCCGTCCACCGCCTGCCCCTCGCCGCCGCCTGCTGCAGCGCCCTGCTGCTCTCCGCCTGTGGTGGCAGCGACGACGACAAGCGCCTGCCGACCCTCGACGGCGCCGCCCCCATCGTGGTCGCTCACCGGGGCGCCTCCGGCTATCTGCCCGAAGAAACCCTCGAGGCCTACAGCCTGGCCATCGACCTGGGCGCCGACGTGATCGAACCCGATCTCATCGCCACCAAGGACGGCATCCTGATTGCCCGCCACGACCCCAACCTGGCCTACAGCACCGACGTGGCCAGCCACGCCGAATTTGCCGCCCGCAAGAAAACCATCCAGGTGGACGGCGAGACCCAGACCGGCTGGTTCGCCAGCGACTTCACCCTCGCCGAGATCAAGACCCTCGGCGCCATCTCCACCGACGCCGAGCGCCCGCAGCAATACAACGGCGCCTACAAGATCGTCACCTTCCAGGAAATCATCGACCTGGTGAAGGCCCGCACGGCCAGCACCGGGCGCACCATCGCGGTGTATCCCGAAACCAAGAACCCCACTTACCACCGGGACATCGGCCTGCCGCTGGAAGACACCCTCATCGCCCAGATCAAGGCCGCCGGCTGGAACAGCAAGAGCGCCCCGATCTACGTCCAGTCCTTCGAGCCGAGCAGCCTCAAGTACCTGAAGAGCAAGGGGCTGGAGACCCGCCTGATCCAGCTCATCGACGCCGACGACGTCAACCTCAAGACCGGCGCCCTCACCTTCGCCGCCCCCTACGACCGTCCCTACGACTGGCTCAAGGCCGGCGACACCCGCCTGTTCAGCGCCATGGTCACCCCGGCCGGCCTCACCGAGATCAAGGCCTACGCCGACGGCATCGGCCCGTGGAAGCGCTACATCATCACCGTCAAGGGCACCCTCGACGCCAGCGGCAACGTGACCGACATCAACGGCGACGGCAAGATCAACGAAGCCGACACCACCAGCCAGCCCGCCACCCCCCTCATCGCCGACGCCCACAAGGCTGGCCTGTTCGTCCATCCCTACACCTTCCGCAACGAACAGCGCCGCCTCGCCAGTGACTACAAGGGCGACCCGAAGAACGAATACCTGGCCTTCTATCGCCTGGGCGTGGATGGTGTATTTGCAGACTTCACCGACACTGCCATCGCCGCCCGCAACACCTACCTGAAGGAAATGGGCCGCTGACCAGCCCGGGCCGGCAGCCATGACGTGCCGGCCCCTTTCATCAAACCGTCACCTGCCGACGGCAACATTCGGCCCTTTCCGCCCTACTCCTGGAGTCACGAATGAGCAACGAGATCGACAACCCCTCTGCCAACACCCACATTCAGGAAGTCATTGCGACGCGCATGAGCCGACGCGGTGTCCTCAAGGGCGGCGTTGCCGTCACCGCCTCCACGCTGCTCGGCAGTGTCAGCCTGTCCGCCTGTGGCGGCAGCAGCAACGACGACAAGGCCCCGCTGGCCCTCAACTTCGACGCCGTTGCCAAGAACAAACTCGACCTCGTCACCGTACCGGCCGGCTACCAGACCAGCATCCTCCACGCCCTCGGCGATCCGCTGTCGCTGGCAGATGCAGCCTGGGCCAACGATGGCTCCGAAAGCGCCGACTCCTACAACCGTCGCGTCGGTGACGGCCACGACGGCATGCACTATTTCGGCCTCTCCGATGCCGGCGCCTACAGCGCCAGCCGCTCCGACCGCGGCCTCTTGTGCGTCAACAACGAATACGTCGTGCGCCCCTATGGTCTCCACGCCAGCGGTCGCACCAGCGGCGCCACCCGCGTCGCAGCCGAAGTGGACAAGGAAGTGAACGCCCACGGCGTCACCATCTGCGAAGTCCGTCGCGGTGCCTCGGGCACCGGCATGACCATGGTGCGCGGCTCCAGCTTCAACCGCCGCATCACCTCCGCCACCCCGATGGACTTCGCCGGCCCGGTCAAGGGCTCCAGCCTGGTCAAGACCAAATACTCCGCCGACGGTAGCAGCACCCGCGGCACCAACAACAACTGCGCCAACGGCTACACGCCCTGGGGCACCTACCTGACCTGTGAAGAGAACTTCACCAACGTGGTCAGCCGTGCCGCCGGCGATGACGCCCTGCGCAGCCCCGCCGAAGTCACCGCCCTCAACCGCTACCGCCTCAAGCAGGGCACCGCCAGCAGCTATCTGTGGGACACCCCCACCACCGGCAGCGCCGACGACTACGCCCGGTGGACCGCCTCGGTCACCGGCGCCAGCGCCACCGACGACTACCGCAACGCCTTCAACACCTTCGGCTGGGTCGTCGAAATCGACCCCTTCGACCCGTCTTCCAAGCCCGTCAAGCGCTCCGCCCTCGGCCGCTTCGCCCACGAAGGTGCCTGGCCGTGCAACCCCGTCGCCGGCAAACCGCTGGTGTTCTACATGGGTGACGACTCGCAGAACGAATACATCTACAAGTTCGTCTCCGCCGCTAACTGGGACGCCGCCGACATCGGCAAGGGCCTCGCCGCCGGCGCCAAGTACATGGACGCGGGCACCCTCTACGTCGCCAAGTTCAACACCGACGGTTCGGGCACCTGGGTCGAACTCACCTTCGGCAAGAACGGCCTCACCGCCGCCAACGCCATCTACCCGTTTGCCAATCAGGCCGACGTGCTCACCCACGCCCGCCTGGCGGCTGACTCGGTTGGCGCCACCAAGATGGACCGTCCGGAATGGGGCGCAGTGAACCCCGCCAACGGCGAGGTCTACATGACCCTCACCAACAACAGCAGCCGCACCGCCAGCAACACCGACACCGCCAACCCGCGCTACTACGAAGACCTGAAGAGCGGCACCACCACCCAGAAGGGCAACGTCAACGGCCACATCATCCGCTGGCGCGAAGCCGGCAGCGACGCCGCCGCCGTCACCTTCGCCTGGGACATCTACCTGTTCGGCGCCGAAGCCACTGCCGCCGCCAACGTGAACCTGTCCAAGCTCACCGACGTCAATGACTTCTCCAGCCCCGACGGCCTGTGGTTCGACAAGAACGGCATGCTGTGGATCCAGACCGACGATGGCGCCTACACCGACGTCACCAACTGCATGATGCTGGCCGCCATTCCCGGCAAGGTCGGCGACGGCAGCGCCGTGACCGCCGCCAGCGGCATGCCCACCCTCAAGGGTGCCGACGCCAGCGCCACCACCGTGCGCCGCTTCCTGGTCGGCCCGAAGGACTGCGAGATCACCGGCCTGGCCATGACGCCGGACCGCAAGACCCTCTTCGTCAACGTCCAGCACCCCGGCGAAAACGGCAGCCTGACCACCCCGACCAGCGCCTGGCCGGCCTCCCAGACCGACTCCGCGTCGACCAAGCGGCCGCGCTCGGCAACCGTCGTCGTCACCCGCACCGACGGCGGTGAAATCGCCGTCTGACCCGCCCTCCGCGTCAGCCAGGCGTTTCTGCAGGCCCCCCGCTTCACGGCGGGGGGCCTTTTCATTGATAGGTGAGCGCAGAGCGGCTGGGCACGAAAAACGGGCACCCGAAGGTGCCCGTCCATGACCAGCCCGGATTCAGGCGGGATCAGAAGGTGTGACGCACACCGAATGAAATACCCTGAACCGAACCACCCGCCGCGCTGAAGCCTGCGGGCATGCTGCCCGGGTTGACACCCGCCGCATTGACACCAAAGTCGTAGCTGGCGTTGGAATCGTTCTTGATCATGGCGTAGGTCGCCTTCAGCATCGTGCGCTTCGACAGGCTGTGCTGGAAGCCCAGCTCGAACAGCTTGGCACCGCTGTCGTCCTGGCTGCTGCCGTCCTGCTTCACGTCACGCGCCACGTACACCTGGGCAAGCAGCTTGCTGGCCGGGGTCAGGTCGAAGGTTGCGCCGAGGCCATACACGGCCTGGGTAAATTTCTTGCCACCAAGCTTGTCGGCACGGGCCAGATCGAACAGGGCGCGCACGGAAGCGGGGCCGAACTTGTAGCTACCACCAACACGCAGATCGCTGACCTTCAGATCGGCAGCATCGTTGGTAAAGACCGCGTTATAGGTCACGGCAGCCATGATCGGACCGTCGGCGTACTTCAGGCCGGCGTCGAAGCCGGTGGTATTGGCGGCGGTCATCCCTTCCATCGCCTTGTTCTCGTTGGCCACGTAAGCCACGGTGGCGTTGAGGCCGGCAAAGGTCGGCGACACGTAGGCAACGGCGTTCTTCCAGCGGCTGTCGAAGATCGAGTTGCAGGAAGCGGAACGGGCACAGGTGGAACCGCCGCTGTAGTTGCCGGTGGTGCTGGTGGTGCCGATCAACTTGTTGCCCAGCTTGCCCAGCAGCGCAGAGTTGGCGCCGATGCCCGTGGCACCCACGTTCACGTCGAGGGCGGTGCCCAGGGCGCGAGTCGGGCCGGTGAGGTTGCCCATCAGCACGGTACCGAAGCCGCCGGCCAGGCCGACGTAGCTGTCACGGTTGGTGCTGAGGGAGCCGGCGTTATCGAAACCCACACCGCTTTCAAACTGGAACACGGCGCTCAGGCCGTTGCCCAGGGCTTCCGCACCCTTGAAGCCCAGATAAGAAGAGTTGGTGGAAACACGGTTCGTGTTGCCCAGTTCGTTCTTGGCATCGCCGCTGATCCTGACAACGTCAAAGGAAGCGTCGGCCACACCATAAACAGTCACGTTGGCTTGGGCGAAGGCACCGGTGGAAGCCAGGCCGGCGACGGCCAAAGCGATCAGTTTCTTTTGCATTTGTTTTTCCTGTTGATTGACGACTAGCCGGAGATTTCTGTCTGCCGCAGTGCAGCAGAATCAGGCAGGACGCAAAGCTACACAGGCAAGGTTTCAGTTTCATGGAGCCCACAAGACAGGCCCCTCAGCGGACGGCCCGGAGAACCCTCGTTCTGCTTGCTCACGCAGCCCTCTCCCCTGGCGCACCGCCTCTCCGGGGCGCATTCACCTAAACGTAATTCTCCCGAAACAGGGGAAACCCAGACTGGTGAGCCAACACGACACGCCCACCCTGGAGATTTCCCCTCATGCGCAAACTCAGCCTGATCGCGGCTGCCACCTCGGCCGTACTGCTCGCCGCCTGTGGCAGCGACAGCAGCAACGACACCCCCAAGAACGTCATCTTCTTCCTCGGTGACGGCATGGGCATGACCACCCAGACCGCGGCGCGCATCTACAAGGTGGGTGAAGACGGCGAACTGACCATGGACACGCTGCCCGAAACGGCCTTCGTCCGCACCTACTCCAACAACGCCCAGGTCACCGACAGCGCGCCCTCGATGGCGGCCTACATGACCGGCGTCAAGATGAACAACGAAGTCATCTCCATGAGCGCCGAAACGTCCGCCTTCGACGCCACCGGCAAGGACTACCTCAGCGGCACCGACAGCACCTGTCCGGCCAGCGGCAACGGCAGCGCCGTCACCACCCTGCTCGAACTGGCCAAATCCGCCGGCCGCAGCACCGGCGCGGTGACCACCACCCGCGTCACCCACGCCACCCCGGCGGCCACCTACGCACACGTCTGTCACCGTGACGGCGAAAACACCATTGCCGCCCAGGCCGTGCCCGGCGGCGCCGGCTACAACAGCGCCCTCGGCGATGGCCTCGACGTGCTCCTCGGTGGCGGCCGCCAGTTCTTCCTGCCCACCGCTGCCGGTGGCAAGCGCACCGACGGTCGCGACCTGACCGCCGAGTTCGTGACCAAGGGCTACACCTACGTCGCCAACAAGACTCAGTTCGACGCCGCCGCGGCCAGCTCCACCAAGAAGCTCGTCGGCCTGTTCACCAGCAGCCACATGAGCTACGACATCGACCGCGACAGCAGCGTCGAGCCGAGCCTGGCCGAAATGACCGGCAAGGCCATCGACATCCTGGCCAAGAACGACAAGGGCTTCTTCCTGATGGTCGAAGGCGGCCGCATCGACCACGCCCTGCACGAAACCACCGCCAAAAAGGCCCTGCAGGACACCGTGGCCTTTGACGACGCCATCAAGACCGCCATCGACAAGATGAAGCTCAAGGATGCCGACCTGAAGAACACCCTGATCGTCGTCACCGCCGACCACGACCACACCCTGGTGCTCAACGGCTACGCCGCCCGCACCGGCAAGACCACCGACGCCAACCCCGGCGTCCTCGGCCTGCTCAAGAACTACGTCACCGGCGCCCTCGGTGCCGACGTGGATGGCAACCCCTTCACCATCATCGGCTTCGGCAACGGCGAGAACCGCCCCGCCACCCGCACCGCCCTTACCGACGCACAAGTGGCCGCCAAGACCTACCACCAGGAAGCCGCCATCCCCATGGGCGTCGGCAGCGAAACCCACGGCGGCACCGACGTCTTCCTCGGCGCCATCGGCCGCGGTGCCGACAAATTCACCGGTGTCATCACCAACACCGAAGTCTTCAACCTGATCCGCCAGTCGGTCGGCCTGTAATCCGGAGCGCCACCCCATGAAAACCCAACTCAAGCTCTGCGCCGCCGCCCTTGCCCTCGTCGGTGCCACCTCCGCCTTCGCCGCCGGCGAAGCCACCAACGTCATCTTCTTCCTCGGCGACGGCATGGGCCCCACCACCGTCACCGCCAGCCGCATCTACAAGTACGGCGAAGCCGGCCAGCTGACCATGGAGTCCCTGAAGCGCACCGCGCGCATCAAGACCTACTCCCTAGACGGCCAGACCACCGACTCCGCCCCGTCGATGGCCGCCTACATGACCGGCGTCAAGATGCGCAACGAAGTCATCTCCATGAGCGCCGAAACCGTGGCCCGCGACAGCGCCAACAAGAGCTACACCAGCGGCGCCGACAGCACCTGCCCGGCCGGTAACGGCAGCGCCGTCACCACCCTGCTCGAACTGGCCAAGAAGGCCGGCAAGTCGGTGGGTGCCGTCACCACCACCACGGTCACCCACGCCACCCCGGCGGCCACCTACGCCCACATCTGCAACCGCAACGGCGAGAACGCCATTGCCGCCCAGGCCGTGCCCGGCGGCGCCGGCTACAACAGCGCCCTCGGCAACGGTGTGGACGTGCTGCTGGGTGGCGGCACCGACCACTTCCTGCCCACCAGCCTCGGCGGCAAGCGCACCGACGGCCGCGACCTGACCGCCGAACTCAAGGCCCAGGGCTACACCTACGTCAATAGCGGCACCGCCTTCAAGGCGGTGGACACGGCCGCCACCAGCAAACTGGTCGGCCTGTTCAACAAGTCCCTGCTCAACTACGAGCTTGACCGCGCCAAAACCGCCAACGCCATCGACGAGCCCAGCCTCGCCGACATGACCGAAAAGGCCATCAAGCTCCTGCAGAAGAACGGCAAGGGCTTCTTCCTGATGGTGGAAGGCGGCCGCATCGACCACGCCCTGCACAACACCAACGCCAAGCGCGCCCTCGAAGACACCATCGCCTTCGACGACGCCATCAAGCGTGCCCTCGGTCTGGTGGACCTGAAGAACACCCTGGTCGTCGTCACCGCCGACCACGACCACACCATGACCATCAACGGCTACTCCCACAAGGGCAACAACATTCTGGGCAAGGTCACCGACATCAAGAAGACCACCGTCCAGAAGACCCCGGTGCTCGCCACCGCCGGTGACAGCCTGCCCTACACCGCCCTGGTGTTCGGCAACGGCGCCGTGCGCAACAGCACCCGCAGCGACCTGAGCAGCACCGACACCGCTGCCGACGACTACTACCAGGAAGTCGGCGTCAAGCTCGGTGCCGCCGGCGCCTACCCGGAAACCCACGGCGGCGGCGACGTCATGCTGTTCTCGTCCGGCGCCGGCAGTGCCGGCTTCAAGGGCACCCTCGACAACACCAAGGTCTTTGGCCTCGTCAAATCGGCCATGGGTCTCTGAGCGTTCAACCAGCCATCCAAGGGTCTGCCTGCAGCAGAAGTTAGTCCCTTTTTCGCCCGACCCTCACCGGTCGGGCTTTTTTTCATTCTCAACGAACCCGCCATGAAGAAAGCCCTTCTCCCCGCCCTCCTCGGCATCCTCCTGGCCACCCCGGCCCTCGCCGACGACCTCGCCGTGCGCGTCGAACACGAAATCACCACCCTCAGTGCCGATGGCGTCACCCGCGTCACCCGCTTTGGCGAGCGCCTCGTCCGCCGCGACACGCAAAGCTGGGTCGCCCGCATCCTGCCGGCCGGCGCCCACGCAGAAGCCGACCACAAGCACGCCGGCAAAGGCCACAAGCACATGGATCTCGCCTCTGCCGCCCGCTGGGTCGAGCAAGGCGCCGACGGCAAGCTGCGCGTACGCGTCGTCGACACCCACGAAAAGGTCATCGTCGAAATCACCCCCGTGGACTACGGCAACATCGGCTTCGACGGCAAATGGAGCACCGCCTCCCAGCTCCTCGACCCCGAGCAGATCAAGCGCATGAAGCCCTCCACCCGCAGCGCCCCGGCCGGTGCCCGCTGGTACGAAGGCGGCAGCCCGCAAGCCCGCGTGCAGGTCCTGTGGGACGAAAAGGCCCACTACCCGCGCCGCATCGAATCCGCCAACGCCGCCGGCACCAACCAGAGCACCCTCGTCGCCACCCGCGAAGCCATGCCCGCCGCCATGCCGTGGACGCGCCTCGCCGGCTACGAGAAAAAGGACTACGCCGACCTGCTCGACTGAGCCCCCACCTGCCTCCCGAGTGACGCAGGTCATATTCATTACGGATAGTTCACCCTACAATCCGGACCGCGCCAGCCATCCCATATGGCATGGCGCGGCCAACACACCACCGGATAACCAGGAGACCCATCCGTGACCCAGAACCTTGTTTCCCTGCACCTCACCGCAGCCGAAATCGCCGCCATCGAGGCCGCCCTCACCACCCTTGAAAACGCCTTCAAGCTCTTCATCGAACTGAGCGCCGACGACAAGCGCGGCCTTGCCCGCATGGGCGACAAATCCGAAGCCTTCTGCCGCCAGACCCTCATCGTGCTGGCCCAGAACCAGCAGATGCTCCCGCCCAGTTTTGATCTGGCCGAAGCCGAAAACGACCTCACCAGCCTCGACCAGCTGCGCCCCCTCATCGCCCGCCTGCGCCAGCTGATGGCCAAGGCCGACGACACCGAAACCGCCCTCGGCAGCGACATCCTCAGTGCCGCGCTCGAGGGTTACGCCTTTGCCAAGATCGCCGGCAAGGGCGCAGGGCTTGAAACGCTGCGTGAAGCCATGGCTTCACGGTATAGCCACAAACGTAAAACCAGGGCCGAACAAGCAGCCTGACCGGCTGCCGGGGGTTTTTTCTTCGGTGCCGAGGCTCGCAGGCCCGGCATCGAAGCCGGCCACCTCGAAACCGTCGCTTTTTCCCTCGGTCACGAAACAAAAAACGTCGCAAGCGAGGCTTTTGGCTTCGCTTGCGACGCTTGTTTGTTCGGCACCGACACGACGGGTTTCGACGACGAAGTAAAAAGCGTCGATACCGAACCCGGCAGGCTCGTGATCGACGCTATTTGCTTCGGTTGCACAATAAAAACCGTCGCTGGCGACGGTTTATGCGCAAACCCCGAGGGTAGGTCAGGCGGCAGTGGCCGACGGATGCGTGGCGGCCAGTTCTTCCTGCTCCCATTCCTTGACGGTGTCCGACAAAAGGCGGGCCTTCTCGTGGGCGTCCGGGGCGTGCTGATGCTCTTCCTGGAAAACTTCCAGGGCGTCGTGGCAGGCGGCGGCTTTGGTGGCGACGTGAGTGTGGGGCATGGGAATTTCTTTCGCGTTGAGTGAAGACAGTGCGCCAGGTTGCTGCAGCGCAACAACGGTCATTGTACGCACCCGAAAATCCCCTTCGCAAGGCTCGGCTTCACGCCTGCGCAACATTCCCCGGCTATCGTCCGCACCATCCCTTCCCTTCTCCCTGCCGCCATGCTCGCGGAATTCACGCAATCCCGCCTCTTCGCCCGCCCGCTCCACGCAGCAGCGCTCATTCTGGTCGCCGTCCAGCTCGCCGCCTGTTCACCCAGGCAGATGGTGGTGCACAGCGTGGCCGACGAGCTGGCCGCCCAGGGGCAGTCCAGCGAGGACGATCTCGACCTGGCCCGCGAGGCGAGCGCCTTCTACCTCAAGCTGTCCGAATCGGTACTGCGCCAGCAACCCGGGCACGCCGCGCTGGCAACGGCGGTAGCGGCCGGCTTCACCCAGTATGCCTACGCCTTCGTGGCCTTCGAGGCCGACCGCCTCGACGCGACCGACGCGAAGGCCGCCCAGCATTTGCGCGAGCGTGCCGCGCGCCTCTACCGGCGCGGACGCGACCATGCGCTGGCTGCGCTCGAAGCAGCCCGCCCCGGCTTCGGCCAGCAGCTCGCCAGCAACACGCCGGCCGACTGGCCAACGCTGGCGCGGGATCAGGTCGCCCTTGCCTACTGGGCGGCGGCAGCCTGGGGCGGGGCCATCTCTTTATCGAAGGACGACCCCGACGCGGTGGCCGACCTGCCGCTGGCCGTGCGCCTGGCCCGGCTGGCCTGGAATACGGACCCGGCCTTTGGCGACGGCAATCTGGCCGGGCTGATGGGTGCCTTCGAGGCATCCCGCCCCGGCGGCAGCCAGAAACAGGCGCTGGCGTATTTCGATGAGGCTGTGCGCCTGGGGGGCGGGCGCAGTGCCGGCGCCTTTGTCGGCAAGGCCGAGGGCATCGCCCAGCCGGCCGGCGACAAGGCGGCGTTTCTTGATCTGCTGCAACAGGCCGTCGCCGTGAAGGATGCGCAGGGCAGCCCGCTGGCCCTGTCGAACGAAGTGATGCGCCGCCGGGCGCGCTGGCTGATGGAGTCGGCCGACGACCTGTTTTGAAGCGCGGGGCCTTGTCGGACTGAAGTCCGACCCACAGAAGACTGCATTAAAGGAAAACACCATGTTCAGGATTGGCCGCCTCGCTGCCATCGCCCTCGGCCTGCTGGTCAGCGCCAACACTTTCGCCGCCCCTCAGTTGCGCATCGGCACCTTGGCGCCGAAGAATTCCCTCTATCACCGCCAGTTGATGGAGGTGGGCGAGGCCTGGCGCACCGCGCAGGGCGACGGCGCGAAATACGTGATCTACCCGGACGGCAGCCAGGGCGGCGAAACCGACATGGCCCGCCGCATGCGCATCGGCCAATTGCAGGGGGCCCTGCTGTCGGTGGTCGGGCTGCGCGAGATCGAGCCTTCGATTGCCGCGCTGCAGTCCATGCCGCTGCTGTTCCGCAGTTGGGACGAAGTGGATTACGTGCGCGACAAGATGCGCCCGGGGATGGAGAAGAAGTTCCTTGAAAAGGGCTTCGTGGTGCTGGCCTGGGGCGATGCGGGCTGGGTGCGCTTCTTCTCGAAGGAGTCGGCGGTGCGCCCGGATGACTACAAGAAGATGAAGTTCTTCGCCTGGGCCGGCGAGCATGAGCAGCAGGAAATCATGAAGAGCCTGGGCTACACGCCGGTGCCGCTGGAAACCAGTGACATCCTGCCCTCGATCCAGACCGGCATGATCAACGCGGTGCCGGCCACGCCCTACTTCGCGCTGGCCAGCCAGGTCTACAACACCGCGCCGCACATGCTCGACATCAACTGGGCGCCCATCGTCGGCGCGCTGGTGGTGACGAAGAAGAGCTGGGACGAAATGAGCCCGGCCACCCAGGAGGCCGTGCGCGCCGCCGGGCTGAAGGCCGGCGCCCAGATGCGCAGCAAGGCCCGCCAGGAAGTGGACGAAGCCGTCGAAGCCATGAAGAAGCGCGGCCTGCAGGTGCACACCCCGACACCGGAACAGATGAAGGAATGGACCGACCTGGCCGACAAGCTCTACCCGCGCATCCGCGGCAAGATGGTGCCGGCGGAAACCTTCGACGAAGTGTTCGTGCTGCTGAAAGCGTATCGGGCCGGCAAGCGCTGAGGCGCCTTCCCCTGACCAATCCGTGTTGTCGGACTGAAGTCCGACCCACAAAAACCTGACACGGTGGGGACTGCTCCTGTGGGTCGGACTTCAGTCCGACTTGCGCCACTCAACCCGTGTTGTCG
>NZ_SDKK01000031.1:0-546 GCF_008107625.1 Zoogloea oleivorans
GGTCTTGCCGACACCGGTGGGGCCGACCAGGGCGAACACGCCGCCACGGTCGATGATGTCGGCGTCGCTGGTCATGCAGCGGAAGCGCTGATCGAGGGCTTCGTGGAGCAGGCGATGGGCATCTTCCGGGGACTCGTCCTCGGGCACCGATTCGGCCAGCTCGCGGGCCAGAGCGGCGGAGAAACCAGCCTCCAGCAGATCGCCGATCAGGCGGGCGCGGCCGGGTGCGCTGCGGCTCATCTCGCCCCAGGCAAAACCGGCCAGCTGCTTCTCGATCATCCCGCGGATGGTGGCGAGTTCATTGGCCAGCTGGGAATTGGCGGATTCGAGGGCGCGGATGCGGGCCTCTTCCTCGACCCCGGTGGGACGCGGTCGGGCCGACTGCGGCTGCGGCTCGGCCGGACGAGCGGCGTCATTGCGCAGCGGCGAGCGGGGCACCGGAGTGTCGGCGGGCGGACGGCGGACCTGGGCGGAGGCGGCGTGGAACACATCGCGGTTCAATTCAACCCGCGGCGGGCTGAAGGGCTGCATCTCCGCCGGGCGGGC
>NZ_SDKK01000031.1:658-8203 GCF_008107625.1 Zoogloea oleivorans
CGGCAGGCAGGGCGCTCTGGGCCTGCGCGCGCGCGCGCTGCGCCTGCAGGGTGGCCACATCGCCGGCCGGCAGGGCGAGGATCTCGACACCGCCGTTGGCAGCCCGATTGGAGAGGACAACAGCATCCGGCCCGAGCTCTTCCTTCAGCATGCGAAGGGCCTCGCGGGCGGTTTTGGCAAAATAGCGCTTGACGTTCATGCTGCTGTCTCCGGAGTACGAAGGCTCTCACTAAGCCCGGGGGTTGAGACCCCGAGCGGGCACTTCGGTAACTTCGATTATCCCCAGCCGGGCGTCTTTCGATGGCCGGGAAAAGACAGGTTTTAGGGCGTTATTCCCGCGACAACGGGAGGGGATCGTCAGGGCGCGGCAGAAATCATGGCCGACACGCGGATCAGGCGGGTTTCGGGCACCTCGGAATTGGCCACCACCTTGAGGGTCGGCACGGCCCGCCGCAGGAAGCGCGACAGCAGCCAGCGCAGCGGCGCCGGCACCAGCAGCACCGCGGGCAGGCCGATGTCTTCCATGCGCTGGGCGGCCGCCGCAGTTTCGCGCAGCAGGGTGTCGGCGAGGCCCGGCTCGATGGCCCCGCCTTCCGGCCCGCCGCCGGCCATGGCCTGCATGAGGACGCGCTCCAGGCCCGGATCGAGGGCCATGACCTGGACCTCGCCGTTGCCCGGGAAGAGCCCCTGCACGATGGCCCGGCCCAGGGCCTGACGCACCCGCGTGGTGAGTTCCAGCGGGTCCTGGATGCGCGGCGCGTATTCGGCCAGCACTTCGACGATGGTCCGCATGTCGCGGATGTTGACCCCCTCGTCGAGCAGGTTCTGGAGCACCCGCTGCACCGAGGCCAGCGGCAGCAGCTTGGGCACCAGGTCTTCGACCAGCTTGGGGTTTTCCTTGGCGATGTGATCCAGCAGCGCCTGGGTTTCGGTGCGCCCGAGAAACTCGGAGGCGTGGCTCAGAATCAGGTGATTCAGGTGAGTCGCCACCACGGTGCTGGCATCCACCACCGTATAGCCGAGGGCGTGGGCCTGCTCCCGCTGGCTGGCGTCGATCCATACCGCTGGCAGGCCAAAGGCCGGGTCGGTGGTTTCGCGACCATTGAGCGGGCCGGTGACGCGCCCCGGGTTGATGGCCATGAACTGCCCGGGATACGCCGCCCCGGTACCGATCTCGACCCCCTTCAGCACAATCCGGTAGGCGTTGGGCTTGAGTTCCAGGTTGTCGCGGATGTGCACCGGCGCACCGAGAAAGCCGATGTCGCGGGCGAACTTCTTGCGCAGGCCGCGGATGCGCTTGAGCAGCTCCCCGTCCTGGCCCTTGTCCACCATCGGAATCAGGCGATAGCCCACCTCCAGACCCAGCACATCCACCGGCGTCACATCGGTCCAGCTGGCCTCCAGGTTTTCGGCGGGGACCACCGGCGCCGCCACCGGCACCTCCTCGCCCTCGGCGGCGGCCCCCTCGCGCAGCCCGCCCCGCCAGGCCATGAAGCCCAGCCCCCCGGCCAGCAGCAGGAACACGAAGTTGGGCATGCCCGGAATCAGGCCGAGGATGCCCAGAATCGCTGCCGTCAGAACCAACACCTGCGGGTTGGAGAAGACCTGCCCGATCAGCTGGGAGCCCATGTCCCCCTCGTCGCCCACCCGGGACACCACCAGACCGGCCGCCACCGAGATGATCAGCGCCGGCAACTGCGCCACCAGGCCGTCACCGATGGTCAGCAGGGTGTAGTTGTTGGCCGCCTGACCCAGCTCCATGTTGTGCTGGAGCACCCCCACGATCAGCCCGCCGACCACGTTGATGACCATGATCAGGATGCCCGCCACCGCATCGCCGCGAACAAACTTCGAGGCACCGTCCATGGCGCCGTAGAAGTCGGCCTCCTGCGAGGTTTCGGCGCGGCGCTTCTTGGCTTCCTTCTCGTCGATGAGGCCGGCGTTCAAGTCGGCGTCGATGGCCATCTGCTTGCCAGGCATCGCATCGAGGGTAAAGCGCGCGCCCACTTCGGCGATCCGCCCGGCACCCTTGGTAATCACCACGAAGTTGATCAGCGTCAGGATGATGAACACCACCAGGCCCACCGCCGTGTTGCCGCCCACCAGAAAGTGCCCGAAGGCCTCGATCACCTTGCCGGCGGCGTCGGGGCCGGTATGCCCTTCGAGCAGCACCACCCGGGTGGACGCCACGTTGAGCGACAGGCGCAGCAGCGTGGTGACCAGCAGGACCGTCGGAAAGACCGAGAAGTCCAGCGGCTTCTTGGTGTACATCGCCACCAGCATCACCATCACCGACACGGCAATGTTGAAGGTGAACATCAGGTCGAGGACGAAGGCCGGCAGCGGCAGCACCATCATCGCCAGAATCAGGATGATGAGCAGCGGCCCGGCGAGCGTACGGATGTTGCTCGGGGCGAAAAGGGTGCGCAGGTTGAGACTACTGTTCATGCTCGCCATGGTCCCCCTCCTCCCCCCTCGGGCAAGGCCGGAAGAAGCGCGGATTCTCCGCCCAATTCACGGCCCGGCAGCACGCCAGAAAAGCCACAACGCATAGGTTTATGTATTATTCATCCCGCGCAGACGCGGATAGAACAGCCGCTTGCGCCATTCCCCACCGCTATCGGAGCCCTCGCATGACCCAGAACCTGACCTCCCTCGACCTCGCCGAAGAGCTCCCCCAGTTGGATGCCGCCCTCGACACCATCGATCGCATCCTCAAGGCTTTCGTGTCCCTCGACGCCGACCAGATGCGCCGCCTCTCCAAGCTCGGCGACAAGACCGAAAGCTTCTGCCGCCAGACCGCCGCTATCCTCGACCAGAACCGCCAGGCCCTGCCCCCGGGCTTCGACCTGGACGAACTGAAGCGCGACTTCGCCGCCTTCGACCTGCTGCGCCCGCGCCTCAACCGCATCGAAGCCCTGGCCGCCAAATGCGCTGACACCCAGATCGCCCTGGGCAGCGACATCCTCAGCGCCAGCTACGACGGCTACGCCCTGCTCAAGGTCTTCGGCAAGGCCGACAACGTCGCCCCGCTGCGCGACAGCCTGCGCTCCGGCATCCGCCGGAAAACCATCACCCCCGGCAAGGCCAGCGCAACCTGAGCCCGAGGCTGGCGGAGAGCCGGCGTCGGGTAAAAACCCATCGACGCCGGCTTTCCGCCCACCGCCGTCGCCTCATTTTCAGGCGACAACGGGGAACGGGAAGTCTCGATTGACTGATTTTCAGGCGGCGATGACTCGGGATTGGGCGATGGCAGGGGAAGAAGAAGCCGACTTCGCCTGAAAATGCGTCAATGCCGATGCGTCCTGAGGCGATGCCGGCGGGGGATTCGTCGAAATCGGGGAGAAATCAGCCGGGGGCGGGTCTGCTCGTAACACCGCAGCTCGGTCTTCAAGCAGGCGATATCAGCCAGGAGCGGCCGCTCGTAATTGGCTGGAAATATCCCTGAAAGCAGACCTTTGCATCAAGAACTCCTGCGTTGATGGCAGTGTCACTACCATTAGGCACGCGCGCCAAAATGATCACAAGCACACCTTTGTGGTATCGTGTTAACACGAAAACATGGTAGCCACATCATGAATGACCAACAGCCCAAACGACGAGCATCTACGACTGGTACTCTCGTTGGAACCAGATTCCAGGCTACTTTGCTTGATGCGATTGATTTATGGCGCAAGGCGCAGAACGATCTGCCTACTCGCCCTGAGGCAGTAAGGAGATTGGTAGAGCTAGGTATGACCTCGAAGCACCCTACGGTGCACCTACAGCGCCATGAGAATCAGTCGGACAACAAGACATGAGAAAACTGAAAGAAATTCCGCCAAAGACAGAGGCCGATATCGCCTTGGCAGAAGCCCAGATTGTCGAACTGTCCAAGCGAATCGAGTTTTACCTCACGGAGTATTCCGTGGAACTCCTGGCTGGAAAGATGAATAAAGGCGAGTTCGTCGTGCCACCCTATCAACGTGCCTACACTTGGGAAGAAGATCGAAAATCTCGCTTCATTGAGTCGCTCTTACTTGGCCTGCCGATCCCGTTTTTGTTCTTCTGGGAGATGCCGAATGGCAAACTTGAAATCGTTGATGGCTCCCAGCGCCTTCGCTCTATTGAAGAGTTTGTGCTCGGAGACCTGCGGCTAGGGGAACTGGACGGATTGACGGCTCTATCGGGATTTAAGTTCTCCGACTTGCCGGAGTCTAGGCAACGAAAAATCAACAATCGATCCATTCGCGGCATCGTTCTAAACGAGCACGCTGATGAGCAGGCACGCTTCGACATGTTCGAACGGATCAACACTGGCAGCAAGATTGCCAACAAAGCAGAAGTTCGCCGCGGCGCACTTGCCGGCCCATTCATGGACCTAATCGTAGAGCTTGCCGTTGCACCCAAGTTCGAGGAGCTTGCACCAGTCTCGAAAAAGGAACGGGATGAACGAGAGCGCGAAGAGCTTGTTGCACGGTTCTTCGCATACAGCGATGGTTTGAACGGGTACAAGGATCGCCCATCGGAATTTATCTTCAACTACGTGAAGCAGATGAATGTTCTGGCGGAGAAAGAGCCCGCCCTATTGGACCAATATCGGGCGCGGTTTGCAGAAACATTCGATTTCATCGAACGTGTATTCCCACACGGATTCAGACGGAACAGCAATGGCAAAGCGACGCCCAGAGCACGCTTTGAGGCCATCGCCGTTGGCTCACGCTTGGCCTTGTCCGAGCGCCCCACCCTCACCCATGAAGCTGTTGCTGACGTTCTTCCATGGTTGACAAGCGATGACTTCATCAAGGTCACGGGCTCGGATGGCGCCAATGCCATCGCCCGCCTCCGGGAGCGCACAGGGTTCGTACGCAATAAGCTTTTGAGGTGTGAATGAGCGCGCTCATCACCGGCTTTCAAGAACGACTGGCCGAAGTGGATGCCTATCTGGAGTTTCTCTCTGCGATGGAGATGTGCGCCCAGCAAGGTCCGCCTAGGCTGGAAGGCGCAAAGTTCCCAATCAGCGCACAGCAGCAACGCATTCTTTATTCGAGTGTGTACTTGCAACTGTATAACTTGGTCGAATCCACCATGTCGCGGTGTATTGAGGCAGTTACCGAGGCGGCCAAGGAAAATAATCGCTGGACGCCCTCTGATTTGAGCCAGTCACTTCGACGTGAATGGGTTCGGGTAATGGCCCGCACCCACGAAGAACTCACCCCGGATCATCGACTGGAGAGCGCACTTCATCTTTGCGATCACTTGGTTGGCTCACTACCCATTACCGAGTTTGTTATCGACAAGGGAGGCGGAGGCAATTGGGATGACCAAGCCATCGAAGCAATCAGCAAACGCCTCGGCTTCCAGTTAGTCGTGAGCGAGCCGGTGTACAGAGCAGTCAAGCGTCGATTCCAGGATGATCTGGGGCCACTCACTCTAGTAAAGCAGCTCCGAAATCGACTTGCACACGGATCTATTTCCTTCGCACAGTGTGCCGAGGATGTGACCGTCGCAAGGTTGGTCGATCTAAAAGTGAAGACGGTCGACTATTTGTGTGAGGTCGTTGGCTGCTTCAATGGATACCTTGATAGCTTCGAGTACTTACTTGCGGAACGGAGACCCGCATGATTAGCGAATCCACTGTTTTCTGTATTTCTCCCCCAAAAATCATGGGGGTGGATCTGTTCTGCGGCGTAGGAGGGCTCACTCACGGTTTGGTGCAGGGGGGCATTGAGATCACAGCAGGCTTCGATATCGACCCAAGTTGCAGATATCCCTTCGAAGCCAACAACGCAGCAGCCTTCGTTGAGTGTGATGTCGCGAACCTAACTGCGGAACAGATAACACCTTACTTTGTCGGAGCGGATGTCACGCTCCTGGCCGGCTGCGCACCTTGCCAGCCTTTTTCAACCTATAGCCGGAGTGGCCGGAATAGCGAGTACGAATCGCAATGGCCCTTGGTATCTGCGTTCGGACGTTTGGCGAAGAAGCTAAAGCCTGATCTCGTCACAATGGAGAACGTGCCGCAACTCGCCGACCATCCGGTTTTTGAACAGTTGCTCAAGAGCCTGGTGGGCTACAAGAAATGGTGGGCGGTCGTCGAGTGCTCATCAATAGGGGTACCACAGACACGAAAGCGACTCGTACTACTTGCATCAAGGCTAGGTAACAAGGGACTGAAATTGACGAAGGATGCCGTGCGCGATACAACTGTCCGGCACGTGATCGGCGCATTGCCGGCTATCCGAGCGGGTGAGAGCCATCCCGACGATGAACTGCACATGGCCCCCTCATTGAGCCCCTTGAATTTATCCCGAATTAAGGCATCTCGCCCTGGCGGGACATGGCGGGACTGGCCGTCAGAATTGCAGGCAACCTGCCACAAAAGGAAGACTGGAGCTACGTATCCAAGTGTGTATGGTCGGATGGAATGGGATCATCCAGCTCCAACGATCACCACACAGTGTTATGGCTATGGAAACGGTCGATTTGGGCATCCAGAGCAAGATCGAGCAATCTCACTACGAGAGGCAGCCATGCTCCAAACTTTTCCGGAAACTTATGCATTTGCTCCCGAGGGAGTGCCCATCAGATTCAATAAAATGGGGCGATTAATTGGCAATGCAGTGCCAGTGCGACTGGGCGAAGTGATCGCCAAGTCGTTAGTCGCGCACGTTCGAATATATTCTGGCCAAGAAAAAATTGAGAGCAAAAAAGGAGCTGAGTAATGGCTACGGTAGTTGGATTTATTAGTGAAAAAGGCGGCGTCGGAAAGACCACCGCTTGCTATCACATTGCAACTGCACTAAACCGCTTTGAAGGAAAGCGCGTCTTGGTCATTGATGCAGACTATCAGCGCGGGGGAATATCAGGCCGTTTTTTCCCCAAGCTAATTGAAGGATTCGGAACAGGCACACCGACAGGAACGACGCTATTCAACAAGTTTCAGCAGTTGTATAGCGCCTCACCTCAAACTCAGGACATAGACATTCACTCGTGCGGAGCAGGCATTGACTTGATCCCCGCAGACCCTCGATTATCTACGGTGTCTGTCGACAAGCTACCGAGCACAAACAACATACGAGAGAACAACATGTCACTTCTCTCGCACATGAAGACCATTGGCTTCGTGTTGAACGGGTTGCACCAAAGCTATGACTACATATTGATTGATTCACATCCAGAAGTCTCTGATGTGATGCGGGCAATTATCTATGTCGCAGATTATTGCGTATCACCGGTCAAACTGGATAGGCAATCCTCTATTGGAGTTGCAACCGTCATCGGCGAAATATCGAATGTCAACAATGACATATCAATGATTAGGCGATCACTTGGCGTCGAGGACAACTACCGTGACACCCTATTCTCTGGAGCAATCGGGATGATGGCGAGGGAGTATGGCGAAGAACTGAAGCAAAGCGAACAACTCGAATACAACAGACTACGTCGGTCTGGAGAAATATTCACAAACTACGTCACAGAAGGAGACGGATTGAGAATTGCGGCTGCGAATCGGCAGCCCGTATTCGATGTACCAGGAGCGAACGCTGGGCGCGCTCTAGACTG
>NZ_SDKK01000031.1:8944-23679 GCF_008107625.1 Zoogloea oleivorans
TCAGACTTGAAACCGCCCTGCCAAACAAGCGGCCCAGTTCAGAGCCCTGACTAGAGAATTTATGCGGGAGTGTCCATGATCGATCTTGAGAAGTTGATTGAGTGGCTAGGTGTTGAGGGCGCCATCGCGGGCCTTGATGGCAGCGACCTCACAACGGCCGAACTCGGTGAATTGATACCTGATTTCAAACGTTCTGGTCACATTAAACTCAAGCGTCGTGATCTCATTCAGGCGTTGATAGAGCGAAAACGGCTTGATTTAATGAAGAAGCCAGAAGAGTTAATGGCGATGGATGCGGAATCTCTCAAGAGATACCTCCTATCCATCAAGGCTTCCAAGAAAGAAATTCTCGATTTACTGGAGTCCCTCGATATACGACCTGGGAGCGTGGCTAGGAACAATCTCACGGAATTCGCTGCTCGTGAGATCAGCGACATAGGCATGTACCGGCGGGTTGCCCAAGGCACCAAATGATGAATAGTGTGATGTCACCTGCAGCCAGTGGGGGACCACAAACCATTAGCCTAGCAGGGCATTGATATAATCGATCTCCCGTGCCAGCAAGGGTTTCGGTTGAATATAATTCACAAAACATAAACGACCTCCAATTGGCACGCACGGCCCGAAGGCGCTGAAGGACGGGCGCCGATACCTCCCTAAACCTCCGCCCCCGTGCCTGCCGCCGGGTCCATCCCCTCCGGCACGGCCAGGCCGGTGGGCTGCTCGGGGGGCAGGCCGCCTTCGGCGATCCAGTGATTGAGCTGAAAGACGTAGGCCATCACTTCGGCCACCACGGTGTACAGGGCAGCCGGTATCTGCTGCTCCAGCTCGCAGTGGGCATACAGGGCCCGGGCCAGCGGCGGCGCTTCGAGAATCGGCACGTTGTTGTCGCGAGCCAGTTCGCGGATGTTGGCGGCGATCAGGTTCATGCCCTTGGCGATGACGATCGGCGCGCCGGCCTTGTCGGGGTCGTACTTGAGGGCCACCGCATAGTGGGTCGGGTTGGTGACCACCACGTCAGCATTGGGCACCTGGGTCATCATGCGACGCCGGGACATTTCGCGCTGGGCGGCACGGATGCGTGCCTTGATCTGCGGGTCGCCTTCCTGCTCCTTCATTTCCTGGCGCACCTCTTCCTTGGACATGCGCAGTTTGCGACTGTATTCCCACAACTGGTAGGGCACATCGATGGCGGCGATCAGGGCCAGGCTGGTCACGATCAGCAATGTGGACAGCAGTACCAGGCTGGCAAAGTTGTCCATGCTCGCCTCAAGGGGCTGGAGCATCAACGCCAGCAGGTTGTCCCGCTCCCGCCACACTACCCACACCCCAACGCTGCCCACAAGCACCGCCTTGAGGCTGGCCTTGACCAGTTCGGCGAGGCCATGGGTCGAAAACATGCGGCCGAGCCCCTGCATGGGGCTCAACCGGGTGAGATCGAGCGTCAGCACCTTGGTGGAAAACACCCAGCCCCCCATCAGGAAGGGCGTGGCCAAGGCGCCGAGGACCAGCGCCAGAAGCAGTGGCGCCACGGTGAGCAAGGCATCCGTCGCCAGTTGCGACAGGATCTGGCCCATACCGCCCGGCTCGAAGGCCATCTTGCGTTCAAAGCTGAGCGCCGACTTGACGATCTGCATCATCCGGTGCCCGCCCCAGCTGCCAAGCACATACAGCCCGGTCACCCCAACCATCAGCAGGATGAAGGACGCCAGCTCCCGCGAATGGGGAACCTGCCCTTCTTCCCGGGCTTGTTCCAGTCTTCGTCCTGAGGCTGGTTCTGTCTTTTCGAGGTCGCTGTCGTCAGCCACGGGCAGCCCGGCGGTAGTTCAGATGGGCGAACGATACGCGCCCGCAGGCACAGCCGAGCGGGCAAACAGACGGGGATTGGCGTGGCTATTCCGCGGAGAAGGGCTCAGGCCCGGACAGACCTGTCAGCATGAAGGCCGGCCGCCCAGGAGTGCCCGCAGTGCCGCGGTTTCCCGCTGGAGTTCGGCCAGCTGCGCGCTGAGCAACAGCAACTGATCCTCCATCAGACCGAGAATCTCGCGGCAGGCCTGCACAGGGCTGCCCGCCAGCACCCGGGTGGTGTCGATCCGGGCCTGCAACTCGACAAGCACTCCTTCCTGACCTTGGTGCAGGGCGATGAACTGATGCAGGGCGTTTTCCCGGGCCTGGAAAAAAGCCGCCGGGTCGTGCTCCGCCAGATGCTTCCAGTAATCGAAATCGAAACTGCCCATGCGCCCTCCTCCTGCCGGATCAGGGCCGCAACGCCGAAACGGCGTCGGGCAGGGGCAGTCAGGAATAATCCTAACCGAGCCCTGCCCGCAGATGAGCGGCGTACGTCACGCCCTTTTGTTTCTGAGTGTGACGCCGTCGCACAAGTCGCGAATGGCGGGATGTGTGCCCTAGGCAGCCAGCGCCGGCGCCGCCATGTGAGCCAGCAACGCGCGACGGGACACCCCGCGCGTATCGCCCATGGCACCGAGCAATTCCTTCATGTCGAGGATCAGCACAATCTGGCCGTTCGACAGGGTCGTCACGCCGGCGACACCCTTCGGACGGAAATCGTCGAGGGACTTGATCACCGCGTCTTCGCGGCCAGCAAAACTGTCGATCGCCAGGATGAAGCTCTGATCGGCGCTTTGCATGAGCACACCGTATTCCGGCGTCTGCACCGCGTCCCAGCCCAGCAGCGTGGTCAAGGGCATGATCGGCAGAACTTCGCCACGTACGACCATCGTTGCCCGGCCGCCCACTTCCTGAACCTCGACCGGATCGATGGGCAGGATTTCACGGACCATGGACAGGGGTACGGCAAAAGGCTGATCACCCAGGCGCACCAGCAGCACAGGCAGGATCGCCAGTGTCAGCGGCAGGCTGATGATGAAGGTGGTGCCCTTGCCAAGGCTGGAGCGGATGTCGATGGAGCCGTTGAGCTTCTGGATGTTGGTCTTCACCACATCCATGCCGACCCCCCGACCGGACACGTCGGACACCTGGCTGGCCATCGAGAAACCGGGCAGGAACACCAGATTAAAGCTCTGGCGCTCATCCATGGTGTTGGCTTCCTCATCGGTGATGAGGCCCTTCTGGACGGCCTTGGCACGCAGTTTTTCGGCATTCATGCCACGCCCGTCGTCGGCCACCAGAATCACGATGTGATCGCCTTCCTGACGGGCTTCGAGACGGACGTTGGACTTCTCGGGCTTGCCGTTGGCGAGGCGCTCCTGGGTCTCTTCGACACCGTGATCCACCGCGTTGCGGATCAGGTGGATGATCGGATCGGACAGATCCTCAATCATGGTCTTGTCGATCTCGGTGTCCTCGCCCGACAGCACCAGCTCCACGTCCTTGCCCAGGTTGCGGGCCAGGTCACGGGCGATGCG
This sequence comes from Zoogloea oleivorans, assembly GCF_008107625.1. Taxonomy (GTDB): domain Bacteria; phylum Pseudomonadota; class Gammaproteobacteria; order Burkholderiales; family Rhodocyclaceae; genus Zoogloea; species Zoogloea oleivorans. The sequence continues at coordinate 12,331 of NZ_SDKK01000031.1, forward strand.
CGGGTATTTCTGGAACAGGCGACCGATGGGCTGCATGCGCGTCTTCATGACCGCGTTCTGCAGATCGGAGACCAGCAGGTCAAGCTGACTCACCGCCAGGTCGAGGGCATGCAGGGTTTCGGTGTCGCTGCGGCCATTGAGGATGTCGCTGCGCAGCGCGTTGAGCCGGTTCTTGGTCAGGCCGATTTCGCCCGACAGGTTGAGCACCTGATCGAGGCGCGAGGTATCCACACGAATCGAATTGTCGCGCTGCTTTTCGCTTTCACGACGACCGATCGGGCCGGAGGCGCCCGGCTTGTCGGTAACACGCCGACCGACTGCCGCCTTGATGATCTGCTCAGGGCTCTTGCTGGCCAGATCTTCATTGGTCTGGTGCATCGGCAACGGCGGGGCAGCTTCGATCGTGACGGGGGCAACGGCAACGGGCGCTACCGCCGATGCGGAGCCCGTAACCGACTCGAAGAGCACGTTCCAGTCCAGACCGTCGGCGGAGGCCGGTGCCGCCGGCGCCATCTTCTGGACAACCGGTGCAGCACTGACAACAGGAGCGGGGGCAGGTGCCGCGTGACCGCTGGACAGGTTGCCGGCAATCGCCTGGCGCAGACTCTCGATCAGGTACGGATCGGCTGCCGTCGGCTGCACTCCCTGTTCGAGATAACCAAACATGTCACGCACGGAGCCGGTCGACGACAGGATCACGTCCATCACTTCGGGCGTGATCGCCAACTCGCCGTTACGCAGCTTGTCGAACAGGTTCTCGGTCAGGTGGCACAGGGTGACCAGTTCGGCCGCATTCAGGAACCCCGCACCGCCCTTGATGGTGTGAAAGCCGCGAAAGATGTCATTGAGCAGCCCTTTGTCATTGGGGGTGCGCTCCAGATCCACCAGCTTGTTATCCACTCCCGACAGGAGATCTCCCGCTTCCACGAGAAAGTCCTGCAGTAGGTCTTCCATCCCGCCAAAATCGCTCATTGCATTCGCTCCTTGCGGGCTCGCCCGCTACGGCCTGATCAGAAGCCCAGGCTTTCCAGCAGGTCGTCCACCTGTTCCTGGTTGGATACCACGTCGTCACGCCCCACTGCATTGATGACCGGTCCGTTCATCAGGCCATCCGGCGCCTCGGCTTTTTTCTCGGCGGGCATGGCCTCGATCAGCACCTGCAACAACTGCTGCTCAAGCCCCTGGGCCAGATCGACGACCTTCTTGATCACCTGCCCGGTGAGATCCTGGAAGTCCTGCGCCATCATGATTTCCATCAGCTGGGCATTGGTCTCCCGGCTACCGGTAACGACGGAACCCAGAAATTCACGGGTTTCACCGGCCAGCACGCGGAATTCTTCCGGACTGAGCTGATTGGCGTAAAGCTTGTCCCAGCGACTGCGCAAGGCCACGGCACCAGCCTCGGCCCGATCCTGGATCGGCTTGGCGATATCGGTGGCGTTGAGCACCTTGCTCGCCGCCTGCTCGGTCATCTCGGCGATATAGGTGAGGCGCTGGCGTGCATCGGGAATGGCGTGGGCCGCTTCCTGCAGGCTGCGGTCGTAACCCAGTTCCCGCAAGGTATCGTGCAGCTGACGTGTCATCACACCAATCCGGTTGAAGACGGCATTGCAACTGTGGGCCATACCGGCGCCGTCGTCGGCGGACGACGCCCCTTCGTGGCTGGCCGAGTAATCACTCGACACCGCATCGAAGAGGGCCTGCAGGTCATCGTCATCCCCCTGGCCACCGGCCTGCGAAACCACCTCGAGACGCGGCGGGGAAATGCTTGCGGCAGGCGTGCCGGACATGCTGTCGAAGAGGGCCTGCAGATCGTCGCTATCGCCCGATTCGTCAAATTTGAGACGTTTTACCATGATGGAGCTCCGTCTTGTCGGCGGCCGTCAGGCGGCCTTCTTGCCCATCTTTTCGAAGATCTTTTCGAGCTTCTCGGAGAGGGTGCCTGCCGTGAAGGGCTTGACGATGTAACCGCTGGCGCCGGCCTGGGCCGCTGCGATGATGTTTTCCTTTTTCGCCTCGGCAGTAATCATCAAGACTGGCAGATGCTTGAGGGACGGTGTCGCGCGAATGTTCTGGAGCAGGGTCAGCCCGTCCATGTTGGGCATGTTCCAGTCGGTGACGACGAAATCGAAAGGCAGCGAATTGAGCTTCTGCAGCGCAACCTGACCGTCCTCGGCTTCATCCACGTTGGTAAAGCCGAGTTCCTTCAACAGGTTGCGGACAATTCGCCGCATGGTCGAAAAGTCATCGACAACGAGAAATTTCATTTTGGGGTCCGACATGTTGTTGATCTCCGTTCAGTCCCGGTAAGCCCGCATGAGCAGGGGGCGCAGGGTTTCCGCCAGGATGTCGGCATCGAACTTGGCGACATAGGCGTCGACGCCGACACTCTTGCCCATCGCCCGATTGGCCTCCGACGACAGGGACGAATGCATGACTACCGGAATGCCCTCGAAACGGGCATCCGCCTTGATGTTGCGGGTGAGCACGTAGCCGTCCATCTCGGGCATTTCCGCATCCACCAGAATAAGGTTGAGTTCTTCACGCAGGCTGACGCCGCGCTGATGGGCATGTGTGGCCATGCCTTCAAGGCGCGTCCAGGCCTCGAGCCCGTTGAGGGCATGCTTGTGCTTGACGCCAAGCTTGTCGAGCGTTTCCGCGATTTTCTTGCGGGCCACGGCAGAGTCATCCACGAAGAACAGATTTACTTCATGGTCGCCTTCCAGCGGATGAATGTGCCCGACGACAGCCTCGCCAAAGGTGCTGGCCAGAATGGTTTCCACATCGAGAATGGATACCAGCTTGCCGTCCTGCAGTTCGGTAATGGCGGTGATGAAGTGGTGGCCGGACGAAGTGACGTTGTCGGGTGCGCGCACCTTGTCCCATTCCACGCGGATGATGCGATCCACCTCGTGAACCAGAAAACCCAGGGTCCGTTTGCTGTACTCGGTCACCATCATCGAACTGCCAAGGGGCTCACCCGGCTCGGCGATATCCATGACCTTGGCCAGCGCCAGCACGGGAATCACGTTGCCACGCAGGGAAATCAGGCCCTCGACCCCGGGCGGCATGTTCGGCGCTTTGGTGATGAAGGGCGCCCGCGACACCTCGCGCACCTTGAAGACATTGATCCCGAAGATTTCCTGCGTTCCCAGGGAGAACAGCAGGATTTCCATCCGGTTCGAACCCGCCAGCTTGGTGCGGGCATCGACGGCTTCAAGCAGCCCTCGATCGACACGATCCATGTTCATCATGCTCCTCTTTGCTCAGGCAGGCTTGGCGACGGCGGCGCGCTGGGTAATCAGGCGACGCAGCACTTCTGCCAGACGTTGCGGCTCGAATTTGGCCACGTACTCATCAACTCCGACCGACCGACCAAGCTGCTGGTTGGACATGCCCGAGAGGGACGAATGCATGATCACCGGCACCCCCTCGAAGCGCGGATCAGTCTTGATCATCTTTGTCAGGATATACCCGTCCATTTCCGGCATTTCCACATCGGTGAGAATCAGGGCGACGAGGTCCTTGACCTTGCGCCCCGATGCCGACGCGTAGCTCGCCAACTTCTCGAGTTCATCCCAGGCGGCCCGTCCATTCACCGAGCCGACATAACGCACACCAAGCACATCCAGCGTGCGCTCGATCTGCTTGCGGGCAACCGATGAATCATCGGCAAAATAAACCGTGATGGGCTCTTCCGCAACGATCGGCTCGATGCCCTTGAACAGAAACTCATCGTCGTAGCGGGTGGTTTCGGAGAGCACCTTTTCCACATCCAGCAACATCACCAGCTTGGGGCCGGGCAATTCGGTCACCGCGGTCACCAGGCCGCCCAGGTTGGCCGTCAGCATTTCCGGCGGGACCCGCATCTGCGACCAGTCGAGGCGCAGGATGGTATCCACCGCCTCGACCAGGAAGCCCTGCGTATGACCGTTGTATTCGGTCACGATCATGATCTCGCGGGGGCTGTCGGTGCTCATGCCGGCGTACTTGGCCAGATCGACCACCGGCACCAGCACGCCACGCAGGCTGACCATCCCCTCCACCGAGGCCGGCATTTCCGGTGCGGCGGTAATGGGAGGCGTGCGCATCACTTCACGGACCTTGAAAACGTTGATCCCGAAAGTTTCGCGGCGCCCGGTACGGGGATCCATGCCGAGGGTGAACAGGAGGATCTCGAGCTTGTTGGTGCCCGCCAGCCTGGTTCGTGCGTCAATGTTCTTGAGAAGTTCGGACATGCTCTATCTCCGTCGCAGACCACCTGCCATCCTGATGGTGCAGGCCCCGACCTGAGAACAATATCGGCGGGGGACAAACAATCTTGAGGGCCGAAAAACGCGTAGTCGCAATCACGCGAAACGAAAAACGGCCCGTTTGCGGGCGGGCCGAACACTCATGGGGGAAGCGCTGCAGCCCCGTCGAATCAGGCCCGGTAGCCGATCCGGAAACCACCCCAATGGCGGCCATTCACATAAACGGGAGCCGAGATGTCGTGCATGATCTCGCCGGTATCGCGGCGGTAAGTCTGGATCAGGAAGGGCATCTCGTGCTTGCCGCATTGCTTGCCGACCGGGTCGTCGAAGATCCGCTTGGTCCGGTTGCCGACGAAGTCCTTCGCGTAGTCGCCCGTCAGCGCCAGGGAGAAGCGTTTGTTATGGGTCGGCACGTAACCGTTGCGATCAGTGCCGATCGCATAGACCATTTCGGGATTGCCATCCAGCAGGCGTTCCTGCAGCAGGGGGAAGAGGCGGTCAGCCAGGGCGTCGAAACGCGTGCCGTACTTCTGCGGCCGGGTATTCGGCACGGGTTTGTAAGCATCGTCGAAGAGATCGGCTTCACCAGCCTGTCCGCTGCTGACGGCCTGCTCCAGCAACATGCCGATCTGGCGTGCAGCCTCGCGGACAATATCGGGCATTTTCTTGTGGGCCAGCATCGCCTGCTCGCCCGCCGCACCGAGTTTGAAGACCCGGCTGATTTCCTTCAGATTGACCGCCAGCCCGCTCAGACTGGTCGCTTCATCAAGGGTCTCCCGGGCGCCTTCCGAATTGCGGCCAACCATATCCATGATCTGCCGCACGTGGCCGACGATATGGTCGGCCTCGCGGCTATGGGCGTTGATGGCGGCCGCGATGGCATCCACCTTCTCCATCGTCTGCTGGGCGCCTTCGTTGATTTGCTGCAGGGAGCCCGCGGCCTTCTGGGCCAGGGCGGCCCCGGCATGCGCCTGGGCGCTGCCGGCATCGATCGAAGCAATGGCGTTGCGGGTTTCATTCTGAATTGCCGCAATCATGGTGCTGATCTCGGTCGTCGCCGTAGAGGTCCGTTCCGCCAGCTTGCGCACCTCGTCCGCCACAACAGCGAAACCACGCCCCTGCTCGCCGGCCCGCGCCGCCTCGATGGCCGCATTGAGGGCCAGCAGGTTGGTCTGGTCGGCAATTTCACGGATCACCTTGACGATGCCACTGATCGCCTCGGAACGCTCGCCCAGGGCCGAAATGACTCTGGCAGAGTCCTCCACCGAACGGGCGATCTGCTCAATCTCCCGGGACGCGCTGGTCACGACCTCCGCGCCCTTCACGGACAACTCACGTGCCACCTGGGCATTGGAAGCGGTCTGGCTGGCATGATCGGCCACCGCATTGACGCCGGAGGTCATTTGCTCGATGGCCGCCACCATGCTTTCGGCGGCGTCCTTCTGGTTGCCGGAGCCTTCCGCCACACGTCCCGCATGACCAGACAGCATGTCCGCCGCCTCGGAGACCCGCTGGGCGTCGAAGATGACTTTGCCGACAATCCCCTGGAAGGTGCCGATAAGCTCGTTGAAAACGGCCCCGACTTCGCCGACCGGGCTAGCGGAAACCGGTGCACGACGGGACAGGTCGCCATCTTTGTGCATCGCCTGGATCGTGTCCCGCAGTGCCTGGAGAGGCTGTACGAAGACGCCCCGCAGTACCACCAGACAACCCGCCCCGACAAGAACACCTAGCGCACCGCAAACCCCGGCCAGCGCCGCGGACAGAGGCAGGCCGAAGAGCAGGGAAACACCTGCACTCCCTCCCGCAACAACCAGCCCCATGAATAAAGAAATGAAATGAATCTGCATGATCTCCGGCCAACTCCACAAGTAGGAATGGGAGCAGAGCGGCACTCAAGCCCTCTCCCAGAAGCCGGCACGCCCTAAAGCGCCGACATCGTAGCCCGACACCAAAAACAAACAGGCGCCAATAGCTTCGAGGCACATATCGGCCGGCCCGGGACGAACTTTAAGAAGGGGCGTTTGCTTCTGCGTGCAAACCGCACAGGGCGCTTACTTGAACCCGTCCATGCTCCGTTCGGCCAGACGGAACAGCACGTCCACCCGATTGCCTGCACCACTGTAGCGGACATCCTCGCAAACCCGGAGAAGCAGCGGAATACCCCGGCCATGTCCCTTCAGCATGTCTTCACCGGTGGGTTCCTCGAAGGCGGACTGGAGCTGCTCTTCGTGATCGAAACCCGGCCCGGTGTCGGCGCAACCGATATGCAGCACCGGCGACTCACTGGGGCTCTGACGCAGGGTCAGCTCAAACTCCACGGCACCGGCCGAGAGACGGGAGAGACGACGCGTCCGCTCGTCCAGGAAGACATCCATGCCCTCGGCGCCCGCCTTGAGGGACGACGGTAGGCGCAGCAAGCCGTGATCGAGGGCATTGTTGAAAAGCTCTGACAGCACCAGAAAGAGCCGCCCGGCGAAGGGACGCACGCCTTCAAACTGCTCGATTGCGCCAAGAATGAGCGGCACCGCGTCGAGACGCTTCAGGTCGGCAGCACCGAGGCGCAACACCAGGCGCCAGTCGCTGGCCGTAGAGGATGTGGACGTTTCGCCCGATGGCACGGCGGGCACCGGCTGCGGGGTATCGGTGAGGGCGATCTGGGCAATCGAGATATCGTCCCGGGGCGGCTTGCCCCCGGTGAGACGATGAACGATCTCGGTCAGACGTGGCAGGCGCAACTCGGCCGTAAGCCCGCCAAGCGCATCGCCCAGGCCATCGACACCGAGAGCCTGCTCTTCGGTGTCTTCGAGTTCGATCAAGCCATCGGAAAACAGCAGCAGGTGATCGTGGGGATTGACCACATGGGTATCGACGGTGCCGTCGAACTCATCGTCATCCACCACGCCGAGGGGAAAGTGATGGCGATTGAAATGCAGGCGCACACCGCCATCGGGGCAAATCAGCAGCGGGCCGGGATTGCCACCGTTCCAGACCGTCACATAACGTTCGCGGAAATTCACCGCCACCAGGGTGGCGGCAATGAAACGGTCCACCGGCAGCAGGGCGCGCACCTTGCTGTTGATTTCCCGGGCGATGGCATCGATGCCGAAGCCACGCTCGGTCATGCGGTAAAAAGGCGCAGTAACCGGCAGCACATTGAGCGAGGCCGCCAGGCCATGGCCCGCCCCGTCGGCCAGCAATACGTGGAGCACATTGCCCGGGGTACGGGCAGCAGCGATCAGATCACCGCTGAACTCGGCCGCCGAAGCGATCCAGTGGGAAACAGCCGGGTCACCAAGGGCCTCCCTGTTGATCAGGCGCTCCATGACGAAGCGCGCCAGGCGCTGCTCCTCCTCCTGCAGGCTGCGGTAACGGGCCAGTTCGCGATTGCGCGCCTCGGCCTGCCACTGCATCGCCTTGAGGCGCAGGATCACGCCAAGCTTGGCGTGGAGCATCTGCCGGGATGCCGGCTTGCACAAATAGGCGTCGGCGCCGGCCTCGAGGGCACGCATCTGGGTTGCCTCATCGAGACTTCCCGTGAAGACCAGGCTGGGGATCCAGCTTCCGTCCGTTCGCGCCCGAACCGTTTGCAACAGTTCGATGCCATCCATCCCCGGCAAACCAACGTCCGTCATCAGGACATCCGGGTAAGCCTGGGCAATATGCTCGAGCGCTTCGTCGGCGGTACTGACACAGGCAACCCGATGACCAAGGGCCATCAAGTCCCGGCGAATCAGGAAAAGATCGTCGGGATTGTCGTCAACAACAAGAATGAAGAGAGATTCGGCGTCGTGCTGCGCCACCGTCAAACAATCGGAAAGAGCTTGCCGAAGTTGGCGATATCGAGCACTTGGCGCACGCTGCCCTTGGCATTTGCCAGAGACACCGTTTTGCCGGACGTCTTTGCCTTGTCCCGCAGCATCAGCAACATGCCGAGAGCGGAACTGTCGAGATAGGCCACGTTACCGAGATCTACCGCGACCTCGGTAGTGCCTGGACTGCCCAACGCCCGATCGACCGCATCGCGGAATTCACGGTGGGAGTTGAAATCAAAACGCCCGGAGAGCTGAATCCTGGCCTGACTCTGCTGGGTGCTGACACTGGTATCCATTCTTATTGCCTCTTTATGCCTGTCTAATACCACTCAGCCGGCTAAGCCGGCCGTTCCCTCAACCTATGCCTTCATGCTGCGCCGCTCCGAACCCCGGAGACGCGCCAGCACACGCAGCCCTACATCCTTCAACGGAGCCACTTCTTCAAGGGCGCCGATGGCGGCGGCCTCCCGCGGCATGCCATAAACCACGCAGGAATCCTGATCCTGCCCTATCGTCCATGCCCCGGCCTGGCGCATTGCCAGCAAACCCTGGGCACCGTCCTTGCCCATGCCGGTCAGAATCACGCCAAGGGCATTTGCCCCAACCTGGCTGGCTGCGGAATTGAACAGAACATCCACCGCCGGACGATGCCGATTCACCGGCTCGGCCTGGGAAAGCTCGCACACGTAACCCCCGGCGCTGCGGCGAACCGACAAATGGGAATGACCAGGCGCCAGATAGGCTGTCCCGGGCAAAACCTTCTCGCCGTGCTCAGCCTCTTTCACCCGCAGGCGGCACAGTCCGTCCAGCCGCTTGGCAAAGGACGCCGTGAACATTTCCGGCATGTGCTGCACGATAAGAATGCCGGGCATTTGTTCTGGCATGGAACATAGCACTTCCTTGATCGCCTCGGTGCCACCGGTCGAGGCGCCAATCAGTACCAAACGGTCGTGCAAAACCCGTTCCGGGAGCCCTCCCGAGACCCCGCCAGACAGGCTGGAGGGCTCGTGCAGCAAGGGTTTCGAGGAAAACGGGGAGGCTGCCGAAACCCTTGGTCTGGCACTGTAGGCCGCCCTCACCTTGTCACAAATTTCTACACGATAGCTTTCGATTCCCCCCACGGAATCCAGCTTCGGCTTGGGCAAAAAATCCACCGCACCCAGTTCGAGCGCCTGCAGCGTCGCCTCGGAGCCCCGCTTGGTCAGGCTGGAAATCATCACTACGGGCATCGGCCGGAGCCGCATGAGGCGCGCCAGAAAGTCCAGCCCGTCCATCTTCGGCATCTCAATATCGAGGGTGAGCACATCCGGATTGAGAGTCTTGATCAACTCCCGCGCGGCGATGGGATCAGGAGCGACACCGACCACTTCCAGATCGGGGGCCGAGTTGATCACTTCCGACAACACGCTACGCATAAGCGCCGAATCATCGACGACAAGAACCTTGATTGCCATACCTTGCTTCCAGTTGCGGACGGGGCAGCCCCATCAACCAAATAGTTCGATGTCACCCTGCACATTGTCGCGTCGAAGTCGGGCTTCATATTCACGCTCGCGTGCAATAAGCGTGTCATTCTTCACGCGAACCAGCTTTTTCATCATGACCCGACCGCTGACCGGAAAGAAATAAACCTTTCGCGGATAAATGTCGAGCAGATCCTGAGCCACGATGGGTATGCGTTCAGTATTAAGATAGTTGAGCACGAACTCCGAATTCTTCTCTCCCACCTGGGCCTGGGTAAGGCTGGCGAGCACCTTGCCGCCACCAAACACCTTGGCCTCCAGGCTGCTGCGCCGCGCGCCCAGCTTGAGCAGATGATTCAGCAGGACCTCCATCGCATAAGCCCCGTAACGTGCCGACGAGGAAAGGACGCTGGGTTCGCCACCGTTTTCCGGCAGCATGAAGTGATTCATCCCGCCAAGCCCCTTGTCGCGGTCTCGCACGCAAGCGGTAACGCAGGATCCGAGCACCGTTACCAGCACGATGTCGGAAGTGGTGACGAAGTATTCGCCCGGCAGAACCTTGACGGCGTCGCAGTCGAAGGTACGGTCGAAATAGCGATTGGTCGCCATATGTTCCACATAGCCAGGCTCATCGCGCACGGGCATCCGTCCTCTCATAAACGGTCCGCCCGAGGGAACGGAAGATGTCGGCCGCGTGCAGAAAACTCTCCGAGTGCCCGGCAAACAACAAGCCCTCCGGCTTGAGCATGGGCATGAAACGCTTGAGTATTTCGTGCTGGGTCGGCTTGTCGAAATAGATCATCACGTTACGGCAGAACATCACGTCAAAAGGCCCCTGCACCGACCATGTCTTGTCGAGCAGGTTGATCCGCTTGAATTCGATCAGGCGCTGCAACTCGGGCCGCACCCGCGCAAAACCGGCCTGCCCCCCAGTCCCCTTCAGAAAGAAACGCTGCATCCGCTCCTTCGAGAGACGATCGACCCGATCCATTCCATAAACGCCCTTTTCAGCCGTCGCAAGAACGTTCGTATCGATATCGGTAGCAATGATCTGTACCGGTGGCGTCAGCGTGTTGAAGGCTTCGCAGGCGGTAATGGCGAGGCTGTAAGGCTCTTCGCCGGTGGACGCGGCGCTGCACCAGATCCGGAAGGTTGGCCTCCCGCCGTGCTTCTTCAGACGCTCGGCAAGAATGTCGAAGTGGTGCGCTTCGCGGAAGAAGGAGGTCAGGTTGGTGGTGAGGCTGTTGACGAAGGTTTCCCACTCCTGCGGATCGCGCTGAGCCCGGTCCAGATACTCGGCGAAGGTCCGGTCTCCCCGCGCCCGCAGGCGCCGGGCCAGCCGGCTGTAAACCATGTCCTGCTTGATGGGCGACAGGGAGATGCCCGCATGCTTGTAGATCAGCTCCCGCACCCGCTCGAAATCTGCGCTGGAAAACTGAAACTCCCGATCCGGCGCCGGCAGGACCGGGCTGCGGATAACCGGAGGTGCCGGACGCGCAGTCACGGCAGGACGTGCGCCTCCTGCCGGGGAAACCAGGGAACTACGGGGAAACAGTTTTTCTGACATGGCGGGGCTTTCTAGAACTCTTCCCATTCATCATCGACATCCACCCCGGATCCACCGCCGGCCCGGCGAACCTTGGGCAGGGGAGCCGCCGCCCGCGGAGCGGCCGGGCGGCTGGTCCGCTCCGGCAAACGGGCAACATTGTCGGGAACGACCGGCACCATGGCAGGTGCAGCGCCGCCGGATTGCAGCCGGAACATCGCCACGGAACGAACGAGGCTCCTGGACTGATCCTCCAGGCTTTCAGCGGCTGC
>NZ_SDKK01000031.1:24276-45431 GCF_008107625.1 Zoogloea oleivorans
GTCCGCGCCGACAGATCCGAATTGCCCGCCGAGATCTCCTGCGCCGCCACGTTGATCGATTCGGAGGCTTCCTTGATCTGCCCCACCACTTCGCGCAGACGTTCGACGGTGGTGTTGGTGTCGTCCTTCAGTTGGCCAAAGGTGCCGCCATAGTCCGCGGTGATCGTCTCGGTCAGATCGCCCTTGGCAATCGCATTGAGCACCCGGGCCAGATCGTCGAGACTGCCGGCCAGGCCTTCCATGAGATTGTTGATACCACTGGAGAGGTCGCGGAAGAATCCTGTCTTGCCCTCGGTCTCCAGACGGGCAGAGAAGTCACCCTCTGCCGCCGCGGCTACGATGGCCTGGATTTCGTTCTCGGCCGCCAGCTCGTCAGTGCGGTCACGCCACTCGCCCACCGAGCCGAGACGCTCACCGGTCGCGCTGACAATCGGGCTGGTGACCACATCGAAGATGCGTCCGCCGATGGTCATCTGGGTGCGGGTGATCTGGGTCAGCGCAGCCAGTCGCTGCAACGCAGCGGCCGGATCCGGGTAAAGCTGACCGATGGAACTGCCGACGAAGCTGTCGGTACTGAAGCCCGGAGCATGATTGCGGATCACGCCTTCGATACGGCGGATCGTCTTGAGCAGTGCAGGGTTGGCGTAAAGGACCCTGCCGCTCATGTCGGCAATCCGCACATTGGTTTCCACGGTATCCAGGCCAACCTTGATCTGCGCCATCTCGTCGGAAACGATCTTCGCCGCAGCAACGTCATAGCCCAGGCGGGTCTGCATGGCCTCAAGCCCATCCATCACGCGGCCGATCTCGTCAGTGCGCCCTGTCGCGATGGCCGTATGGAAGTTGCCATCGGCGATCTGCTGAAACACCGCCACGGCATCCCGCAGGGGGCCGACGATCCGGCGCACCAGCCACCAGGCCAGCCCCACGGCCAGCAGGGCAGCCAGAACCACCCCGATAACGGTCAGGGTCAGCGCTTCCTTGAAGGTCGACACCGCGCCCTGACGCTGCTCCTCGGCGCGGCCGATCTGGTAGCTCTGCAAGGCATGCCCGCTCTCGATCGCGAGCTTGAAGCGGGGATTTACCTCACTGATGATCAGACGGTTGGCTTCCTCATACCGACCACCAGCCAGGGCATCACGGGCGGGCCGCAAGCCCTTCGTCAGTAGCGAATCCAGAGCATCTGAAAAAGTTTTGAACAGCGCCTGCTGTTCGGGGGGTTCTGCCCCCACGTAAACGGCATAAGCCTTTTTCAGGCTTTCCGCCTCAAGCACGGCCTTGTCGAAGGCATCGGTATGCGCGGTCAAGGGGTGGTCATGCATCTTGCTCGCCGGATTTTCCGGGGCATGCAAGAGGCCCAGAAGCGTCTGGGCCCGGGATTCGCTCATGGCAAGCTCGATCTGGGCAAGCTCAACCGTGGGCTTCAGACGACGGTTGAAAAAGGAATCCAGGCTGTCATTTGCACCAGCCAGCTTGGATACGCCTATGTATCCCTGCCCCATGACAATCAGCGTGAGCACCGCCAGGGACAAGAGGATGGCGCTGCGCACCTTCAGGTGGGCCAGCACCTTCCCAAGCTGCCCGAACAGGCCTGCCTTGACAACCTTACCATCCCGTATCGCCAGGCTACCGGCCTTGCCGTCCCGGAACAGGGCATAGGCCGCATCTGCCGCCTGGATATCCTCCCGGCGAGCCTTGCGACGCACTGACATGAAGCCGGACACCTGCCCCGCCTCCACGATGGGTGCGGCATGTGCCTCGACCCAGTAGTGATCACCGTTCTTGCACCGGTTCTTCACCATGCCAACCCACGGGCGCCCTGCCTTGAGGGCCTGCCACATATCGGCAAATGCCTCCACCGGCATATCCGGATGGCGAACGATGTTGTGGGGCCGCCCCAGCAATTCTTCTTCCGTGAAACCGCTGATCGCAATAAAGTCACGGTTGATGTAGGTAATCTGCCCCTTGAGATCGGTCTTCGAGACGATCAGGGTTTGGTCGCCCAGCTCGATTTCCCGCTGGGTCACTGGCATGTTTATTTTCATCTCACGTCCCCTCTGGACCAGACTTTCACTCTCAACACCTCATCAAACCGTCAGAACTCTTCCCACTCGGCGGCCGCCAGATTGGCACCACCATGCTTGACCTTCGGCATGGGCGCACCAACCTTGGGATGATTTCCTCCACGAGCAGGAAGGACCGAGACCGTGGCCCGGACGGGGCTTCGCATCACGCCCGGTCGTGGGGCCGACGCCCCATCGCGTGACCCGGACTCACTGCCGCGCGCTGCGGCCGAGAGCTGGAACATGGCCACCGAGCGCACCAGGGCCTGAGACTGCTCTTCCAGGCTTTCAGCGGCTGCGGCCGCCTCTTCAACCAGCGCCGCGTTCTGCTGCGTCACTTCGTCCATCTGACCCACCGCCTGCGTCACCTGCTCGATGCCACTGCTCTGCTCGGCACTCGCTTCGGCAATCTCGGTCACCAGCGCCGACAACCGCTGGAAGTTCGACACCACATCTTCCATCGTCTGCCCGGCTTCATTGACCAGCCGCGCACCGTCTTCCACCTTGTCCACACTGTCGGCGATCAGGGCCTTGATCTCCCGTGCTGCCTGCGCACTGCGCTGGGCCAGGCTNNTTGAGCGCCAGAATGTTGGTCTGGAAGGCGATCGAATCAATCACCCCGATGATGTCGGCGATCTTCTTCGAGCTTTCCTGGATCGAACCCATGGTGCCCACCACCCGGCTCACCATCGCCCCGCCCTGCTCCGCCACTTCATTGCTGGCGTTGGCCAGCTCCTTGGCCTGACGCGCGTTGTCCGCGTTCTGCTTGACCGTCGCGTTCAGCTGCTCCATCGAGCTCGCCGTCTCTTCGAGGCTGCTCGCCTGTTCTTCGGTCCGCGCCGACAGATCCGAGTTGCCCGCCGAGATCTCCTGCGCCGCCACGTTGATCGATTCGGAGGCTTCCTTGATCTGCCCCACCACTTCACGCAGACGTTCGACGGTGGTGTTGGTGTTGTCCTTCAGTTGGCCAAAGGTGCCGCCATAGTCCGCGGTGATCGTCTCGGTCAGGTCGCCCCGTGCGATGGCGTTGAGCACCCTGGCAATGTCCTCCAGACTGGTGGCGACGATGCCCATCAGGTTATTCATGCCCTCCGACAGGGTCGCGAAGAAGCCGGCCTTGCCGTCGAGGGTCAGACGCCGTGCAAAGTCGCCGGCGACTGCGGCCTGCAGCAAATCGGCCAGCTCCTGCTCAATCCGGACCTCGTTGGTCCGATCCAGCCATTCAACCACCGAACCGAGACGCGCACCTTCGGCGTTCAACACCGGATTGGCCACCAGCGAGAAGGTTCGGCCACCGATCTTGACCACAGCCCTGTGCTCGCCATGCAGATTGCCGAGCATGTTGCGCTGGTGAGCCGGATTCTTGTGGAAGGCGTCGAAATTGCGACCAACCAGCCCCGTCGCACTGAAGGCCGGCAGCTCCTTGCGGATGTCGCTCTCCGCTTCCCGCATCATGCTCAGCACCGACTCGTTGCAGTACACAATCTGCCCGTCGTTGTCGGCCAGCATGATGTTCGTCGATGCCTTGTCGAGGGCATTGCGGACACGCAGGTTGGCTGCAGCCACCTCATGCTCGGCATTCAGCTTGGCCAGCAAACTGGCCTGCATGCCATTGAGGCCACTGGATATTTGGCCGAAGGCGTCAGAGGACGAGACGGAAACCGGCACATCAAGCTGTCCATCGGCAATTCTGCCGACGCCAGCCTGGATCTCCCCAATCCCGTCAAGCATCGTCCGGCGAAAGCCCAGGAAGAGATAAACAACCGTCAGCAAGCTCACCACGATGACACCAATGGCCATCAGGCGGGCGTCCTGGAGACGGTCAAGACGGGCGGCCAGACGCTGATCGAACTCCCGGGCCGACACGTCGAAAAGCGCGTAGGCCGAATCCACAGCCTTGCTCCCCGCATCGAACACCTGGGTCGGCGGCACCACGATGCCCGTCTGCTTCAACAAATCGCGCTCAGCCAGATCAAGGAAGGCTTTGGCATGGGTATCAAAGACCGTCTGCGGCTCATGGAGTAAAGCCTTGAGCCCCGCCTCGTTGCCACCCGCCTTGATGATCGAGGCCTCAATGGCCGTGCGTCCGTCGGCAACACGCCGCAACAGCACCGTCAGGTCGATCCGCTCCGCCTCGGTGCTCACCTGACGTACGGCAAGTCCGGTTCCAAGCGCCCGGGCACGCCCCGCGTCCTCCGCAATATTGGGAATGCGGGAGGTAAACAAGTCCATCAGATAGTAGGTTTCCAGCTCTGGATCAAGCGTCGCATTCGTCAGGTCCGCGGTGCGGGTGATGAAGTCGCGCACCGTGGCAATGTATTCACTGTGCAGACGGAAACTCTCCGGGCCACTGACGCTCAGCGCCCTGGCCTGCACTGCATCCCAGCCCTGGCGCACGACCTGCCAGTCACGGGAGGTGCCGACGAACGCACCTTCACGGGCATCTATTTCATCGCCGGCCTTGAGCGCCGCCGCCACCTGCTCGCGCAACTCGGCCAGGCGTCCAGAGAGTGCGGAATTGCCACCGATCACCGTCTGGGCCACCCCGCGATGCGCCTGCACGGCCTGCATCAACTGACGCGCCGGCATGACAACCGGAACGGTATGGGTTTCCTTGCGGGAAAAGGCGATGTCACCCTCAATACGATCTAGCAACATGAAGGCCAGCACAGCGACCGGAATCAACACGATCAGGCCAAGAAGCGCCATCTTGCCCTGCACGGACAAACGGTTCATCACGCCGACAGCGGGGGAAAGAAAAGTGCTCATGGCGAAAGCTTTCTATATGGAATCAAAGCCTGAAGGCGTGGGCACGCTCAGTGGACCACGTCATCCACCAGCGCCATCTCGCTGGAGAGCATCAATCGCTCGATATCAACGACGATCAGCATGCGTTCACCAAGAGCGCCGAGGCCCATGATGTAGGCGGTATCGACCGAAGACGCGAAATCGGGTGCTGGCCGGATCTGCTCCGGCTTGAGGGCAATCACATCGGAAACGGCATCCACCACCATCCCGACGACACGACCGCCGATATTCAGGATGATCACCACGGTGAAAGGTGTGTATTCCGCCACCCCCACCGCGAACTTGATGCGCAGATCGACAATCGGAACGATCGTGCCGCGCAGATTGATCACCCCCTTGATAAAGCTGGGGGCATTGGCAATGGTGGTCACTGCGTCGTAACCGCGAATCTCCTGGACCTTCAGGATGTCGATCGCGTATTCCTCGGCACCGAGGGTAAACGTCAGAAGCTCCTGAGCGAAACCGGACTCTTCCGACTCATTGACTGTGGCGCTTTGGGCAGCCTGCAACATGGCAACACTCCTCGTTGGGGATGCTTTCTTTACGGCAGGGGAATGGCTTTCTGAAGGCGCCCCGCGAGACTTCCGCCAATCGCAGGAAGCAAAGAAAAAGCCGCCCGGAGGCGGCCTGAAAATCCCTTCCGGGACGAGCGAAAAGAACTTACGCGGCGGCCGGCAAAACCCGCCTGGCCATGCTCACCAGCAATGGAACGTCCAGGATCAGGGCCACCCGGCCGTCACCCATGATGGTTGCGCCGGCAATGCCGGGCACCCGCCGGTAATTGGCCTCCAGGCTCTTGATCACCACCTGGTGCTGACCAATAAGCTGGTCGATGAAGAGGGCTGCACTCTGACCGTCCGCCTCAAGCACAACCATGATGCCCTTCGACCAGTCGGTAATCGCCCCCTGAATGCGGAAGACGTCGTGCAGACAGATAACCGGCAAATACTCGCCACGCACCTGGATCAACCGCTCGACCCCCGACACGCTCTTCATCATGCCCCGCTCCGGCTGCATCGACTCCATCACGTAGCCCAGCGGAATGATGTAGGTTTCCAGCCCGACGCCTACACTCATGCCATCGAGAATCGCCAGCGTGAGCGGCAGGCGCACGGTAATACGCGTCCCCACACCGGTCATCGAGTCGAGTTCGATACGACCGCCCATGGCCGAGATGTTCTTCTTGACCACATCCATGCCAACACCACGCCCGGAAACTTCCGTGACCTGTTCGGCAGTCGAGAAGCCGGGCTCCATGATGAGCTGCCAGACGTCCTGATCGGCCATCGCATCACTCACCGCCATGCCACGCTCCTTCGCCTTGGCGAGGATGCGTGCACGATTCAGGCCGGCTCCGTCGTCACCCACTTCGATGACAATGTTGCCGCTCTGATGGTAGGCGCTGAGGGTGATCGTGCCCGTTTCCGGCTTGCCGGCGGCGCGACGCTTTTCGGGCGTTTCGAGACCATGATCGAGACTGTTGCGAACCAGGTGGGTGAGCGGATCGGTGATGCGTTCGACCAGACTCTTGTCCATCTCGGTGGTTTCACCAATGGTTTTCAGTTCGACCTGCTTGCCGAGCTTCTGGGAAAGATCCCGAACCACCCGCGGGAAACGGCTGAAGACCACCGAAATCGGCATCATCCGGATGGACATCACGGACTCCTGCAGATCGCGGGTATTGCGCTCAAGTTGAGCCAGGCCGTTAATGAGGCGCTCAAAGATGACCGGATCCACGTTGCTGGCAGCCTGCGTCAGCATGGCCTGGGTGATCACCAGTTCACCGACCAGATTAATCATCTGATCCACTTTTTCGACACTTACCCGAATCGAACCGCTATCACCGGCACCGACCGCGCGGGCTGACGGCTTCTTCGCCACCACAGGGGATGGCACCGGCGCAGGCGCCTCTTCGGCGACCTTTGGCGCCATCGGGGCCGCGGCCTGAACGCTTGCAGCCACCGGCACAGGCTCGAACAAACCATAGGCTGTCTCGACTGGCACATCATCCAGCGGTGGCAGTTCTGTAAAAAACCCATAGGGCTCGGCAGCCTGTTGCCTGGTCAGAAGGTTTGCCACCTCGGCTTCGTCGAAAAACCCATAGGCCTCTTCGACGACAGCTGACGATACGGCCGGCAAGGGCTCAAAAAACCCATAGGCGTCATCACTGGTACGCCATTCGGTTGTGGGCTGCTCGTCAAGATCACCAAAAAACCCGTAGGCCTCGTTGTCACCCGCCGCCCCAGTAAATGACTCAACCCGCAACGTAGCGCCATCGGCAACGAAATCCAGTACACCACGCAAGACTTCCGCATCAACCTCGGTGAAAATCCGGAGCTGGCAGTTGGGACTGCCCGGGCCTGGCGCCTCGATCGTTTCGACCGCACCAAAACTGCCAAGCTCGGCGATCAGGTGAGCCAAGCACTCGGCCTCCGCTGCATGGTCGCCGACCAAAGAGAAGAACAGATCAAAACCCGTGACTGGCGTAGCGGCCGGAGGCGCGGTAACCGGAACAGGCACGGGCGCATCAAGGGCGCGGCACAGCGCTTCCAGCCGATGACAGATCGCCTCGGCAGCTTCGCGATCAGCCTCCTCCTCACCCCGGTGCGCAGCCAGCAGATTCTTCAGTACATCACCAGAGACGAGCGAGGCATCCACCATGTCATCGGTCAGCGGGGCTTCGCCCTTGCGCACCCGATCGAGCATGGTCTCCAGGATGTGGGTGACCTCCATCATGTCCTGGAAACCGAAGGTTCCACTCGACCCCTTAATGGAATGGGCCGCCCGGAACAGAGCATTCACCTCTTCCGGATCGGGCGCGCCCGGATCGATCGCAAGCAGCAACGCTTCCATGCTCGCCAAGTGCTCCGCAGCTTCCTCGAAGAACACTTGGTAGAACTGGCTCATGTCTATGGCCATGCCTGTCTCCCGTGATGCATGACTTGCCGGCGCAGACTTAGCCGATCACCTTCTTTACCACCTCAATGAGCTTTTGCGGATCGAAGGGCTTGACCAGCCAGCCCGTTGCCCCCGCAGCCCGCCCCTGAGACTTCATGGTGTCGGATGAC
Organism: Zoogloea oleivorans; assembly: GCF_008107625.1. Taxonomy (GTDB): domain Bacteria; phylum Pseudomonadota; class Gammaproteobacteria; order Burkholderiales; family Rhodocyclaceae; genus Zoogloea; species Zoogloea oleivorans. The sequence goes on from NZ_SDKK01000031.1 coordinate 32,216, forward strand.
TCGGTTGTCAGCATCAGAATGGGTACCGTGCGGTAATTGGGCATGGCACGCAACGACTTGATCAGGGACAGGCCATCCATGCGAGGCATGTTCTGGTCGGTCAGGACCAGGTTGCAGGCCCTTGCCTTTGCCTTGTCAAGGCCATCCATACCATCGACCGCCTCGACCACTTCGTAGCCGGCACTTTTCAGGGTAAAGGAAACCATCTGCCGGATCGAAGCAGAGTCATCAACAGTAAGTACGATCTTGGCCATCGTCATATCCTAGGGTTTTGAAACTAAAACAAATCAATCTCGCCATGCGAGACCTCCTGCTGACGCACCGGACTATTCTCGACGGCTGCTGCCAGCATTGAAAGCTGCGTCCGGACAGACTCGGTAGCTCGACGCAGGGGATTGACGTCACCCTCCGCCAGCGCATGCCGAATACCGTCGGACAAGGCATCGAACTCCTTCATCAGGCTGTTCAGCCCATCTACACGCCGATCCACGTGACCGATCAACTGGGAAACCATGTCCTGAAACTGCAAGGCCGTCACGGCGCGGTTTACCTCGGCATCCATCGTGTGGGTATGCTGGCCGAGCCGGGCGATGGCACTGCTGCGTTGCTGATTGATACCTTCCATCGAAGTCAGTACGTGCTCAACCTGCTGCTTCGACTCGAGGGCAAAATTCATGTCCGTCGAAGCCATCTTCTCGATCGCCTCCTCGGTGCCCTTCACGCCTTCGCGCATAGACTTCATGACAACCGCAATCTGCTGGCTGAACTGACTGGTGCGGGTGGACAGATCACGCACTTCATCCGCCACCACAGCAAATCCGCGACCGGCTTCACCAGCCCGTGCAGCCTCGATGGCCGCATTGAGGGCCAGAAGATTGGTCTGCTTGGCAATCCCGCCGATCTCACCGAGGATCGACTCCACATCTGCAGCCCGTTTTGAAATCCGGTCAGTCAGCTCGACCAGCTCCATGCCAAGCTTGCTGTTCATGATCACGCTATCGACCACCCGCTGCATGACTTCAGACGTGTGACTGACAAATTCGTCGAAGCGCGTAGCGGGATCGCCGCCGCTGTCATCGTCCTGCGCCAGCCCCATGGCAATGGACTGCTGCGCATTGGTTGCCGCGAGAATTCCCTGAAAGCTCCGTGTCAAAGTCACAATCGCGCCAGACAGCATGTCCTGCACCCGATTGACCTCTTCCCGAATCGCTTCATGCTGCTGTCTGAACAACCGGGTGCTTTCACGCAACACCCCTTCCACCGCAACCAGGCTTTCAACCTGGGGCGTCGCCGACGCCGTCTCAACGGACGGCATGGAAATCGGCAGAGCGAAGACCAGCCCGATCCAGCCAGACGTGAGGAGCCCGCAGAGCACAGCCAAGGCCCATCCAGCATCCAGAAAAAGTGCCGCCACTCCCACCATCAGGGCCGACCAAAAGAGCCCCGCGATGACCGCAGTTGATCGCGATAGCGTCATCATCATTAAAACCGGTTCGTCCGCACTTGTTAATATATCGTCACTCTCGGTCGGTTTCTTTAGGGAGCCCGCGGCATTCCTCGCTGCACGCCCCCCATGCCGGCACGGATGTCTGCCGCCTCCACCGAACCATCAGTGCTCACCTCAATTTTCTTGCCCGCATCTCCGCGCAGGGCAGCTTCGGCCTGCTTGTTGAGGACGACGATGCTGATGCGTCGATTGATCGGAAAGTTGGGATTCTCCGGATCGAGGGGCAAGGTATCTGCCAACCCGATAACCCGAACCATTTTCCCTTCCGCCAAGCCTCCCGCCACCAGCTCCCGCCGCGAAGCATTGGCCCGATTGGCCGACAGTTCCCAGTTCGAGAAGCCCCGCTCGCCCCCCGCATAACGGGTCGAATCCGTATGCCCGGACAGGCTGACCGGATTCTCAACACTATTAAGGGTTGCGCCGATGGAGCGCAAAAGCTCCTGCGTATAGGGCTTGAGCGAGGCACTCGATGAGTCGAACATTGGCCGGTTCTGCTCATCTACAATCTGAATGCGCAACCCCTCCAGCGTAATATCCAGCAGCAACTGATTCTTGAACGGCCGCATGCTCGGACTGGCCTCGATGATCGCCTCGATCTGTCCCTTCAGATCTTCAAGCTTGGCGCCCTCCTTGCGCTCCTCGCTCTTTTTCTGAGCCTCCGTTCCATCATCACCGGAAGGCTTGGTTGCCCCTTTGGCGGACTCGATGTTCATGGAGCGCTTGCCTTTGACATCTCCGCGCTTGACCTGCCCGACCGAGCGCGTCAGATCCTGGCCACCGCCCGCAATCGGACTGGTCGCATCTCCCGCGCCCGAACCGCCACTCATCGCCACCTTGAGGGGCGAACTGAAGAAATCGGAGATACCCTTCAAGTCGCCCTGAGCGGTCGAGCCCAGCAGCCACATCAGCAGAAAGAACGCCATCATGGCGGTCACGAAGTCGGCATAAGCGATCTTCCACGCCCCACCGTGGGCGCCGCCCCCGCCCTTCTTGATCTTCTTGACGACAATTGGCTGTTGGGTATCGTCGCTCATGGCATGGATCCCGCAGTCCAGGAACGCACGACTGCGTCAGGCTGCATCGTCAAAGCGTCCATCACTTCCGGCTCTTGATGGCTTCTTCCAGCTCGGCAAAACTAGGCCGGTCAGTGGAGAACAACACTTTACGACCAAACTCCACGGCAATCTGCGGTGCATAGCCGTTCATGCTGGCGAGCAGCACGGCCTTCATGCACTGATATATCTTGGCTCCCTCTTCGACCTTTTGCTCAAGCTGGCCGGCCACCGGCGCCACAAAACCATAGGAAACCAGAATGCCGAGGAAGGTCCCCACCAGCGCGCCACCGATCATCTTGCCGAGCACCGCGGGCGGCTGCCCCACCGAGCCCATCACGTTCACCACGCCCATCACCGCCACCACGATACCGAAGGCCGGCACCGCATCAGCAACCTTGGAGACCACATGGGCCGACGTGTGGGCTTCGGCATGGTGGGTCTCCATTTCGATATCCATCAGATTCTCGATCTCGAAGGCATTAAGGTTGCCGCCCACCATCATGCGCAGGTAATCACACAGAAAATCGACCGCATGGTGATCAGAGGCAAAGGCCGGATACTTGGAAAAAATCGGGCTGCCTTCGGGGTTCTCCACATCTCCCTCGATGGACATCAACCCCTCTTTCCGGACCTTGGCGAGAATCTCGTACATCATGCACAACACATCGACGTAAAAGGCCTTGTTGTACGGAGAGCCCTTGAAGATTGTCGGCAAGGCAGCGACCGTCGCCTTGATGGCCTTGGGCCCGTTCCCCGCCACGAAGCCACCCAGCGTCAGACCGACGATGGCGATGTACTCGGTCGGAACCCACAGGGCAGCGAGACTGCCGTGCACCGCGTAGGTGCCCAGGGAAGCCGCCAGGATAATGACATAACCGATGATCAGAAACATCGCCAAAACCTCTTTAAGCGGGGGCGCAGCAATTGCGCCACCCAAGGAGCGTTACTCTTCATCGGCGATATCGGCCTTACCTCCAGAAACTTGAGCATCTTAAGCAAGAGTGTCGTCACCTGAAAAGCCCAAAAAAATGCCGCCAAAATATCCTGGCGGCACAACCTCATTCAAAATGAAAGAGGAGGGTCAGGGAGTCGTTACCTCAACAGTCTGCGCCTTGCGGGTCTTTCCTGCACGAGACGGCACGTGACAAAGCCCGCAAACATAAGCATGGGTCGGATCGAACGCATGGGCGACGAACTCACCGCCGCAACATGTGCACTTCGCCGACTGAAGCAAACTGGCATCGAAGAAGCGGATCAGCGTCCAGGCACGTGTCAGGCTCAGAACCTGCTCCATCTCGAAAGATTCAATGTGTTCGTTATAAAGCCGGTAGGCGTGCACGATCGCCTCAAGACCCTCCAGCTTCGCATGGGTCCGTATGAACCGATGAAACGCCATGAACAGGGATGCATGGATATTCGGCTGCCAGGACATGAACCAGTCAGTCGAGAACGGCAACATGCCCTTCGGGGGAGACACTCCCCGGACTTCCTTGTAAAGCTTGAGCAAACGCTCACGGCTCAGGGAGGTTTCCACCTCCAGCATCTGCATTCGGGCACCAAGCCGGATGAGATCAACGGCCTTTTGAATATCCTGCGCTTCCAGCAGTACGCTCTTGTTACGCATGATGATTTTCCCGGTGCCCACAGTTGTCAGGCCAAGCTCTCCACCGGTCTGCCGGCGGCGAGAATGGCTGCGTGCAGATGCGCCGCACCACGCTCACGACCGTGGGAAGACAACAGATCAACCAGCATCGTGTCATTGAAACGGAACTGGCACAGCAGCATGTTTGAACTGGCCATTCTGAGAACCTGGGCCGAACTGAGCCCCTCCAGCACATCAGCCACATCTTCCCCCACACCAAGGCGGTATATGGCTGCGGTGCGATCCTCCCGGAGCATCTGCTGGGCAAGCATCAGGTAAGCGAGGTTCAGCTCCCTTATTTCGTCGTGCATACCGTTAGTGCGCATGATTTTCTCCTTGGCGAACGGCCTTTTGTATGCGGCAAATTCTGCCGCATACCGGCAACACGCACCATCCGAGGGCTTCGGATAATCACGTAGGTACAAACACGTAAACTGAAGTTAGAAAACCGCCTACACAAAAACCCAAATCAGGCATCACCCCAAAAAAAGCAGCAGGAGCGCGGCTTTCCATCAGTGCGCTGCGGACAAACTTCGGGCAGAAAGAACCTGCCGGAAGCGCTCTGCTTCCACAGGCCTTCCAAAAAAATACCCCTGAAAAAGCTCACAGCCATCGGTTCGCAGGACGTCCACCTGCGACAACGACTCGACCCCTTCGGCGATCACCTCAAGGCGCATGCTCCGCGCAAGAACAATGATCGCCCGCACTATTGCGGCATCTTCTTCGTCATCACACAGGCCGCGAACGAAAGACTGGTCAATCTTGATGACATCGACTGGAAACCGCTTGAGATAGGCCAGGGACGAATAGCCGGTACCGAAGTCATCAATGGCAAGGCGTACCCCCATGTTCTTGAACGCCCGAAGCATGGCCACGGCAGTCTCGGCGTCTTTCATCAGGGACGACTCGGTAATCTCCAGTTGCAACCCCCACGCCGGAAGGCCCGCATCGTCCAGGGCCCGACGGACGGATTCGATGAGTCTCGGCTGACCGAACTGGACGGCTGACACGTTAACCGAAACGCACATGCCGTTTCTCCCCATGTCGTGCCAGCGTCGGCACTCATTGCAGGCAACACGCATGATCCATTCGCCCAACTCAACGATCAGGCCGTTCTCCTCGGCAATGGGAATAAAACGATCAGGCGCCACACTACCCAGTGTGGGGTGATTCCAGCGAAGCAGGGCCTCCGCGCTCACGACATGCCCCTCCCTGCCACCCACACATGGCTGGTAAGCAACCCAAAGCTCTTTACGCTCAATGGCAAAACGCAGGTCGTTTTCCAGCGCAACCCGCTCAGCCGACGCCCGGTGCATTCCGCGATCATAAAACCGGAAACTGTTTCCTCCTTGCCGCTTGGCCGCACTCATGGCCAACTCCGAATTGGTCAGAAGCTCGAACACATCGCAGCCATCTCCGGGCACCAGCGCCACGCCGATACTGACGGACAGAAACAATTCGATTTTTTCATGGGCAAAAGGCAACTCAAAAACACGCAGCAACCAGCGCGCAAAGACCTCCGCACCTTCCCGCTCCCCGACTCCTGGCACAAAAACGCCGAAGGCATCTCCCCCCAGACGCGCCACGAAACCGTGAGACTCGGAACTCTCCAGCAGCCTCTGCGCAGCCTGAAGCAGCAGAGCATTACCGGACTCGTAGCCAAAACTCGAATTTATGCGCTGAAAACGGTCGAGGTCCAGATGAAAAACGGCCGCCTGTAAGGGCTTGCCATGCCGCTTGGCCTCTTGCGAGCACGCGGCAATGTGCGCGCACAGCGACTGCCGGTTCGGCAACTTCGACAAGGGGTCGAAATACGCCAGCTCCTGGAGCTGGCTGCCTGCATCGCGCACAGCCTTCCGGGCAGCAGCCCCGCGCAACTCCCTGCTGATGACCGGCACCAGACGCGCATAGTTGCCCTTCGGCACATAGTCACTGACACCATCCAGCATCGAGGAAAAAGCCAACTGATCGCTGATGACTCCGGAGTAAATCACAAAGGGGATATCGCGGCCACTGTCCTTGAGTATCTGCAGGGCCGTCCCCGAATCGAAGCCGGGCATGCAGTGATCGGAAATAACGATATCCCAAGCGCCTGTGTCCAGCGCATTGCGCATTGCCGGAGCCGTATCGACGCGGGTACACAAGACTTTCAAACCATGTTTATTGAGCGCCATGCCGAGGAGAAAGGCATCGTCCTCACAATCGTCAATCACAAGAATCTCAAGTTTCCGTTCGCCGGCCCCATGGCGACTTCCTGTATATCCCATCAAGCTTTTTACTTCCCGATTGCGGCACTAAAAACATATCGACCCACTGGCCGGGAACTTTAGAAAAGGGCCAACCGCTCAGCGGGGCGGAACAAGCGGACCTGGACGCAGGGACTGGACCGTCATGATTCTGTTTCGACCCTTGTTTTTGGCAAGATAAAGCGCCTGGTCAGCCCGCTTGATGAGCGCATCCGGTTCGGTCATTACCGTGTCGCGAGTTGCAACACCGATACTGACCGACATGTTCAGAGTCTGCCCTGACATGGCGAGTGGGGTACTCTCGACGGCAAACCGCACACGCTCGGCACAGGCAAGTGCCGCATCGAGCCCAGTATCCGGGCAAATAACCAGAAACTCATCGCCACCGGTACGGGCCACGATGTCCTGGGCGCGCAGCGCCCCCTTGACCGAAGCAGCCACCTGACGCAATACCGCGTCCCCGACATCATGACCGTGAGTGTCGTTATAGGTCTTGAACTGATCTACGTCGATGACCATTGTCGCCAACGGGCGGCGGGTCCGTGACGACACCAGCCACTCCTGCTGTACCCGCTCGATGGCATAGCGTCGATTGGGAAAGCCTGTCAAAGAGTCAGTCAAGGCGACCTCCTGCAGGCGTCGGTTCGACACCGCCAGTTCAGCCGCAAAACGACGGATCTCCTCACGATCCCGGTCCAGTTCCTGCTGCAGCCGGATAACCCGCTGACCCGCACGCAAACGGGCCGCAAGCACTCGCGGGTTGATCGGCTTGTTCATGAAATCATCGACGCCATTCTCGAAGGCCTCGATCAACCGATCATCATCCTCGAGGCTGGTCATGATCAAGATATAAATACTGCGTCCAATCTTGGTCTGTCGTAACGCCCGGGTCAATTCCAGCCCCGTAACCTCCGGCATCACCCAATCGACGATCATCAACTGGGGCTGAAACTCCAGGGCCATTTCCATCCCGGTCTTTCCGTCATGCGCTTCAAGGACTTGATGGCCGACCGTCTCCAGCACCTTGCGCACGAGCCCCCGCATGGAAGCGTCATCGTCGACCACCAGAACCCGCATTGGCGGAACTTCAGGAGGCAGTGCCAACTGCGGCTCTCCCCCAAGAAGCGCCGAGTGACCAGGGTGAACCACTTGAGATACGGCCCCCTCGGCGGGAGCCGGGACCAGACTGGCTGCAAGAGCCTCGCCACGACTGGCCAGCTCGCCAAAAGGCGGGATCTCCAATGTCTCGAGCTCGAGCAAACTCCCCCACGCCTGCCATTCCCGAACCACCCCGTCACACAACTCACTCACGGCAACAGGATCGAAGGCCAGGCGGGCGCCAATCTCAAAAAGCCGACCCATCAAATTTGGTCGTTCGGCCTCCTCTGCCAGGCAAACCTCTGCAATGTAAGAGGCCAGATTGAGGGAATGAGCAATCAGGTATTCACGTGAACCGTCAGCGTAACCAGAGGTTTCCGGCACCTCGGCAAAATACACCGGCTCATGAAAGATTCGCGGAAAGCCCCAGTCGGTCAGCATCGCGGAGGCCAGCTCACGGTGATTGAGTGCAAAGGCCCGCTGTTCCAGGGCCACCAACGGCACATCCCGATACTCCAGCGTCTGCTGCAGCACTTTGCCGTACTCCTGGGGATACAGGGTGGCCAAGGCCAACTCCCCCACACGCGCCAGAAGCCCCAGACAGAATGTCTCCTCCGCCGCAGCAGCCCGCGTTCGCTGAGTGATTGCCTGCATCGCCAACGCATAGACAAGACAACCTGTCCAGTAACGCCCGTAATCGAAACCCTTGCAAGCCCCGTCACGGTAGCTCGACAGCAAAGAGAAGCCCAGTGCCAGCGTCCGCACAGCCGGCAGCCCCAACACCATCAAAGCCTCCTGCACCGAAGCGATGGCACGCCGGTTATAACCAGCCAGACCATTCGCGGCCTTGATCAAGCGTCCGACAAAAGCCGGGTCTGTCTTGATAATTCGCGCCAAATCGCCCATCGAGCTGTCTTCCTGCTGTATCAGCCGGATGATTGCCAAGGCCACGCCTTTCGGAGAAGGCAGGTCCCCGGAGGCCTTCAAATGCTCAAATTTCGTAATATCGATCGGCGAAGCCATTATCTGATCCAGTCAAATTTCGCAGCACAAAGCCGCTCCTGGAACGTTATCGGACAATGAGTCCGCCCCTTTAGGTATAACGGCACCAGAACGCAGAGACCAACGGCACAATCGACGCCTTGATTTAGAATTACAAGGGTATCCACACTCTCGACCTGCCATGAACTTCTGCTCCCACTGCGGCTCCCCGGTAAGCCTCAAGATCCCGCCTGGAGACAACCTTCCCCGACACATCTGTGATCAATGCGGCACGATCCACTACCAGAACCCCAAAGTCGTGGTCGGCGCCATCGTGGAGTGGGAAGACAAAATCCTGATGTGTCGTCGCGCCATTGAGCCGCGCTACGGCTTCTGGACCCTTCCTGCCGGATTCATGGAGAACAACGAAACCACCGGAGACGCCGCTCTGCGTGAAACTCGTGAAGAAGCGGGTGCAAGAATCAACCTGGGGGCGATGTTTACGTTTGTGGATCTGCCACATATTAGTCAGATCCACATCATTTATCGCGCAACGCTGCTAGATCTGGATTTTCTGCCTGGCGAAGAGTCTCTCGAAGCCACTCTCCTCAGAGAGTCGGAGATCCCCTGGAACGAAATCGCGTTTCGATCTGTGGACTACACTTTGAAATGCTTCTTTGAAGACAAGCGACGTGGTCAGTTCGAACTCCATACCACCAGCCTTGCCACCCCCGGCTCTTACCGTTAGATTAAAACAGTGCATACCGAGAGTGAGCTGCAAGCATCCAGCCCACCTTACGTGATCACCGGGAGATGATCTGAACGTCGGTGACATCATGGGAGGTGGCATCGGCATCGATCAGCCGGTACAGGAAGGCATAGACGACACGCCATTTTGGCCGTTGGCGACGAGCGTGGCGGCCTTGTCGTTCAGGCACACGTCTGCCCACTGCGGCACGGGTGCTCATGGTCAAGGAAATCCGCGGTTTCCCCGACCGCCACTTCCTGACAACTCAATCCGGCTGGGTTGTCCCGGATGTGCAAGCGTCGTCCCGATGCCGTCTTGACTGTCAGATTTTGAGGTCGTAGTAGGCGAGGCTGAGTTCGATCATATCGAAGTGTGCGGGGTCAAACGAGTCACCGTGCCCTCGCACATATGCTGGCGCTCAGGGTGATTGGGGTCCGCTGTAGTGGTCAAGTAATATCGGACACCTCGATAGGGTGCTGTACTGCGGTTTTCCGTTCATAGGCTGTAGGTGGCAGGTAACCCAGCGTCGAGTGCAGACGGACGTTGTTGTAGAACCCGACGATATAATCGGTAATGTCACGACACGCCTCGGCGTGGTTGGCGTAGTCGTTCTGCCAGACGCCCTCTCTCTTCAGATTGAGGAAGAAGCGCTCCATGACGGTGCTGTCCCAGCCATTGCCTTTACGACTCATGCGGCCCGTCAAGCCATGACGGATTAGTAAAGCACGGTGGGCCTCGCTGGCGTACTGACTGCCGCGGTCGGAATGCACGATCAGGCCCCCTGGCGGTTGGCGCTGCGTAATAGCCATCTGCAAGTAAGCGTCCGGCGATCCCACCCTCCTTCGCACCATTCCCCTCGCCATAGTGTGCGCGATGAAGATCGTGGACACTATGGCGAAGCCGGGGCGTCGCCGAAATACCTACAGCCCGGAATTCAAACGCACGATCATAAGCGTCCATCGCCGCCACCGTGTGGGCGTCAGCGCGTGATGATCTGACCGGCAATGGGTTCTGCTGTGGTGGCATCGATCACCCGATGCAGCAAGGCATAGGCGACGCGCCATTTTTGGCCGTCGGAAATGAGGGTCACGGTCTTGTCATTGAGGCGCACGATCTGGCCACTGCGCTGGCGATGCTCATGATCGAGGAAGCCCACGGTATCTCCGATTCCCACTTCCTGCCGGGTCAATCCGCGGGCGGGATTGTCCCGGATGCGGACATCAGCGCCGTCGAGATTGATGGCCGTAAAGGGGAGGAGCCACTGTTCGCCGGTTTCGAGTTGGCGGACCAGGACTTCTTTCTTCCGGAATTCTCGAATCTGCCCTGAACACTGCCGGTTGGCCCGGGCATCGAAATACTCGACTTGCTGCCCGATGCGCAGTCGGGACTGGATGGCCAGGATCCATTTCGGATCGGCCAGCACGCGGTCGATGGCCACGCGCAGCCGATAGAGCTCGAAGCCGGACGCCTGGTTCAAGGCGGCCAGCAGGGCGGAGAAATCCATGCTTTATCCTTTGCCTGTGCCGCCCAGCGGCAGCAGTTCATCGATCCGACTGTAAGGCCAAGCCGGGAGTTTCTCCAAGGTCGCCCGAAGCCAGGCGTAAGGTTCCAGGTCGTTGAGCTTGGCGGTGGCCAGCAAACTCTGGATGGCCGCAGCACGACGACCCGCCCGTTCGGAACCCGTGAAGAGCCAGTTGCGCCGGCCCAGGCAAATCGGCCGGATGGCATTCTCGACGGGGTTATTGTCGATAGGCAACTGGCCACCCTCGACATAGCGCAGGATCGCCGGCCAACGTTTGAGGCTGTAATCGATGGCGCGGGCCAATCCAGTCCCATCGGCTGTCGTGACCCGCTGCGCCACCAACCAGTCGTGTAATGCCCGTAGGCGCGGCAGCGCCTCCTGCTCGCGAAGGCCCCAGCGCGCCGCCGCATCGCCCTCGCGGGCCTCTGCCTCAATGGCGTAGAGCTCGGCAATGCGCCGCAACGCCTCTTCAGCGACCGGATGCTTCCCCACGGCGTGGAGATCGAAGAACTTTCGTCGGCAATGGGCGAGACACGCCAACTCCGTAACACCTTGCCGGAAGATCTCCTTGTATCCCCCGTAGTCGTCCAGGAAATCCCGGGCATGCTGGCCGCTACGGCTGGTCTGATAGTCGAAGACCACGAGCCACGGCGCCCCCCCCCTCCAGGTCATTGCTGCGATAGGCCCAGAGGTAAGCCCGTTTCGTCTTGCCCTGGCCCGGGGCCAGCTGCTGAATCGGGGCTTCATCGGCATGCAGCACCGGGAAAGCGAGGAGTTCTTCCTTCAGGGCATCGACCAGGGGCTGAAGATCTGGCCGACCCACTGGGCGAGCGTCGATTGAGGAATCGCGAGCCCCGCCCGGCCGAAGATGCCTTCTTGGCGATAGAGGGGCAGTCGAGTGGCGCGGGGGAATCTCACCCCCACGCTCTTCCAGAACCGGACGTGAACCTCTCGGCTCATCCGGCTCCTATCGTCCCACCGTTGCCGCAAGGTTCCAATGCGGGAAGAGATTTGGCGGACGGGTAGAAACGACCATAGTAGAGAACCCATCCCTGAATCACCGAACGAGCCCAACGCACAAGGTCATCCAAACCAAGATCAGCACGATGATGCAGCCGCCAACGACGCATGGTTTTACGCATCGAACGCCCGGTGTTTCTGTTTCATCTATTTCTGCTCCACGGGTGGATCATCGTAAGCCCCCGGCAAACCCACCTTCCCCCGACCGCTTAGCTCGCTAAACATAGTGTCCACTACGCATTAGAAGTGGACACTTACATGACCATCACCCAGCCCCTCCGTACCCGTCGCACCCATTCCGAGGCGTTCAAGCAGTCCCTGATCGAAGCCTGCGGCGAGCCCGGCGCCTCGGTCGCGGGTGTTGCGCTGGCCAACGGGATCAACGCCAACCAGCTGCGGCGCTGGATGCGCGAGCGAGGCATCGAGCCGCCCGAGTTGTCCTGTCTGCCCTTACGTGTGGCGGCCTCCGAGCCGATGGGTGGCTTTGTCCCGGTGCAGCTTTCCCCAAGCGTTGATCCACCCATCCGCGTGGAACTGCGTAAGGGCACCGCCGTGGTCACGGTAGACTGGCCCGCGTCCTCGGCGGCCGCCTGTGGCGCCTGGCTGCGCGAGTGGCTCGGATGATCCGGGTCGAAGCCCTGTGGCTGTCGGTGGCACCGCTCGACATGCGGGCCGGCATGGACACGCTCCTCGCCCAGGTGGTGCGGGTCTTCGGCGAAGCACGGCCGCATCACGCCTACCTCTTCGCCAACCGGCGCGGCACCCGGATGAAGGTACTGATCCATGACGGCCAGGGGATCTGGCTCGCCTGCCGGCGGCTCAATCAGGGGAGATTTCGCTGGGCCGAAGGGAACGGCTCGCTGACGCTCTCCCAAGCCCAGTTCGACGCGCTGGTGCTAGGGCTGCCCTGGCAGCAATTGAGCGGCGACGGTGCGATCCGGATGATTTGAAGGTCCACCATCGGGGGATGTCCCGATGGCAGTAGCGGTGTTCCAACGGCATGATTTGCCCATGGTTCTCCCCGCCAACCTCCACGCACTCGACGCCGACGCCCTGCGTCAGCTGCTCATCGCCCAGGACCGGGAACTCACCTGGCGCCAGACCAAGATCGATCAGCTCACCCACGAACTCTCGCTTCACAAACGCTGGCGCTTCGGGGTCAAGACCGAGCGCCTGCCGGCGGAGCAGGCCCAGCTGTTCGAAGAGACGGTCGAAGCCGACCTGGCGGCGATGACCGAGGAGCTCGAACAGCTCTCCGGCAAACCGCCTGCCGCCAAGGGTCAGGCCAAACGCAAGCCGCTGCCGCCTGAACTGCCCCGCACCGAGATCCATCACGAGCCAGACTCCACCACCTGCGCCTGCGGCTGCCAGATGAAAGTAAGCGTCCAGCCAAGTCA
>NZ_SDKK01000097.1 GCF_008107625.1 Zoogloea oleivorans
AAGCCGTGGCGGCTGTCGGTGGTGTGAATGAATTTGCGCCGCCACACCGGACGTAGCCCATTGATACGCATGAGGGTTCGTATCCGGTATCGCCCCACGCGAAGCCCCTGCGCATGCAGGACGGCCCGCAGGCGCCGGCTGCCATAGCAGCGTCCGGAGGCGGTGAAGGCGGCGCGCAGGTGGGTGCTCGTTGGGCAAACCCTGGCGGGTTCGCCCCTGCGTGAGCAGGCGGCGTAGAAGCCCGAACGACTCACGCCCAGCAACCGGCACAGCAATGCGGTGTTGTCGGCCTTCTCTTGCAACTGAGCGATGCACCGGTAGGTCATTTCAGTTCGCGGGCAAAGAAGGCCGACGCTTTTTTCAGCAGGTCATTGTCCTGGCGAAGCTGCCGATTCTCCGCCTCGAGTTGGCGAATGCGTTGTTGTTCGACCGTCAGCGGCTTGCCGATGCCTGCCTGTCCGCTTTGCTCCGCATCGAGTTGCACCAGCCAGCGGCGCACTGCGGTCTCTCCCAGACCCATGTCGCGGCACACTTGACCGACGCTCAGGCCTTGATCCTTGATCATCTGGACGACTTGCAGCTTGAAGCTCGCATCGAACGCCCGGCGTTTCTGTTTCATCTATTTCTCCTCCACGGGTGGATCATCCACCTATCGAGGTGTCCGAGGAAATTAGACCACTACACCGACTCGTCTTGCAACTTTGAACTTACGGCCATTTTATCAACAAAAAACCCAACTTTCTCATCAATCGACCCTTTATCCAAAGGCGCGGAGAAAGCTATGCCGACATCAAAACTAAAACTCAAAAAAACAACAAAACCCTCAGTCCTTTAAGCAGCATACAAAACCTCAAAATAGCCTCATCAGACAGGGCCCTCGCAATCACAAAGGTTTGCTGAAGCAACCCTTCCAACCTTGAGCATCGGTTTCATTCGGCGCAGTTCGTGCGTGACCATACATTTGAATTTTACTTCATTAACTGCAATCAATTTCCATCGAAATCCACACCCACAAAAATTACCCCATGACGATCCATCAAAAAAGAAGCCTCACTATGGAGGCTTCGTCAAAAATGAACTCATGAAATAAAGCTCACCTCTTTCGCTTATCACTTTCCTTTGGGTGAAGGAGAAAAGGAGCGACCACCAGCCAACTCTCCTTTCATCTGCACATCAAAACCGGATCCACCACCACCCGCACGACCAAGCATCTCCCCGAAATTACGTGCATCAGCTAGCTTACCATAGGCCCCCATAATGTTTCCATTATAGCTAGGAAACGGAGATCCATCAGTATAGCTAGGCGCGCTCTAGACTGAAGT
>NZ_SDKK01000059.1 GCF_008107625.1 Zoogloea oleivorans
CCACTGCACCCCAAACCCCTCCATCGACCAATGGCCCTTGGCCTGCCCCTCCAGGGAGCATCCGGCGAAGTACGCCTTGCCGCGCAGTTCCTCGGCTTTGCACACCAGCTCGGCCGCCTCGGCCATCATGGCCGCGATCTCGTCACGGCGGGCCGGGAAGTCGGTCGCTGCCGCGCCCTCCAGCTCGTCAATCCAGGGCATAATCTTGTTGTCGCTCATCGGACTTTCTCCGGTAGTTGACCTGGGCAATGTGCCCGGCCTTCAAGTGCTATATTAGGGCAAAATGCCCTAGCCTGTCAAGCACTTTAGCTAAACTTTTTTCGCTTTACCGGAATCCGAAGGCTAAACTTTAGCCGCTAAAACCTTTCCCTTGGCGTCAATCCTCTTTCCAGATCACGCCCAGCCCGGCCTGGTCGCACAGGATCGCCCATGCCGCATAGGGAATCGGGGTGTCCTCGCCGATCCAGCGGCGGATCGTGCGGTCGCCCTTCGCGCCCAGCCCCAGCGCCTTCGCGGCCTTGCTGCCGCTGAACCCGGCCAGGCGCAGCACCTCTCGGACTTCCTCGCCGGTCGGTTGCGCCCAGCGTTCGGCCGGCTTCAAGCACTCCAGCCGGATATTGGCGTCGTTCGTCATTCGTTCGTTCTCCTGGTCAAGTGATAAGCCGCAACTGGTCGAAGCCGTAGATCGACTGGATGCAGCTCGGGTCTGAATCGACCACGCGCCGGCCTGCGCGATTGGTCTTGTACGTTACCGGCCTGTCGTCGTGCGCCCACACCTGGCGGGTGTCGGGATGCACCTTCACGATGATGATGCGCTTGCCGATGTAGCGGTCGAAAACCGGGTGATGGACGCTCACGATCTCGCACCGCTGGCCGGGCTTGAACTCCACCAGGTCGGCCGGGCCTCCATCGCCATTCCTGGCGATGCTGCAGGTTGCCGCGCTCGCTCGCGGCATCGTTGTTTCCGGCGATACAGGCCCGCCCTCGCCCGGCTCGGCATCGTCGGCTTTGACGATGCTGCAGGTCATCGTCGTTTCTGGCGATGCGGGATCTCGCTCCGGGCCTGCGCCGGTGATTTTTCCCTTGGCGTCCAACCCGGCGGCCCTGGCCGCCTTGATCCTGGTCGCGGCCTCGGCCGCCCAGCGCCTGGCGATGAAGGCCCGATGCGAGGGCAGCACCACATCGACCAGGACGAACCCCGGCGGCACCAGGACGGTCGCCGGTGCGCGCCGCGCCGGCGGCTCCAAGCCGGCCAGCCAAGCGGGCAGGGGAGCATCGGCCAGGCGGTCGCGGTAGCTGGCCTCGACCATCACCGGGCGCTTCTTCTCGGCTCGCTGCGCAGCCAGGATGCCGCGCGCAACCTCGTCCACCGTCATGCAGCCCTGCGCCGTGTCGAAGTGCGAGCGGTAGCCCGTTTCGGAGATAAACGGCCTGTCCAGGTCGATGACGTGGAACTGGAAGTGGGCACCCAGCGGCCCGCCGTAGCCGGCCTCGTACTCCACCAGGGCGCGCATGTCGCCATCCGCGACCAGGAACTGGCCGCGCTGGCCCCACAAGGGCACGTCGCCAGGCACCGCCGCGCAATGGCGCTCGATGACCTGGCCGGGCGCGTCGTGGTCGGCCATGCTGCCCACGTGCGTTCCGCCGTTCATCTTCCAGATGACGGCCTCGTATCGGTCGCTGGCCGCCTCGGCGGCCGCACCGTCACCGCGCATGATCGCCGCGTCGATCTCCACCACGGCCGCCACGGCGGCGGCCAGCAGCTCGTCGCGGTCGGTGGGCAGCTCGGCCAGCAGCTCGGCCGCCGGCGCGTTCCAGTCCTGGCCCGGCTGGGCCGGCGTCTTGCGTTTCTTCGCCATCGGCCGGCCCCTCAAGTGTCAGCACGCCGCCACGCGATCACGTCGCGGGCTTCGTAGCCGTGGCGCTTGCAGTCGTCGCAGAATCCCGAGCTGAACCCCTTGTGGTTCGTGCCGATCCATGCGGCCGGCTTGCCGCATTCGTGGCCGTAGGTGCCCGGCTCGGCGTTGTGGCACTTGCCGTCCGTCGCGTAGCTGTTCGTCGGTGCCTGGGGAGCGTTGTTCCTGGTCATGGTCGCCTCCTGGAAGCCCCGGCCGAAGCCGGGGCCGCCCCTCATCAGTCAATAGCCCGGTAGATCGCGGCCGCCTCGGCGTGGCTGGCTGCGAAGCCGCGCAGGAAGTGATAGCGGTCGATCAGGGCATCGCCGGCGTCCGTGTCGGCGGCCTCGGCCGCGAGCTGACCCAGCGCGAACAGGGTTGCGACAATGCCGGCGGCGTCGGCCGACAACTCGCCTCGGAAGCCGTTGCCGTCCACCTCGATCTCCAGGCGGTCGGCCAGGTCGGGGGCCATGTAAAAACCGCCGTCCGACAAGGTGTAGTAGTGCCAATACGCGCCGCTGTAGCGTTCGCAGAGCCGGCGAAGCCAGGCATACACCAGGGCCTCGCCGCGCATCATCAGACGCGGGCCGAAGTAGGCGGGCAGGAAGTCGAGGCGCTGGGCCTCGGCGACCAGGGAAGCGGTAACGGGTTGCTCTTGGGTGTTCATCGGACTTTCTCCGGTAGTTGACCTGGGCGAAATGCCCGGCCTTCAAGTGCTATATTAGGGCAAAATGTCCTAATCGTCAAGCACTTTAGCTAAACGTTTTAGCCGCTAAACCTTGCCCTTTCCCTTGGCGTGCATTACAATGTAATTCACGAACCCAACCGGAGAACCAATCATGGCTGCAAACCAGCTCGTACAAACGCGCATCGACGGCGCGATCAAGGAAGAAGCGGCGGCCGTCCTGGCCGCGATGGGCCTTACCGTGTCCGACGCGGTGCGGCTGCTGCTCACGAAGGTGGCCCAGGACAAGGCGCTGCCCTTCGAGCCGCTGATTCCGAACGCCACCACCATCGAGGCGATGAAGGAAGCCCGCAAGGGCAAGCTGCCGCGCTTCGCCACCGTCAACGATCTGATGGCCGATCTGCATGCGGCAGATTGAGCGCACCGGCCAGTTCAAGCGCGACTACAAGCGCGAGGCGAAAGGGCAGCACCGGGCCACGCTCGACGCCGACCTGGTGCCCGTCCTGGTCGCGCTCGCCGACGACCAGCCGCTGGAACCTCGGCACCGCGACCACGCGCTGACCGGGGACTGGAAGGATCACCGGGATTGCCACGTCAAGCCCGACCTGGTGCTGATCTACCAGAAGCCCGACGCCGACACGCTGCGCCTGGTGCGCCTCGGCTCTCACTCCGAACTCGGCTTGTGATCGGCGCGGGCCTGGCCCCGCGTCTCACGTTTCATTGACACTTGAGGGGCGCTTTCCGCGCCACCGGCCGAGCTGGCCGACCCCCTTCCTTGGCGTAAAACCTGCGGCGGTGGAGCTGCTGCGATGCTTGAGGATCGCGCGGCCGGTCGAACCGCGGCGACCTGGTTGGGGAGTGTGAGGGGGCTTTGCCCCCTCGCAAGCTCTCGAACTTACTGCCTTCCGCCAGGCGCTTGCGCCTGGCTCTCCTAAGCCGTAGCGCCGAAGGCGCTCCATTGTGGGGTGAGGCCGCAAGGCGGCCGAGGGGCGTAGCCCCTGGGGGGATGGGAGGCCGCTTGCGGCCGGGTGGGATCGAGAAGGGGGGTTTCCCCCCTTCGGCGGCCGGTCATGCTGCGCGGTAGCTTGGGCCGTGTTGCCGTTTTTTTCGCCAGCCTCTGGTTAAAACTACCTGGTTATATAAAAAGGTTATAAAGACGGTTAAAAACCTGGTTAGCATGACCGAAAAACGCGCGTAAACCGTTGTCACGCCAAGGAAAAGCGCGAAGAGGCCGCCCCTCAAGTGTCAATGGATAAGCCCCCCATGTGTCAATACGCTGCCCCTCAAGTGTCAAGAACCGCGCCCCTCAAGTGTCAGTAGGGCCGCCCCTCAAGTGTCAATACCGGGGCAGGGTTCCTAACAGGGTTATCCACAACTTCGGTGGATAACTCCATGCCGATCAGGCACTTAGGCCGCCTCGGCGGCCGCCTGGACGGCTCGACCAGGCCGAAATCGGCCGCTGCCCCCCAAGTGTCAACATCGCGCCGGCCCCGCTGCCCCTCAAGTGTCAACGTCAGGGCTGCGCCGGCCGGCCTCGGCCGACTTGTCCCGAAACTGTCCACAACGGCCGCGCCGGTGGGGCAGGGCAGGGAAGGCCCCGGAAACGGGCCAGGAAGGCCCGTCAGGGCCGCAAAGCCCAGCGGCGAGGGCCACCGGCCCGGTGAGCGTCGGGAAGGCGCTGGAAGCCCGCCAGGGGCGAGACGGGCGGCTCTGCCGCCTGGCTCGATGCGCAGCACGACATAGCCGGTTCTCGCGGCCGCCGGCCGGGAGAATCCCCCGCAGCTCGGCCCCTCAAGTGTCAAAGGGTGGATCTCATCGTCAGAAGCGGCGATGCGAGATCCAGCGCCGGCGTCGGCCGTCATCGTCGGAACTGGCGATGGGGCCCTCGGTTCATCGTCAAAGGTGGCGATGGTCGACCGTGGCCAGGACGTGGCCAGCCTCGCCGGAAGTGACGATGCTGCAGCTCGACGTGCGCGAGCTGGTGCGCGGTACTGCCTGGGGTCGCCTCAGAAAACGGAAAATAAAGCACGCTAAGCCGGTTGCAGCGGTCGTAGCGGCCTGAACTTGCCCGCGCCGATCTTGGCGCTGCTGCGCCAGAGGTAATCGCCGGTGAGGTTGATGTGCTCCCAACCGAGCGGCGACAGGTACTGCAACAGCGCGTCATCAACGGCATGGCCGTTGCCACGCAGCGCGTGCGCAGCCCGTTCCAGATAGACCGTGTTCCACAACACGACGGCAGCCGTTACCAGATTGAGGCCGCTAGCCCGGTAGGGGTCTCCTCGTTTTCAGTGCAATAAGTGACGGTACGAAAAGCTAGCACTGGCGCGGAGGTGGTGTTGGTAGATCGTTGA
>NZ_SDKK01000102.1 GCF_008107625.1 Zoogloea oleivorans
GACGTCAATGAAGCCGGCCTGCCCGCCGGCACCGAAGCCCTCGACCCGATCGCCCCGCAATACTACGGCGACCTGATCAGCTGGACCGCCACGGCGCGCTCTAGACTGAAGTGCAACACCCCGATTTGGTAGGGTGTATGCATGGGAACTCACTACAGCCAGTTGTCGATGGACGAACGTAATCAGATTCATCGGTGCAGCAATGAGGGATTGAGTCTTCGGGCAATTGCCCGAAGACTCAATCGGCCGACCTCCGCAGTGTCGCGCGAAGTGGCGCGGAACACGGTGGGCAAGAGCTACGATGCCGCCCGTGCCGAGCGCGCGACGCTGGCGCGCAGGCGGCGCGGAACGATCAAGCTGAAGAGCGGTTCTGTGCTGCTCAACCGGGTTCGCGCGCTGATGGCCGAGGGCTGGTCGCCGGAGCAGGTTGCGGGCAGACTGCGCCGGATGAACCCTGATGATCCTGCTCTGCACGTCTCGCACGAAACGATCTACTGCGCCATCTACGCCGTGCCACGGGGCGAGCTGCGCAACGAACTCATCGCCCAGCTGCGTTTCTCCCACAAGGCACGCATGCCTCGCGCACGGGGCCAGGACCGGCGCGGCACGCTGCCGAACATGACCTCCATTCACCAGCGCCCGATTGAGGTGGCGGCCCGCCTCGTGGCCGGGCACTGGGAAGGCGATCACATCAAGGGGCCGGGCAACCGCAGTTCGGTGGGCACCCTGGTCGAGCGCAAGAGCCGCTACCTGATGCTGGTCAAGCTGCGTGACGGCTCGGCCGAGGCCACGCTGGAAGGCTTCACGCGCAAGTTCCGCCATGTCCCGCTCGCCATGAAAAAGTCGCTGACTTACGATCAGGGCAGGGAGATGGCCCGCCACGAGATTCTCGCCAAGCGGGTCAAGATCGACGTCTATTTCGCCGACCCGCACAGCCCCTGGCAGCGGCCGACCAACGAGAATACCAACGGCTTGATCCGCGAGTATCTTCCCAAGGGCCTGGATTTGGCGCCGATCTCCCAAGGCTACCTCAACGCAATTGCCCGACAATTAAACAACCGCCCGCGCAAATGCCTCGACTTTGAAACCCCAGCAGAGGTCTTTGCGAGGGAAATCATGAACTTTCAACCCGGTGTTGCACTTCAGAGTTGAAACCGCC
>NZ_SDKK01000046.1 GCF_008107625.1 Zoogloea oleivorans
TGCTGCACCGATGAATCTGATTACGTTCGTCCATCGACAACTGGCTGTAGTGAGTTCCCATGCATACACCCTACCAAATCGGGGTGTTGCACTTCAGTCTAGAGCGCGCCGTGGCCAAGAACGACAGATGAGCAAACAAGACGCCAGTGCCGGCTTGGGGAGCGATGACGGGTGGCCTGTTTGGGCCTGTCACAAGGTAGGTCTGGGCACGCTCACTGCTGTGGGGAACGACCGCTTCCGGGAGGCGGAACTTCATTGACCGCTTTTCGGCGATGAATCCTAGGGTATGACAGTCGCTTCGTGCCCATTCCGGTCATTCGGCATTCTAGAGAGCTGCCATTCAGCCAAACCTGTGTTCAGCGAACTGGATTGCTCCAAAGCTGCCATTCAATATCAAAAATAAATGCGTCCGCTGTGTGCCTAAGGAAGCCAGCTTGGAGGTGCACCAATTAACCGTTTTTTTGCAAATTCAAGAAACTCGATTAGGCTCTTTGACAAATCCTCAAGCGCTGCAATCAATGCTTGAGTTACCTCCGACGGGTCTTGCGCCCTAAAACTCGCTACGACTTCGGCTGATATTTCATGAAATGCTCCATGCAGTGCTATTGCCCGGCTATGAAAATCCTCTCCAAGAAGATCTGAAGATTCAGGGCTGGAAAACCACTGCCCTAAAGCACATGCCGTTTCGTCACTCGCAATTTCCAAATCGAAATCTCTCGGCCCGGTTCCAGCAAGCGCAGCGTTGAATTCAGCCACCCAACGAAGGTGACGTTGAATCGCGTTGTCGATGATGTCTAAGTTCATACGAAAACTTCCACTGAATAAAAGATTGGTCGGGCACTCTATGACTTTCGTTATATTTTAATAAATTATCAAAATTCGTAAAATATGTCACATCCGTCGCGCGTGATAGGAAATGGCATGCTCTGGGACACAATTGTGTATTTGGCTCTACCTTTGGTTGCTGTCGTTGGACTGCTGCTAGCCGTCTTTGGGGTATTCAAGCGGAGCTAATTGAAAATATAGGCAAGGTCAGCTAGCAGACTTACCTTTGTCTATCTAATGCTTCATCGGCCATGGACACCGGGTCATCGATTGGCTCAAGATGGGTTATGACATTAGCGTTAGGAAATTGCATGCAAAGCGACTCTTCAATTCGCTCAGAAAAATCATGCGCTCTCTTAACTAGCCAATCACCGGGAACTAATACGTGCAGACTGATAAATACACGTCTCCCTGATTGGCGGGTCCGCAAGGCATGAAAGCGAACACCATCTGTGTCAAAGGAGGAGAGAATTTGTTCTATGGGCGCCTCGAAAAACCTCGACTCGCCCACTCTTGATAAAATTGCATCGTTCTGAATCCGCCCCGAGCCGACTCCGATGAAACCGCGCAGCGCCATCAAGACCGACCTGTTCGCAGACGAACATCACCGCAAGAAGATCGATACCCTGGGCGATCCGCTGGTCGAGATCGAGTCCTACATCGACTTCGTGGCGCTGGCGGCCGAGGTCGATCGCATCGCGCCCCGGCCGGTCAGCCCCCAGGGTGGCCGCCCGCCGTACCCGACCGAGACGATGGTGCGCATCCTGGTCCTGAAGCGGCTGTACAACCTGTCGGACGAGCAGATGGAGTACCAGCTGCTTGATCGCATGAGCTACAAGCGCTTCTGCGGGCTGGCGAACGCAACGAACATTCCCGACCGCACCACGGTGTGGACCTTCGAGAACCGCATCGGCGAAGCCGGCGCAAAGGCGTTGTTCGACGGCGTCTCGGCGCAGCTGCTCAAAAAGGGCTTCATCGCCCGCGGTGGTCAGATCATCGACGCGACCCTGGTGCCTGCGCCCAAGCAGCACAACAGCCGGGGCGAGAAAGCGTTGATTGAGCAAGGCGCGATGCCGGCCGCCTGGAAGCCCGCCAAGCGGCGCCAGAAGGACCTCGACGCCACCTGGACCAAGAAACACGGCAAGAGCCACTTCGGCTACAAGCTCTCCATCAACGTCGACATGAAGTACAAGATCATCCGCAAGATCGAGACCGACACGGCCAGCACGCACGACAGCCAGCACTTCGACAACGTGTTCGATACGGCCAACACGAGCCGGGACGTCTATGCCGACCGGGGCTATCCGTCGGCGGAGCGGGAAGCCTGGCTGAAGGAAAACGGTTTCCGCAACCAGATCCAACGCAAGGGCCATCGCAACAAGCCACTGTCCGACTGCCAGCAGCGACGCAACAAGCGCATCGCCAAGACGCGTGCGCGGGTCGAGCACGTGTTCGGGGCCATCGAGCAGATGGGCGGCAAGTTGCTGCGCACCATCGGCCGGGCGCGCGCGAACTTTGCGATGACGATGATGGCGGCCTGCTACAACCTGAAGCGGCTGGTCTATCTCCAGAAGGCCGGAATCGAGGCCTTCTGACGCCAGAAATTGGCCGAATCGCCGCTGCCCGAGGCGATTCGAGGCAAAAACGGGACGGCGCTGCCGGCGACGGCGGTTATGTGCCGAAGAAACTGATCAGAATTCGATCGTGATCAGCATTGCGCGGTGGGATTTACTGAAAACCTCGGGTTATTCGAGGTGCCCCTATCTGAGTTATTTCCGAGCGTGGTAGCGCAACATCCATCAAGCCTGACGCAGAACGCCGCATAAGCTGCCACCCCGTCCAAACAATGTTCGCGGCAACCACCAAAGCAATGACTGGGTCCAGCCAGTTCAATCCAGTGAGCCATACCAACGACACTCCGGCAATGACCCCTATTGAGGTCCAGACGTCAGTCATGAGGTGGTGCGCGTCAGCCTCCAGTGTGATCGACTTATGCTCTGTACCCGCCCGAAGCAAAACCCTCGCGACAACAAAGTTTACAACCGAAGCAAGTACCGAAACCAAAAGGCCAACACCGACCGCTTCCAGTGGCAGAGGATGCATCAATCGATCAATTGCTGTGTAACCGATGCTCACCGCCGCCACAACAATCAGGAAGCCTTCAAAGGCGCTGGAAAAATATTCTGCTTTGTCATGACCATGGGGATGCTCCGCATCCGCAGGCAGCAGCGCAATGGAAAGCATCCAAAGCGCCATCAATGCACCCGCTAGATTAACAAACGACTCAATCGCGTCAGACAGCAAGCCGACGGAGCCCGTTAGCCACCATGCAGCGCCCTTGAGCAGAATGGTCGTGATAGCCGCTGCAATTGAAATTAAGGCATAGCGGCGCAGGTCAACCGGGCCCTTGCTTTGGCTAATCATCTCCACGGCGACCTCCTCCTGGCATTCGGATATCGTGTTCATCAGCACTTCTATGGCATTCAACGCAGTTCTTAAAGTCTCGAATACCTTCTTCGATATGCTCTCGGCGAATCTTTTCAGGAGTGTGCTCGTGGCAACCGTAACACGTGTATTGACTGTAGTCGTTTCGTACATGGCAGGTCACACACTGAACACTGTGGTCGCGGTCAAGCATGAAGAACTTGTCGTGATTGAACGTGGCAGGAGTCCACTTTTCCTGACTATGGCACTGAGCGCAATTACCAGTAATTTGCTTATGCAACGAATCGCTTGGCGGCCGATGACAGTCCTGACATTGATCACGGATATCAGCCTGTAGCAACGCATGGCTGAAGTGTCCATGCGTCTTGAAACGCTTAACGCCAGCATGGTCACTATGGCACGCCACACAATCTTGTTTCGTGAGCTTTTGATGGAAAGCCGTTGAAGTCAGAGGCTTCTGAACTTGGTTCCCTTTTGTATCCAGCCGACCGATATCGTTTGGCTTATGGCAGGTTGTGCAGCGTTCTGAAGAGGCTCCTCCAAATCCTGAATGGCAGGCGAAACAGTCAGTCTCTAATTGCCGATGGCCAACAATCAGTTTTCCGGGGCTAACCATCAAATGTGGATAGGCGAACGTTAGGACTGCCAAGACAAGCAGGTTGGCAGCGAGCACCCATTTGACAATGCGATTCATTGCCAGCCCCAGAATAGAAACACGCTAATGATGTGACCAAGACTCAGCACAGCGAAGACGATAAAAATCGGGATATGAACTTTGCGCCACTGGGTCATTGCATCGAATGTCACTGAATCCCAAAAAATCGCTTGCTCGACTTCAGGACGAGATAGGCCGCGCAATTGGTAGCTGTCGCGTTGTGACTGAACATGCTCGCGGGAGCTTTGTAGCAGCATCTTGCCCACCAGCCCGCTAATGACATTGATACCCATGGCCACGGTTGCCAGCCAAGGAAGGATGGCATTGAAGTGAATGCCAGCATGAATCAGAACTAGCAATGACCCAAGCCAGGCAGCCAGTTCATGTATATTCAGATAGTTCTTCGGATTCCCCGTCTTGATGTATTTCCGCTTACGCAGTGAATACATCAGGGATCCAATGATAAGTATCGTTCCAGGAATACCCAAATATCGTCCGACCCACACCAAATTCAATCGGTGCAAGAGATAGTCTCCTGCGAGAGTCAAAACCCCGAGGAGTAGGACCAGGAAAGCAAACGGAAGAATGTGCTCTCGCCAAAGGGTGGAGGGAAAAATTGGCATCAGGCCTCCAGAACGACGTCAGTTACAGGTATGCATACGCAGAGCAAACAGTTACCAGGCTCTGAATCGAAGTCAGGCGAATGTGAAAATCTCACCTCACCACTTTGGATGCGTGTTTCGCAGCTACCGCATCCTCCAGCACGACACCCTGACTCAACTGTCACCCCGTTGCCTTCGGCAAACTCCAGTAGGCTGCTTGACTTGCCATCCCAAGTGAACTGCTTGTTCGATTTGGAGAAGGTCACCATAACGGGCGCGGAGCCTTCCTCTGAAACCTTCGATTCGATGGATGATTTGCGTTTTATCGAAGCAGGCCCAAATGCTTCAAAATGAATTCGTGTGTCTGGAACCCCCCAATCCTCAAGGGCATCGACCAAGCTTTCCATCATCGGCGTTGGACCACAGATATAAAAGTTGTAAGGCTTCAGTGGCAACTCTGTCCGTAACAGAGCTACATCAATGCGTCCCCTATGGTGAAAGTCGCGCTTAATCAGGTCACCGGGTTGCGGTGCGCTAAAGCAGATGCGCAGCTTGAAATTCGGGTGTCGGTCTGAGAGAGCTTGGAGATGCGACTTCAAAATCACTTCAGAATTATTCCGCACGCCGTAAAACAGCCAAACTTCCCGTTCAGGCTGGTGAGCCACAATCCAGTTGAGCATGCTCAACATCGGCGTAATGCCAATGCCTCCACCAATCAGCACAACCGGCGAATTATCGTGGTCGATATAAAAATGTCCTGACGGTGCCCGAACCGCCAAGGAGGTGCCTACTTGCACGTAATCATGGAAGTAATTGGATGAGCGTCCGGGAGGATGAGGTGTTCCATCTGGAGTTGGTACACGCTTGATTGAAACCCTGTAAGCATCATGGCCAGGTGAATCCGAGAGGGAATAGCAACGGATGATTTCTTCCTCTGTTCCACTTTGAGTCGGGACGGCTAGCTTGAAAGTGAGAAATTGTCCTGGCTTGAATAAGGGAAGCGACTGCCCATCCTCTGGACGCAGATAGAAGGAGCAAATGGCTCCACTCTCATCTTCAAGGGTTTTCTGAATAACCTTGAAAGCTCTGAATCCTTTCCAGCCCTCGGATGCAGCTTCAGTCTGCAAGTTTTCGGTCTGTGATGTTGGATTCTTGCCGTCAACCTGATCCTGTAACACTTGATAGCTCTGCCAGTGGCGCCAGAAAACAATACCCAGCCAAAGGGCTAGTTGAACAACAATTCCTAGGGCAATCCAAAGGAGGAGCATGGCTGAGGTCATAACAATCTCTAGTGGTTCAGAGGCAACATGCCAAATTGATTGACCCAGTCTAACGTAGTGACCTTATCTGCTGCTTAACAGAGAACTCTATTGCAGGTTGAGGTAAAAGCACCGATTTTGAGGCTGCTTTCAGAATGCCTTAAGTATCTTTGAGTAAAGTTAACCGGCAAAAAAGTTCTGAAAGTCTATTGGTGCCAATGCACAAAACAAAATTTGTCGTCAACCGATCACGCAAGGAACGACGCGTCAAGGATGCTGACCCACCGCAAGGACATGAGCGCAGGATCACTCCAGAACGTCGGCATATACATGTCGAGTTCGTTGATTTTGACGAACATATAGAAATCGGAACCACTGGCGAATTGAAATCTGATAAAGACTAACAAGGCCGCAACTATTCAAATTGAAAGGCTACCCTGGCCGACGGGGTCGGGTCAGTACAGGAATCAGTTTGCTTGCCGAATACTGGCCATTCAGATGATTCAGCGCACGTGAATATGGAGACCACTTCGACTGGCCGCTCCTAGGCAGTTGCAGCCTCATGTTGGGTGAGTTGCATCCACCGGTTGAATCCGCAGCCCATTGCGGTCATCCAGCATTTTCCAGAGCTGTCAGGCATCCAAAACCTGCTTTAGTGAACTAGATTACTCGGAAGCAGCCATTGCCGACCTCACCCAATAGGCCAAGTGTGGACTTGGCAGCCTCACAAAACGGATGTTCCCAGATGGCGGCTAACCGATCAGAGAGCCGCCATTCCGTTCCGTTACCAGCAATTGCTTAGGTTTTCGGTATTCGCTCCAGTCCTAAATTCTTCAATTTAATGGGGGCACGATGAGCATTGAACGATTGCCAGTAATGGCAAATTTAATGATATAAATATATTTATGGCAGCAATTGAACCTTTTGTCACTTCGGTCTATCGAAGACTGTCGTATAAATCTTCAGCGGATAGATTGGCCAAATATGGAACTTGTTCATTGCATCTATTGCAGCGCATCATCTAACCCAAACCTAGGTTTGGCAGATTTAAATTCGTTGCTGGCAAAGGCAAGGGCCACGAATGCCAAACTAGGGGTAACAGGAATATTGCTTTTTCACAGAGGATCATTCTTCCAAGTATTGGAAGGTGAGCGTGATGTCATTGAAGGTCTCTACAAATCAATCAGCTCGGATAACCGACACACGAGAATTACAAAAATCCTCCAAGAGTCAATCCCCCATCGCAACTTTGAAGACTGGACGATGGGCTACCCTCACGCCACCCAGCAGGAAATTGAGAACATCCCGGGTATGAATGATGTTTTTAAGAATGGCAGAACCTATATTGACGTGTGCGAAACGAAGGCGAGACTATTACTTGGCGCATTCATGGAGGGGCGATGGCACGCAAAATTAGGCGCTATCGGTTGCGTTTGAATTTTGCTGACCAGCCCTGTAAATAACTCTCTCACATGGGATTGCCAGCCATGAATAGCCTCTCAGCTCGATGAAGATTAGGTCGCTGTAGACGTCAATTTGATCGCCGAATACCGGACACTGATTTCGATCACCGGACACTGATTTCGATCACCGGACACGCCACCAGCAAAAATTGAAACGTAACCCCGACCGGCCGCTCGTGGCCGGTTGCCGCAGTTCGCAAGATAATCATATCAGCATACCGCTCCGCGTATTTACTGCATTGCGGCATGTCGTCTGTATATCAATCCGCTACAGATGCCCGACGAGGCTTAGCGTACGATTTTTTTCTTTTCATGAACTGACCAGCTTTGCTGGCTGGGATGCCAATCATTTTACAATGACAAGCGCCTAACCCGGTTTTCCGTTCCACTGCACCCCAAACCCCAATATGAGCAAGGACCAGATAGCCCAGATCTTCACCGGCAAGGCAGTCACCTTCCCCGATGGGCGCAAGGCAGTACCTATCGAACAAGGCCCCAACAGCCCGACTCGCAACGAGTTCCACGCCAAGGTGACCGGCAAGGACGCGGCCCAGTTGAAGGCTTACTGGTCGAAGGTGATTTTCTCCGGCGCCGGACAACCCCCAAAAGAGGTCAGCGGGGCTGATGAGATGCGCAAGGCAGTGAGCAGCGATGCGAGCGCAATTGGCTATCTGGAGAAAAGCCAGATCGACAGCAGCCTCAAAGTCATTCTCACACCCTGACGAAGGCTTCGTTCCTCTAAAAGGAAACCGCCGCCTTCAGGCGGCGGCAAAACAATCTGATCAGGCCAATGTGCTCAGCGCTTGGCCACCTTGATGTCGGTTTCTTCCCAGTCCCAGGTGTCGGACGTCTTGCCCTCATCCCGTAACTGGTACTTGAGCACCCGCCCCTGGGGGTTCTTGGGCATGCTCGTGCGAAACTCGATGTAGCGCGGCAGCGCGTAATAAGGCACCACGTCAGTGGACCAGAGAAACAGGTCTTCGGCCTTTAGGCTGGCGCCATCGCGCAGAATGGCGGTGACCTTCACATCGTCTTCGCCCTTGTCGGAAGGCACGGCATGCACCGCCACTTCGAGAATAGCCGGGTGCTTGGCAAAGGCCGACTCCATCTCGAAGCTGGAAATGTTCTCGCCACGGCGACGCAGGTAATCCTTCTTGCGGTCTACAAAGTAGAAAAAGCCTTCATCGTCAAACTTGCCGATGTCACCGGTGTGGAACCACATGTTGCGCATGACCTTGAGGCTATCTTCCGGGCGCCGCCAGTAGCCCTGGAACATGATGTCCGGACGCAGCGGGCGCACCACCACTTCTCCCGGCATATTGGCAGGCAGTTCCCGGTCCATGTCGTCCACGATACGCACATCGAAATCCGGAATGCGCTTGCCGGACGAACCCGGCGCGGCGTATTCGCCCCCCGCCAGCGAGGTGACCACACAGGCCTCGGTGAGGCCGTAGCCGTTCCCCCCCACTTGGCGTGCGCCAAAACGCTCACGCCAGATGGCTTTGGTCGGCTCGGTAAAGGGGTTGCCACGCACGGTGTGGATCTGCCCGATACAGCGTTTCATCGCGTCGCTGTCAGCCGCCTGGGCCAGCAGGCCACCCATACTGCCGAGAATGGAGGCAATGGTGGCACCCGAACGTTCCACTTCCGGCCAGAAGTTCGACACGGAGAAGCGCTCGACGATTGCCACACGGGCGCCAACCATGATGTTGGAGATGATCCCGACACACAGGGCGTTCATGTGGAACAGGGGCAGCGGCGTGATGGTCACGTCATCCGCCGTTGCCGGCCCTGCACGCAGTTGCAGGCGAGCCAGATTGCACATGAAGTTGTAACTGAGCATGCAGCCCTTCGACGGGCCGGTGGTACCGGAGGTATACACCAGGCAGGCCAGGTCGGCGGGGTCGGGCTTGGTCAGGATAGGTGTATCGTCGTCGCCCCGGTGTGTATCCAGCGGCGCAAGCAGAGCGGCACATTCCACCGGCTCGGCCAGCGTGTTGCGGTACAGCACCTGCTTCATTTCCGACAACTCGGCCGATACCGCCGCAATGCGCGGTAGAAAGTCCGCTTCGCAAATCACCAGCGCCGCACCAGCGTCGGAGATCTGATGGCGCAGGAATTCGCCCCTCAGCGCCGTATTGACGGGCACACTGACTGCGCACAGCTTGTTGATGGCCAGCCAGCATACAACGGCGTCGATGTTGTTGCCGAGCATGGTGACCACCGTTTGCCCCGCACGCACACCAAGCGCCTCGAAGGAATGGGCGAGACGCGTCGACAAACGATCAACGTCCGAATACGTATAGAGCTCACCCGCAAAATCAAGCAAAATCCTGTCAGGATGTGCAGCAACAGCCCGATCGAGTGCGGCAATCACCGTATCCCGCTCGCCAATCGCCCAAGTTTCCGGATTTCCCGTACCCGTCATGCCCGTGTCTCCTTGTTGTGTGAAGCGCCTGAATCGACGCAACATCGGTTTATAAGTGCCCTTTTCCGAACAAAATATAAACACAAAACAAAATAGTGTCAAAGTTTAGAGAAGATATCTCCACACCACTCACCCCGTCTCAGGCCTCACCACGGCCGAAAAATGCCAGGGAGGACCTGATGAACAAGCTGGAAAATGATGGCGAAGTCGCCGTGAAGGAAGAGAGTCAAACTGACGAAGCCGCACCGGCCGTCCGCAAGACACGTCGCAACCGGCGCTCGGAAGGCACCATCCAGGGCATCCTGGAGGTGACCGAGGAAATCATCCTCGAGTCGGGTGCCGAGCGAATCTCAATCCTCGATGTGTGCAAGGCCGCGGAGATCTCGCGGGGTACCTTCTACCGCTACTTTGCCTCCCAGGAGGAATTGCTGGACGCTTTCTCCCGGCACAAGCGCGAACGCTTCTATGCCTCGCTGATAGAGACAACGGCCCCGCATACCGACCCGGACGCGCGCCTCGAGGCGATGATCCTGTTCATCAGCGACTACATTGGTCACACCCGCGCCCGGCGCCTGCTGATCGTCGCCCCGGAATATGCGATGAACTGGTTTCAGCGCATTTTCCAGGACGCCGTCTTGCGCTTCCAGGACGTGCTGGGGATCGTTTTCGACTCCTGGGATGAACGCCTGGGGGTAAAACTCGACCGGGAGTTGGTGTGCGAACTGATCATTCGCTATGTGCTCAGCGAGCAGTTGGTTCCGGCCAGCCCCGAGCAGCGGCGCAACATGCCCCAGCGCATCGAGCGCCTGGTCAGCGCGCTCGTTACCGGCAAGACCGCTCGCCGCTGAAGGCTCGGCCGGCCGCCTCAGAGGACGCGGCGCAGGCGGATATGCATGCCGATGGCAGCCTCCAGCGTGGCCGCATCGCGCATCCCCACCCGAAGCATGCCGATATCCAGCAGGCCCTCCAGAAAGATAAGGGTCTCTTCGGCAGCCTCTGAAGGTTTAAGGCAGGGATGGAGTTGCCCCCTCATCCGGGCGCTACGGTAGGCATCCTCGATCTGCTCGGCAAGTGTTCGCCAGAACGCATCCAGCACCCGCCCCCGCAAGCCGCCACAAACCGCGTCATCGCACTTCAGCATCAGAAAACAGAACATCTCGTGAAGTGTCCTGTCGTCGCGAAGCTGTCCGCCCAGCCGACACAAGGCACGATCCAGCCCGGCAAGAGGATCGGCAACATCCTCTTCACCATCCAGGGACGGCAAGGGCCAACGCGCCACGACGGCGAGAATCAACTCTTCCTTGCTCGAAAAGTGGCAGTAGATTCCGCCCCGCGTGGTGCCTGCCTCACGGGCCACTCCCTCCAGGGTGGTTGCCGCCGCCCCCACCCTGTAAAGCACCCGTCGGGCAGCCTCAATCACCCGGCCCCGACAGGTGCGCTCCCTGTTGCCTTCCTCTTCATCCCCGGCGATTGGCTGCAGCGCCGGACTCACTCGGGTTGGCGGCAGGAGGCAACAATCTTGTGGCCGTCCAGATCTCTCACGTAGGCAGCGTAGGCATTGGGTGCAAAGGGGCGTGGCCCTGGCGCGCCCTCGTCCACCGCGCCAAGTGACAGGGCTATCCGGTGAAATTCGTTCACCGCAACCCGACTTGGCGCGGCAAAACCTACGGTGAGACCGTTGCCGGCCGCAGCAGCTTCGCCGTTGCGCGGATGCAGAACGACGAACTGCGGCGCCTCGGCCCCCCAGCCTGACGCTTGCTCCACGCTGAACAAACGCTTCAGTGCGAGGGGTGCCAGCACTTGGTCGTAGAAAGCACGAGCACGCTCCAGGTCGTTCGTGCCAAGGGTGATGTGGGTCAGCATAGGGTCGTCTCCTCAGTGATTCTTATTAGACACAAATAACATATCCGTTTATAAAAATAAACCGTTGCGCCGAAAACCCCACCCCTCACGCTTTAACTCGAGGTCAAACCGTTGAATAAAGCCTCCTCTTGAAATGTGCTCAAATTTGTGACCCCGGATGCCTGCTTGCAGCAAACAAAAGAGAGAGACCCAAGAGGAAACGAAATGAAAAAGAACCAGAACTACGATGTCGTAATCGTCGGCGGTGGCCATAACGGGTTGTCTGCAGCCTGTTATCTGGCTGAGGCCGGCAAGAAGGTCGTGGTCATCGAGGGACGGGAGAAAATTGGCGGCATGGCATCCTCGGGCTACCTGATCCCAGAGGCCCCCCAGCACCTGATTCACCCCTGCGCGCTCGATCTGATGTCCCTGCGCGTGCATCCGATGATGCCGCAAGAACTGCAGCTGGAACGCCACGGTTTTCGGCAGGTGGAGATGGCGCCGGGTTACGTCTATCTGCATCCGGACGGCCATTCGCTGGTTTTCTGGCGCGATCCGGCAAAGACAGCCGCCGAAATCCGACGCTTCTCCGAGCACGACGCAACCGAGTTCCTGGCCTTGATGAGACTCATCGACGCGTTCATGGACATGGCGATTCCAATGATGCGGGTGGACCCATCCCAGCGAAATCTGGGCGCCAAGTGGGAAGCCCTCAAGGCGGTGCTGCGCAACCGTCATCTGAAGCCGGAGATCATGGCCCTGATCGGCAGCCCGGCCTACGTGTCGATCATGGAGCGCTTTGAACACCCAGTCACCCAGTCAGCGATGTGCGCCTTGCTCGGCGCCGCCGGACCAATCACCAACGAGGCCACGGGAATCTACTTCGCCCTGCTGGGCTTCATTCATCGCTTCGGCCTCGGTCGCGCGGTCGGCGGCATGCAGACATTGTCCAACGCACTGGCTGCGCGGCTGACGGAGCTGGGCGGCGAGATCCTGCTATCGACCCAGATCAAGGAAATCGTGGCCGAAGGAGGTCGTGCCACCGGCGTCCGACTACCGGACGGCAGCCTGATCAAGGCGAAAGCGGTAGTCGCATCCATCCACCCGAAAATGGCCCTGGAGATGGTCACGCCCGGAGCCCTCGACCGGCGGCTGCTCACCCGCATTGCGCTGGCGCCCGCCAACGGGCACGGCGCCTCACCACTCAAGGTAGACGTGGCCCTGCGAAGCCAGGTGCAATACCGTCGGCACGAGGCGATGCGCCCCGATGGCCTCAGCCTGCGCAAATGCGTGCATCTCATTGGTACCGTAGAAGCGGTACTGGAAAACTTCCGCAGTTCGGCCGGTGGCGAAGTGCCGAAACTGCCCTACATGTGGATCACCGCGCCCAGTGCGGTCGACCCAAGTCAGGCACCTGAAGGCCAGGACGTCGTCTACCTGTACCCGGTGGCGATGCCGGTCGAACCCCGTGAAGGCTGGGACGCTATCCGCGCCCAGGTAGGGCAACAGGTCATCGACCAGGCCAGTGACTACATGGATGGCCTGAAGGCGTTCGAGATCGGCCGCCGGATCGAAGCAGCCCCCGATCTTGCTGCGCGTCTCAATGTCCACCGCGGCTGCGTGGTACACATCGATACCAGCACCACCCGTTCGTCACTGATGCGCCCCGCTCCTGGGCTCGGCGGCGATACCCTGCCGGTGGCCGGCCTGTTTCTGGGGGGGGCGGGAATCCATCCGGGCGGCGGTATCAATGGTCTTCCCGGCCGCATTGCAGCGGGCAGAGTCAAGCGCTTCCTGGCAGGCTCATAACTACTAGGCGACTCTCCCATTGGTTTGGCTCTTGCTCAGCCGCAATCGAGTTCGAGTGATGGAGACAGGGCTACGAAGTGTCCTTTCTGAACTAGTACCAAGTCGTACATGTGAATCGGTTCGGTGTTTAAACGGCGAGTATGACGTGACCACCTATCTATTAGGACATAACGCAGCCTCTTAACTATGAGACATAGGTCCGTGGCTTTAAGTGACAAGTGGAAGCCAAGATGAGTGACGGCCACGGACCAACGCGAGAACAGATTGTGGAGACTGCCGATCGCCTGTTCTGTGCTCGAGGTTCATGCACACTTCCCTTTCAGATATAGCTGAAAAAAGAAAGATAAGGCAACTTCTATTATCACTTCAAAATTAAAAGATTATTTTAATTTTGAAGTGATAAAACGGCGAATAAAGTTCAGAAGTGAAAGACTTGATGAAATAAATTCTGAATGCTGTGACCCAGCAGTCCGAATCAAAGATTTCACTCAAGAACAATTTATAGTGGACATACCTCTCTTAGGTAGAAGTTGCCCAGATGCAACTCTGCGTATGGAACTGGCGAAACTAGGACATCCGGCGCTGCTTTTTGCAAGGAGTGCGTTAGTTCTTCAGTTCACCTTCCTCGGTCATCGATTACTATCTGATTCGATTGAATTGGGTATGTCGTTTTGAACGCATTTTGCGTCGAATACGACTTATTCGTTTTCCTGATTCGATATCCGAAAACGAGGCTGCTTTGGTCCACTGCGGCGTGAAGTAGTGCTTCGATGCGAGTCTTTGGGGGTACTGTCAGATGTTTTTTGCGAATTCCATAGGCATTAGATACAAAAAACATACAACGAGAAGATAGCGGAAGTCCTTCGGGCTCTAAGGGCCGCGGGACTACTTACAACAATTCGGATGCAGTATAGAAACTTGTAACCTATTTTTCCCCTTGCAAAGAGTTGATTTTCGCAATTAGAATTTGATCGCTTTCCGTTGGGCCGGTCCCAGCACCGCAGAGTTAGTACCTCTGCTTTTTTCTCCGGAAGAGTGAGATCTCGTGGCAGCAAGGCTAGATCCCTCGTTACGGTACCCATGACCCGCGAAGCGCCAAGGCGCCAGCACAGCAAACGAGTAGCGACATAATTTCGAAGACTTTTGTGTTTGGCGTGAGCAGGACGATTGGTGAGCACTTCCGCACCCAGTACCTTGTGAATCAATCTGGACTGCCTTTTATTGGCAACCATAACCGTATTTACTTGGCCCGTGGTGATTTCCGGATGTTGGCCTAGCCGGAATCTGTCCTCTGGACGTGTTTAGGTTTCGGACACCGTTTAACTGCCTCTCGCCATCAGAGGTATTCGTACCCCATTCGTTTATGAGAAAGGCTTTGGTATTACCAGCGTGCATGTTGTCGGTGACCGTATATTCACAGGCATGCCACAGTAGGGCGGAGGCTTATGCCAGACCGGACTGGGGACACCCACGCGACGATGCACCTCTGGTGGCAGGAGGTGATAGCAACATCGGAAGTTAGTTTTTTGAGTTACCCATAGATTGCCGTGCTTTTCGTAGGCGGAAACTAAGGGTAGGTGATATTCGAGAATCGAAATCACTCTCATGGTCTCGGTAGAAACATCGAACCATGAATGCTCGGCACGTTTTCACAGACTGGCCGTTAAAGTTTGCTGGGTGCTTTTCGTAACGGCGAAAGGTGCCTCATGAGAGTAGTTTGCTTTTCTGCGATAAATCCAAGAATGCGGCGTGAGGTTTTATGCAGGGCGCGCTCTAGACTGAAGTACAACACCCCGATTTGGTAGGGTGTGCGCATGGGAAATCACTATAGTCAATTGTCGATGGACGAACGCAATCAGATTCACCGGTGCAGCAACGAGGGATGGACGGCTTCATACCCCCCCTCCCCACGACGGTAGACTTCATAGCGGCGCGACATAGGCTTCGACTCCTCAGAAAACATCAGGAGGCCCGTGCCCGGCAAGCCCCTCAAGAATCGGACAGTCAGGGCGGTTATCTCCGCAACAACTCTCCGACAGGCTTACCAGTGCGTCGCGCATGGTGATGAGTGCCTGAATTCGTTTATCCAGATCGCTCAAGTGACTTTCCGCAAGCTGTTTCACCTCCGCACTGGAGCGCTGCTCGTCATACCAGAGCGACAGGAGCTGGTGAATCTGCTCCAGAGAGAACCCGAGATCGCGGGCGCTGCGAATGAACTTGAGCGTGTGCAGGTCCCGCTCCTGATACTGCCGGTAGCCCGCCTCGGTCCGGGGGCTGTGGCCAATCAAGCCGATCTGCTCATAGTGGCGGATCATCTTGGCCGAGACACCGCTGGCCTTGGCAACTGCTCCGATGTTCATGTCGCCTTCCTCTTATCCAATTTGACGGGGCGCCAACGCCGAAGAAGCAACGCGTTCGACACCACGCTGACGCTTGAGAATGCCATGGCGGCCCCCGCGATGACCGGGTTCAGGAGTCCCGCGGCCGCCAGGGGAATGCCCACGACGTTGTAAACACAAGCCCAGAACAGGTTCTGCCGCATTTTGGCGTAGGTGCGACTGGAGATGTCGATCGTTGAAGCCACCAGCGCCAGATCGCCACGCATCAAGGTCACCCCGGCCGCGTGCATGGCCACGTCCGTTCCGGTTCCCATGGCGATGCCAATGTCGGCGGCAGCCAATGCCGGGGCATCATTGATGCCATCGCCGACCATGGCAACGACGTGGCTCTCCCGTTTCAAGGTTTCGATCTCGGCTGCCTTGCCCTCCGGCAGCACTTCAGCCAGACACTGATCGATTCCAAGCTCGGTTGCCACACCATGCGCAGCCCCACGACTGTCGCCCGTAATCAGCACAGTCCTGATGCCCATCTGCTTGAGGCGATCGATACTTGCCCGCGCTTCTGGCTTCATCCGGTCGCCGAAGGCGATCAAGCCCAGCACGGCCTGAGCACCTTCCGATGCCAACCAGGATATGGTCCGCCCTTCGGCTTGGAGGCGCATTGCGGTGTCGGCAAGATGGTCCATTTTGAAACCGCGCTCCTGCATCAATCGGGCATTACCAAGAACATAGTGTGTTCCATCAATTTCGCCGGCCAGCCCGCGTCCGGGTAAGGCCTGAACGAACCGGGCACTGACCGGGCTCAGTCCGGCGTCCTGGGCAGCCTTGCCCACGGATCGCGCCAAGGGATGCTCGCTACCCAACTGAAGACTGGCAGCGAGGCTGAGGAGCTGCTGAGTATCGCCGCCAACGGCTTCGAAGGCCACGACCTGGGGCTTGCCTTCCGTCAGGGTGCCGGTCTTGTCGAAGACGACGGCTGTCACCTTGTGCGCCACTTCCAGCGCCTCCGCATCCTTCACCAGAATGCCGTGTCGCGCGGCCACACCCGTTCCCGCCATGAGCGCAGTGGGGGTGGCAAGACCCAGCGCACACGGGCAGGCAATCACGAGCACCGCGACGGCGTTGATAATCGCTGTCTCGACATCGCTGCCGTACGCCCACCATCCGCCAAAGGTCAGCAGCGCGATGAGCATGACCACCGGGACAAACACCGCACTCACCCGGTCCACCAGGCGCTGAATGGGTGCCTTGGCCGACTGGGCACTCTCAACCAACCGGATGATCCGGGCCAAAGTGGTTTCCATACCAACAGCCGTTGTCTGCACCAGCAGCAAACCGTCAGCATTGATCGCACCGCCACTGACACGATCGCCAGGCTGCTTCGGAACCGGCAGGCTTTCACCGGTCAACATGGACTCGTCCAGGTGGCTGCACCCCTCCACAATCTGGCCATCCACTGCTACCCGCTCACCTGGCTTCACAACCACCACATCGCCCACGCGGACCGCATCGATGGCGATCTCCCGGTCACCGTCGCCAGTACGAATGCGGGCGACGGCAGGCTGCAGGGCCTGGAGCGCACGGATCGCTTCGGTGGTTTGCCGCTTGGCCCTGGTTTCAAGCCACTTGCCCAGCAGAACCAGCGTGATCACCACGGCTGAAGCTTCAAAATACAGGTGAGGCATCTCACCGCCTGTCGGCTTTGCCAGGAGATATACGCTGAGTCCGTAGGCCGCAGTCGTCCCCAGGGCCACGAGGAGATCCATATTCCCGCTACCGGCACGCAGAGCCTTCCAGCCTGCACGGTAGAAACGCAGCCCCAGCCAGAATTGAACAGGGGTCGCTAACAACAACTGCACCCAGCCGGGCAGCATCCAATGTGCACCGAAGAGATCAGCCAGCATCGGAATCACGAGCGGAAAGGACAGGGTCGCCGCAACTGCAACAGGCCACCATTCGGCACCCTGGCGGACTGATGCTGCTGCAGTTGGGGAGCCCTCCGTCAGCAATGCGGCATCGTAACCCGCCTTCCGGACAGCCTTGATCAGGGTCGAGGTAGGTACGCCACGGGTCAGCGTGACATGCACTTGTTCAGTTGCGAAGTTGACGGTGGCGCTCACGACACCGGGAACCCCGGCCAGAACCTTCTCCACTCGCGCGGCGCAACTGCTGCACGTCATCCCCGTGATCGCCAAAACCCAGCTTTCCTCAGGAACATGGAAACCCGCCTTCTCAATCGCCTGACGCACAGCCGTCAGGTCAACGACCGAATCGGACTCCAGCAACGCCGATTCGGTGGGGAAACTGACGGTGGCCTTGGAAATGCCGGGCAGGCGAGCCAGCAGCTTTTCTACGCGGGCAGCGCAACTGCTGCAGGTCATGCCCTCAATGCCGATCGACAGCGCCTGACCTGACAATGTGGTGATGGACGAACCCATGATGCAACTCCTGTTGA
>NZ_SDKK01000007.1:0-90054 GCF_008107625.1 Zoogloea oleivorans
ACTAGCCCGGCGGCGAGCTCTGCGTAGCTGAACTGACGGATGGCCTGCCCAGGCGCCGAGACAAGTTCGAAATGACCGTTGTCCACCTGGTCGACCTGGAAGTGGATGGAGGTCGGCAGGGAATCCACGTCCGAGGCGATCATCATGTCGGCGTTCAGCACAACGACGCCTCCGCCAGGCACTTTGAAGCTGGCATGAATGATTTCTGGCGCATCATTTACAGCTTCGACAACCAGGATCACCTGTGTGGTGTCGCCATAAACGATGCCATCGAAGGGACGATAACTGAAGCTCTCAGTACCAGACCAGTTGGCCGACGGCGTGTAACGGAAGCTGCCATCCGCAGCCAGAACCAGGGTTCCGTTGGTGGGGCCAGAGACCAGTTCCGCTACCAGCATGTCACCATCCAGGTCCGGATCATTGGCCAGAACCCCCGGCGCCAACACGTCAAGAACGCTGTCTTCATCGAGGCGATAAATGTCAGCGCTGCCCACAGGCACATCATTGACG
This sequence comes from Zoogloea oleivorans, assembly GCF_008107625.1. GTDB lineage: Bacteria > Pseudomonadota > Gammaproteobacteria > Burkholderiales > Rhodocyclaceae > Zoogloea > Zoogloea oleivorans. The sequence goes on from NZ_SDKK01000007.1 coordinate 511, forward strand.
CCAGTCACACCAATCACGAGGGTATGCGAACCCGTCTCGGTATCACTACCACCACCGGCGGTCCCACCGTCATCACGTACCCGGAAAGTCAGTGCGGCATAGGCTGCACCGGTGCCGTCCGCAGCAGGAGTATAGCTCAGCAGGCCCGCAGCGATATCACCCGCGGTGATCCACTGACCATTGGCCACCACCTGCCCACCGAGGGAAAGCACACCCTTTGCCGGCCCGGCGATGATCTGGACCGCGGCCAGATTGTTGGCTGGGGTATCCCGCGCATCCATGAAACCGAAACTGGCCAGCGTAAAAGTATGCGTGCCGTCTTCAAGCATTTGAACTCGGCCATCGCGGCCCTGTGGCATCTCGTTGCGGTTTTCGACCGATACAGAAAGCGCCTGGGTGCCAGTCAACACCCCGTCGGAAACACGCACGATGACATCGTAAACATTGTCCCTGTTCGCATCCGCCGGAACCCCAAAGCCGGGAGCCCTGACAAAACGCAAAATGCCGGAAACGGGATCGATCGTGAACCTGGCGACATCGGCGCCACCGGCCAGGCTGTAGCTGAGAGCCTGTGCCGGCTGGTCGGCGTCGCTGGCGGTGATGGTCATCACTTCCGTGGTGTTTTCGGCGACGAACACCACGGACGGACTGGTAATCACCGGGGCACTATCGTCCGCAGAGGTGACGGTGACGGCGATAGCCTGCGTGCTGGTACTGCCGTCACTGTCGGAGACTTGTACAGTCACGTCGTAGACGTTGTCGCCCCCGGCATCAAGCGGACTTTCAAAGTCGGGGGCACTCAGAAAACGCAGATCCCCGGTGCTGGTGTTGATGGTAAACAGCGCCGCATCGACCCCACCGGCCAGGCTGTAACTGAAACTCTGCGCCGGGCGATCGCTGTCGGAGACCGTAATCGTCGCAACGGCAGTGCTGTTTTCGGTGATCCACACAGCAGCCGGGATAGTGATCAGCGGCGCGTTGTCGTTTACCGCGCCAACACTAACCGCCAAAACCTGGGTACTTGAAAGAAGGCCGTCCGACACCTGCACGGTGATGTCATAGATATTGTTGCCGCCGATATCCAGCGGATTCTCGAAATCCGGTGCTGTCAGGAAGCTGAGGACACCGGTTGTTTCGTTGATCGAGAACCTGGTCGAGTCTGCTCCACCAACGATGCTGTAGCGCAACACGGTCTGGGCGCTATCTGCGTCGGTTGCGGTAACGGTCGTTACAGATGTGGTGTTTTCAGGCACCGAAACAACACCACTCGCGCCGCCACCATTGCTGGTAATCACCGGCGCTTCAGGCGGGGTATAGGTGATGACGAGATAGGGGCGCAGATTGAGCGTGCTGTATTCCGACGAGGCAAAGGTCCAGCTGTCGGCACCAGGATTCGCGGTAAGCAATGACCAGCCGTAATTGGCCCCGCCATTTGCCCAGATCTGCACGCTGGCATCCAGACCGCCAATAGTGTTCCATCCCGACGCGCCCGCACTGAAGGTCGCTACGGGCGTGCCGACGGCCTCCACGCCATTGGTCTGGATACCGGCACCCAGCGTGTTCCAGGTGGCGTTCTCGGTCCAGTTCGTCAACATCGTGTGCAGGGACACCGAGTCCGCCGCGTCCTGATTGATCACGTAAAAGGACAGGGAGGCCGAGTTGATCGTCGATCCGAAGGGAATTTGTCCGACGCCGTCACCAAAGATGCCGTCGAAGCGCAACAAACCCTGGGACACGGGCGATCCATCGTCGACGAGAACCGTGCTGGCGTTACCGTAGCTGGAGTCGGGCGTCACGCTGTCGAGGTAGGTGTCTTCCATGCCGGTGTAGCCGTCCAGCCCCTGCTGGTAACGACTGGCACCAATCTGGATGTTGATGGTGTCGCTGTCGGACAAAACACCGCCCCCCGTATTGCCTTGGTCAGCGGAGCCAAGGCTGATCGTCGCCGTACCGGTATATGCGGCTGTCGGGGTGTAGCTCAGGCCTTCCAGGGCAGCGTTGATGCTGGCCTGGGTGCCGGTAAAGGTCATGCCGGCATCCGCCGCGCCATCACCGGACACGAACGTCAGGCCAGTCGTATTGCCCAGCGTGAGGGTTCCGTGGGTCGCGACAAGACTGATCTGCAGCGGGTTGGCAGCGGCATCGGAGTCGGTTACAGAGAGCGCATTGCCATGGGACACACCAAAAACCAGTGGTGTATTGACGAGCGTCACCTGGGTGCCTGGTGTGGTGTTGGCGGGGCCATCATTGACGGCGGTGATGTTGATGAGCACCGACTTTGATCCGCTCGCCGCAGTGCCGCTACCCGTGTGGCCCAGGTCGTCAGCGGCAAGCGTCAGCGTATCGCTGGCGGGCGGCGTGTCGATATCGATCAGGTAGGTCAGGCTGGCACCAAGCTTGCCGGCCAGAAAATCGTTGATCTGCGCAAGCGTGCCATCAAATACAAGGCTGGCCGTCCCTGAGCCGGTAATCGTCACGCCGCTGCTACCCGCCGTGGCGCTGAGCGTACCGGAGACGACATTCAGGCGTGCACTGACGACATGACTGCCGGCATCCGCATCGGAAATCGAAAGACCCGTTCCACCCAGGACCAGTGCGCTTTGCTCGGTGGCTGTGTAGCTGGTGGACGTGATCGTCACGGCCGGTGCTTCATTCGTGTTGCTGACGGTAATGGCGAGGCTCTGATTGACCGCATAGGTTCCGTCATCCACCCGGACGATCACATCGTAAATGTTGTCTCCGCCCACATCGCCCGGCAAATCATAGTCGGGCGCAAGGGCAAAGTTGAGGGCGCCCGAGAAGGTGTCGATGGCGAATTTGGCCGCATCCGCCCCGCCGACAATGCTGTAGTAAAGCGTATCGCCAGGCAGGTCGGAATCGGTGGCGGTCAGGGTTGTGACCAGGGTCGTGCTTTCGGCGATGGTGACTGCCGCCATCACCCCGCCACCGTTGCTGGTCAGTACAGGGGCGTTGTCATTCACCGCAGTAACCGTCACGGTGATCGCCTGGATCGCCGTGCTGTTCGCACCATCCATGACTTGGACGATCACATCGTAGACATTGTTGGCGCCCTCATCCTGCGGGACTTCAAAGTCTGGCGCAGTCAGAAAACTCAGGGCACCTGTGTCAGGATCAATGGTGAACCTGGTGACATCGCCCCCCCCCGACAAGGCTGTAGCTCAGGGTATCGGCCGGCAGATCCGCATCGCTGGCCGTGACCGTCGTCACCGTCATGTCGGTTTCTGCCACGGATACGCTCGCCGTGACGCCACCGCCATCCGAACTGATAACAGGGGCATCATTAGCGACACTGATGGTGAGCTGCCCGCTGACCGTGGCACTGGTGCTGCCGTCACCGTCCTGGAGGTGGGCGCTGATCGTTCTCGTCAGGGCGGATGGCGTGTCGGAGAGGTTTTCATATGTGATGTTGCGCGCCAGCGCCTGGGCGATGTCCGGCGTGGTGCTGGCGTTGAAGCTGACGATCAGTGGCACGCTTCCGGTGCTTCCTCCTGACCAGGTGCCGATCACCACGCCGCCGTAGGTCACGTTGCTGCCACTGATACCGATCTGAGCAGCGCCACTTCCTTCGTTACGAATGGCGATACGGTCTTCGGCCTGACCATTAAGCGAAAAAGACACCACTAACTGGCCACCGCTGAAATCCGGCGAATCCAGATCGCTGATGATCGCAGCTGGAGCAAGGACAAGTGGTGGCGCGTTTTCGGTGTAGCTGATGGCTCCACTCAGGAAGCTCAATGCCGGCGCATCGTTGATGTTGGTGACCGTGACGGCAATCGCCTGGCTGTCGCTAGCCCCGGCGCCGTCCGCTACCTGGACGATCACGTCGTAGACATTGTTGGCGCCGGTATCGGACGGTGCTTCGTAGTCGGGTACCGTAACAAACGTCAGGACAGCGCTACTCGGGTCGATGGCAAAGCTCGCCATGTCGGAGCCACCGGAAATGCTGTAGATCAGAGTCTGCGCAGCATCCGGATCGGTGGCGGTGACCGTAGTGACCAAATTGCTGTTCTCGGCCACCGAAACCGCCGAATCTGCCCCGCCGCCGTTGCTGGAAATAGCTGGGGGATTGGTATGGATGTTTGCGGAAAACTCCGAGGTCTCGATGAACGCCATCCCGGCGCTCAACCGGGTGGCGGTGGCGGTAACGACATAACCGCCTGGAACTGCCACCGCGTAGTTTGAATTGAAACTGGCGTTGCCGCTGCCATCGGTCAGCACATCGACAAAGCCGATGTAGATCTGCCCTTCCCCGTACCCTGACGGATCGGACGTCGGGCTGGCGAAGAACTCCACCCGGAAATGGGTATCGATGATGCTGTTGAGCGTACCGGCAATGGTGATGCTGCTGCCGGTGGTTTGCGCTGAAGTCAGCACCGGGGTGTTCTGCAGACTGTTGGCACCCGTATCCACATCACCCGGATCGTTGCTGGTCACCCCGTCGCCACCCAGATCGATACCCAAAGCCCCGTTGCCATAGATGGTGTTACTGATCATCACGGTACCGGTGGCGGTCCCGAAAACCACGATGCCCTGAAGGCCATTTCCGGCAATGATGTTCCGGGTCTGGGACGTGGCACCGCCGATCATCGTGTTGATCGATCCTTCCCAAACCTGAATTCCCTCCTGCCCATTGGCCAGCATCGTGCTGCCGGCGGCATTGAGGCCGATGGTGTTGCCCTGAATGACATTGTCATCCGCAGCAAAGCTGATCAGGATGCCGTCCGAGAGGTTGCCTGAAATGAGGTTACCCGTGCCGGCTACCGAGCCACCGATCGTATTGTTGACGGCCCCATAGATTTCAACCCCCTGCAGGCTGTTGCCGATCGCCCCGGTACCGGCGGCGTTGGTCCCGATGTAATTGCCTTCCACGCGGTTGGCACTCGTTGCAGCATCGCTGATGCGCACGCCTGCACCGTTGTTGCCCGAGATGACATTGCGCGCGCCGACGGTCGTGCCGCCGACAGTATTGCTGCTTGCTCCACCGAAGATGGCAACACCCTGGTTGGTGTTGCCGATATCGACCGTACCGCTTGCGTCCAGACCGATGTAGTTGCCCCCAACCCAGTTGTTCATGGAGCCGATGCCCAGAATCTGCACACCGTCCACAGTGTTGCCGGAAATGACGTTGCGATCGGCTGCGAGGTTGCCGCCAATGACATTGTTGCTGGCGTTGCTGATGAAGACGCCGACCTGGTTGCCTGCGGCAGCTGTCCCGGTCTGGTTCGTCCCCAGATAATTGCCGACCACCGCCACGTTGGACGTATTGAGGATCTGAATGGCGCTGGAACCAAAGTTGTTGATGACCAGACCGCGAATGGTGCTGAGGGCACTGCCGCTGATCAGCTCAAGGCCGGGCGTCGCCGCACCTGCCGACATGCCGTTCAGCACGATCAGCGGTGTTCCCGCATAGCCTGTCTGGGAAGTACCGTCGATGCTGATGATGCTGTTGATCTGCGGCAGGGCCGACAGAACATTGATGGTCTGTGTGCCGGTACCGATATTGAAGGTGATGGTGTCTGCACCAGGCGTGTTGTTGGCGGCAAGAATGGCTTCGCGCAGGGATATGAGACCATCCGTTCCCCCGTTGCTGGCAATAAGGTCGGCGATGCTGAAGCTTGTACCGTCCCCGGTATTCACCGTATCCGCGGTTGTCGTGACAACCAGTTCGCTGGCCACATTGGTCACCGTCACCGCGATGCTCTGGGTGTCGGTCAGGTTGCTGTCGTCCACTTGAACGATCAGGTCGTAAACGTTGTTGGCACCGACATCGGCAGGGTTTTCAAAATCGGCCGGAACGGCAAAGGAAAGCATGCCCGTGCCGGGGTTGATCGTGAACCTGGCCGCATCGACACCGCCGGAAATGCTGTAGTTCAGGCCTGCACTGTCGGAATCTGTAGCGGTAACGGTGATCAGCTCAGTCCGGTTCTCCGTTATCGAGATGCTGGCGCTGGCGCCTCCGCTGTTGGATGTAATCACCGGCGCATCATTGGAGGGAACGATTGTCAGGGTTCCACTCACGACACTGCTGGTGCCGCCGTCACCATCCTCCACAAAGCCAGTCATCGTGCGGACCAGTGGGGACGGGTTGTCGGACACGTTTTCGTAGGTGATGTCGCGCCCGACGGCCTGTACGACGGCCTGCGTGGCATTGGCATTAAAGGTGACAATCAGCGGCGCTCCGCCAACCCCGCCGGACCATGTCCCGACAAGGGTGCCGCCGTACGTCACATTACTGCCACTCAAGCCAACCTGCCCTGCTCCTGTGCCCTGGTTGGCGAGAGCGATACGATCTTCGGCCTGGCCATTGGCAGAAAAGGACACCACCATTCGCCCGCCGGAAAAATCCGGGGAGTCCACATCGGAAACGCTGGCCGATGCGGATACCACCACCGGACCGGCGTTTTCTGCGTAATTGACGTCACCGCTGATAAAGGTCAGAACCGGCGCTTCATTGACGTTGGTCACCGTCACAGCCAGCGCCTGAGTGTCGAAGCCCTCAGCCCCGTCACTTACCGTCAGCGTCAGATCGTAGACATTGTTGCCCCCCGCATCGGCAGGTGCCTCGAAATTGGGGGCAGACACAAACGACAACGCACCGGAGCTGCTGTTGATCGAGAAGCTGGCCGCATCGGTGCCGGAAATACTGTAAAGCGTGGTTACGCCATCGACATCGGTGGATATCGCGGTGGTCACTGCCGTGGTGTTTTCGGCCACACTGATGACAGCCGACGGCCCACCGCCGTTACTGCCGATAACCGGCGCATCATTCACCGCCGTTAGCACCATGGTGACGATGACTGGCGTACTGGTTTCACCGGTGCCATCGGAAACGCTCAGGCTGATGGTGCGGGATGTCGTGCCGGGGTTCTCGCTGATATTCCGGTACGTGATGTTGCGCACGAGTGCCTGCACGGCGCCTAGCGTGGCACTGCTGTTGAAGGTGACGGTCAGCGGCGTGCTTCCGTTACCAAAGCTGCCGCTGTAGGTGCCGATGGTCACACCACCATAGGTAACGCTGGTGCCCGAAAGACCGATCTGGCCGGCACCGGAGCCCTCGTTGCGGATACCCAGTTCATCGCTCGCCGTACCATTGGTCGTGATCTGGTAAAGCAACTGGCCATTGGTAAAAACCGTGGTGTCTGCATCGGTCAGCGTCGCAGAGGCGTCGTAAACAGCCGCCGCGTTTTCGATGTAATTGCCGCTGGTTCCACTCAGGGTAATGACCGGCGGTGCCTTGTACAGATAGCGCTGCATGAATACGCCATCCGTATCACCTGTGCCGTTGCCACTCCAGACGGCCACCACACGACCACTGGCATCGGAAGCCACGCTGGGAAAAAGCTGTTCACCGGCAGTCGTGGTGCTGGTCCGTGTCTCAGGGGTCAGCGCCAGGCCAGAGGAGTCATATTGGCGCAGATAAACACCATGCAGCGCACCATCCTGCAGGTTGCTGTTCCAGGTAACCATGAAGCCGCCCGCACCGGTGGAGGTGACCACCGCGTTTTCCTGGGCATTGGCGGTCGTCGTATTGACCTGGAACTCGGAGCCCAGGCGGCTGCCCGAACTGTTGAAGCGCTGCCCGAACACCCCGTTGCCGCTGCCATCTTTGGCCGCATCTTCCCAGACAAGCACAAACCCACTCGTATCCATCGCTACCGACGGAAAATCCTGGGCATTGGCGGTGGTCGTGCTCACAAGGAATTCGCCGCTTCCCTGCACAACACCGCTCGCATTGAAGCGCTTGGCGTAAATCCCACGATCGGAGCCGTCCTGGCCGTTGCTGGCCCAGGCAATCACAAAGTTTCCGGTCGAGTCCATGCCGATCGCGGGCACGTCCTGATCCGCTGCCGTGTAGGTGTTCACCAGAAACTCGCCACTCAGGACGGTGCCGTCGGCGGCATAACGCCGGGCATAGATGCCGAATGTATTCGCCACATCCTGGTTCCAGCTCGTCCAGGTAACGACAAAATTGCCGGCATCATCCATCGCTACCGCGGCGGCCCCCTGATTGTCGAGGGTGGTGGCATTGACACGGAACTCCGACCCTTGCGCAACCCCCGTCGCGTTGTAGCGCTGGGCATACACACCAAGGTTGCTTGTGTCCTGCCCCTGGCTTTGCCACACGACAACGAAGTTACCGGCCGAATCCATCGCCACCTCTGGCCACTGCTGATCGCCCGAGGTCTGGGAATTCACCTTGAACTGCACACCCAGAGCATTGCCCGATGCGTCGTAGCGCTGGGCATAGATGCCGATCCCACTACCGTCCACGCCAGAGCCATCCTGCCAGACGACCACATAATTGCCGTTATCGGCCATTGCCACAGAGTGCGCACCGTCAAGCGTCGACTGGCCACCGGAGGTGGTGGTGTTAACCCGTGTTTCTGCCCCTTGCGTGGAGAGCGAAAGCACACCATTCCAGGAGGCCTGGAGAGTCGCCGAGACAAAGGGCATCGCATCGACACGACCGGTGACGTACTCCAGATCCCAGTCACCACCGAGCAACGCGCTGCCCGTCGTATCCGTACTGGCAGCCACGTCGGCACCGGTCAGCTGGGCCAGGGCATCGACCAGTGACTGGCCCTCCCCGTCCGCAGCCACATCGCAGCCATAGAGCAGGAAGTCGGCATCGCTGGTCAGGGCATCGCCCCAGGCAGCAATCTCGCCGGCCCGCAGGAACAGCATGCCGGCATCCAGTCGGGCCGCCCCCAGCGTGGCGACTCCGTCGCTACCGTGCCCGACCACATGCACCGCCGACACGTCACTACGCCCTGCAAGGGTCTCGGAAATGATCGAAATTCCATCCTCATCTGCCCCGACAAGGATCACCTCGATAGCCTTGCCGGCACGCTGCTGGGCAGCCAGATCTTCGACAAGCACCTGCACGTCGGGAAGGCGGGAGTCGATGAACGCCAGCTCGACACTGCAGCCCTGCACCGCCGTGCCACCATCATCCAGATGCTGCTGAATGCCGGCCACCGCCACCGCAACCAGCCCCGTCGGCGTCGGATCAGCCGAATATAGAATGCGCGACTCGAAGGTCTCGATCAGCGCCCGACGGTGGCGACGGGTAGGCATGCGTTCAGCGACGGTTCTTGTCCTTGCTGGCGCCGAGGCTCTCCTCCATGCGCAGGCCCCCCAAAATGCGGGTCGCCGGCCGCTCGGACGCGCCGGACACAGACGGAGTTGCTTCGGAAAAACTGATCCGGCAACGCAAACCCGCCGGCAATTGATGATTGGTATTGGGAAGCGACAGGCGGACCCGGAAGGTATTGCTGGCAGCGTCCACCACCCTGTCCACCAGCGTCACGGACGCATCGACAGCCTGGACACTGGGCAGATCCGGCTTGACGCTCGCCACGTCCCCCACCTGGATCGCCCCGAATCGGGCCGAAGGAACAATCACCTCGACCCGCAGGGTATCGATCTTTGCCACCCGAAAAACCGGTTTTTCCTCGACGCGCTCGCCGGTCGACAGATAGCGTTCGACCACCACCCCGTCAAAAGGACTGCGGATCGTGCGCAAGCCGATCTGGGCCTGCGCCACACCAAGCTCACGGCCCCACAAGCGCTGCTGCTCACGAGTCTGAGCCAGCCTCTGGTCGGCCACCTGCAAATCCGTGCGCGCCTGATCCAGCGCCTGCTGGGCAATGAAGTTGCGGGCCAGAAGATCTTCCGCCCGACGCATTTTTTGCTGTGCCAAATCGCGGCTGGCCTCCGCCGAGCGCAGATCCGCATCCGCCACGGCACGCGTCCGGGCCACTTCGGCAGTGGCCCGCTCCACGTCGCTGCGCAGCACGGCCAGAACCTGCCCCTTGCGCACCAGATCGCCCCGGTCCACCTTGAGCCCTTCGAGGACACCAATGACAGGGCTGCCCAGATCGGCCACTTTATCCGGCTCGATCAGGCAGCCCAGCGTCTGCGACCCGATTGGTCCAGCGGCGGCAACCCCCACCCAGGACCAGCATAGCCAGGTCAAAATCCGTCTATACATTCTCGTCATTCTCCGGGACCGCCAAAGGAGAGCCCCCGCTCCCACTCACGATCCGCCAGCAACAAGCCCCGGCGCGCCCGCCGTTCCCGACGCGCCTGCCTCCATTGATGCAATGCCAGCATCACCCGCAAGCCCACAGGGCTTATCAGCAGACGCAGTGCTGCATCCCTTGCGCACCACCGGGCCAGCATGCCCGACAAGGGCAAGCCCGCCACGCGCGGCGTCTCCAGACAGATCCATGTTTCGACGCTGCCCGGATCGCCCTGCCGCGCACAACGGCCTTCCAGTTGCCGGTCAATCCGTCTCGATGCATTGATCTGACAGCACATCACGTGAAGCCCTCCTGCGTCGGCCACCCCGGCTGCCAGCGGAATATCCGTTCCCCGTCCGGCCATGTTGGTTGCCACCGTCACCTGTCCCGCCTCGCCGGCACGCGCCACAATGGCGGCTTCATCGACATCGCAACGGGCATTGAGAACAGTATGCGGAATGCCTGCAGCAACAAGACGTGCCGAGAGTGATTCAGACTCGGCCACCGATGAGGTTCCCACCAGCACCGGCCGCCCCGCTGCACGGCACTCCGCCAGCCTTCCGGCAACGGCGTCCCACAAAGCGTGTTTGCTCCCGTATATACGGCAGGCAAGGGCTTTCCTTGAGCTTGCTTTGCGCAAAGAAACGCACACAACATCAAGTCCATACACCTCCCGCAGCTCGCCCCGGGCCTCTTTCAGCGTGCCGCTCATGCCGCCAAGACGGTGATAACGGGGAAAGAAACGCTGATAAGTAATCTGGGCAAGAGTCTCGGTGCCAGGTGAAGGACGCAGCCCTTCCTTCAATTCAACCAGCGTATGCAAACCACGTGACCATACCCGCCCCGGCGCCGCCCGCCCGGTAACTTCATCGACGATTTCTACCACACCGTCCCGCACCAGATAGTGCACATCGCGCCGGTAAACATGGGCCGCCGCCAAAGCCATGTTCACCACTTCCTCCCGCAGACGCACTGACCGCCAGCGCCCACCCAGCACCGCCGCTTTTTCGCCCAGCGCGAGGCGGCCCACTGCGGTGAGTTCAACCCGCAGCCCGGTGTCGTCGATCCGGAAATCCTGCTCTGCCAGCAGGCTTGTCGCCAGGAACCAGGCCTGCCAGAAGAAGGCTCGCCCGGCGCTGTCGCGCACCTGCCGCGACAAAATCAGCGGCATCATCGCTTCGTCAATGAGCAGGCTGTCGGCTTCATCCACGATGGCCATGCACAAGCCGCGCAGCAAGGACTGCTTAGCGTCGGCTTCGCGCAGGGCAGCCACCCTACGCTGCAAATCGCTACGGGTAAAACCGCGGCGCAGCCCGTCCCGCAGATAATCGAACACCACTTCGCGGGCGGTGACATAGCAAATGGACGCGTTGTAGGCAATGCGCCGCTGCGCTTCGTTCATTGGCCCGGTTACAAAGCCGACGCGCAGGCCAAGCAGGGCAAACAGCGGCGCCAGATTCACGGCATCCCGCTCGACAAGATAATCATTGGCCGTGAGGACATGCACCGGCGTACCAGCCAGTGCCCCCACTGCCGCCGCCAAGGCCGCCGCCAGGGTCTTTCCCTCTCCCGTCGCCATCTCGGCGAGACGGTTGTCCAGCATGATCAGCGCAGCGCGAATCTGGGTGTCGTAGGCCTTCAGCCCGAGACTGCGACGGGCCGCCTCGACTGCAGCAGCCAGTGCCTCCACGACACGCTCCACCGCCAGCCCGTCACGTCCGATGCGGGTCTGCACGGCCCTGAGCCGGGCAGCGAAGGCGGGCTCGTCCAGCGCCTGCCAGACCACCAGCGCAGCGCGCACGGCATCCACCTGACGACCATAGCGGGCGCGCCCCCAGGGCCAGCGAACACGGGGCGGATCACGGCGCTCCGGATAAGCGCCCCACACCAGACCTGGCAGGGGCACGCGGGCATCGAGGAGGCGGGTCATGCCGTCGGATTGAAATGACTCAGGAAGAGTTGCTTCAGGCGGCGCCCCCACTGCACGACCAGTGGCGTCCAGCCATGATCGAAGCGCACCCAGGCGCGTCCGCCAGCCCGCTCATGGACGTGTCCATCCAGGACTACGTCGAAAACAAACACCGGCGTCGGGGTCTGTAGATGATCCTTGTCGGCCGGATCGACTGGGAAACGCCCTCCGGCATGCTCGCCAAGGGCGGCACTGGGCAGCTTTTCGGTGGCGGCCGGAATGGTACGCAGCAGGCGCGCCGCCACCGACGCGTCAGGCTGCTCGGCCAGTCGCACCGCCACGTCACGGGTATCACCGCGTACCAGCGCCGCCACGTCCTGCTCCACCGCCACCCGTATGGTGGACGCTTCGCCGGTCAGGATGTGACCGAGCAGCGCCCCACGGGGCATAAAGGCCCCTTCCATGTCGGACTGGCGCGGCATGACCAACTGCCCGGCGACACTGGCGCGCAGCACCAGTAGCCCCTGGAGTTCCTTAACCCGGGCCAGTTGAGCCTTGACCCGGCTGATGTCCTCCTCCACATCGCGAGCCTTGACCGGGTCGCGCACAATGGCCTGATAAAGATCGGCATCCAGAGCATGGAGCTGACTGCTTAACCTGGCCGCATCGGCAACCAGGCGATTGTCCTCAAGCCTGGCCAGCGCCTGCCCGACCTCCACCCGATCGCCATGACGAGCCTCCAGGGAAACGATGAAACCATCGGCTCCAGTGCGCACCTGAGCCTGCTCGGGAATCCACACCACCCCCTGGGCCAGCGTTGCAAAGGGAAAAGGCACCCCCGCCAGCAGCACCAGCAGGCCGATACACAGTCCTCGACCAACATGCAGCACACGTCGTCGCATGAGATCGGGCAAGGCCATGCGCAACAGCTTGCGCCAGACCTGAAACACAGGCGTGACGAGCATCGCGAACACCACCCCGGCCCCCGCCAGCAAACCCAGGGCCATCGACCAGCTACCGATCCAGCCGACAATCGCCAGCGAGATGCTGATCCGGTAAAGAGCCGAGGCCGGCGCATAGAAGTACAGCCACGGCCTCTCGCCACGGCCCGGCTCGGGAGATGGCACATCCGGAATCCCCAACACCCGGTTGATAAGCAGATAGCGCCACCAGGCCTGGCTGCGGATCGCCAGGTTGGGCAGGTCAAGGGCATCGCAGAGCACGTAATACGCATCGAAGCGGAGCAACGGATTACCGTTGAAAAGCACTGTCGACACGCCACAAATCACCGTTATCACCAGTGCCACATCGCGCACCACGCCCGGCTCGACCAGCAACCACACCAGCAGCGCGACCGCCGCAATAACCAGCTCGGTGATGATACCGGCCGCACTCACCACCAACCGCTGGCTCGCATGGCGAAAGGCCGACGCCGCCGACGCGTCGACAAAGGGCGCCGGCGTCAGGAGCAGCAGACTGACCCCTACCTGGTGCACCTCGCCACCAAAGCGCCGCACGGCCAGGGCATGCGAGAGCTCGTGAATGGCCTTGACCAACGGATACAGCAGCCACGCTACCAGCAAGAAGCGCGGAGTCCCCATCCAGGTTCGCGCGTGGGATGCGAGTTCGCTGAAATTCATCGCCGCGGTAACCAGCCCGGCCATGATCAGCACCAGCCAGGCAAGCAGCAAGGGCCAGGAAAAGAGGAAACGCAGCCAGGGATCGAAGCGCTTCAGAAGCACGCTCGGATCCCCCAGACGCACCCGAAAGGCCAGCGGATTCACGGCCAGACGACGCGCCCGACGCCGCTCCTGATCCTCTCGGTGAAAGATCGACTCCACATCAGGAGTGATTTCGCACTGAATCAGACCACGCTGGTTCAACTGGACCAGCAGACGCACGATCTCGTCCTGGGTCAGCGCATCATCCGGATCGTGGGCATGCAAGGCCTCACTCACAGCATCAACCGTGCGGCGGCCATCGCAGCGTCCAACAAACGCGTAGGCCGATGCATTCATTCGGTGAAAACGTCCGCTGACCGGATCGGCCAGCACGTACCACACCTCGTCCCGATAGATCTGCCGGGTAACCCGCACCTGCGAACGAAGACGTGGATGCAGGCCTGCCACCCGGTACCACTGGTTGCTGAAGACGCTGGCGGTCATTTCAGCGCCCCCACCAACCCCACCATTCCAGACGAATCCAGTCTGTGAGGCGGTGGGTCCAGGCCCACAACAACGGTTCACGACCAACAGTAATGCGTGCCATACCACGCAGACCGGGCCGCAGGCTGTCCGGAATGCTGGTCAGCGCCGCCTCCACCTCGAAAACGTTATGCCCTTCCACTGCCATCGCCATCGGTGTGATACGCGTCACCGTCATGGACAAGGCGTCCCATGGCAGGGCCGAAAGGGCCAGACTGCCCGACTGACCGACCCGGATCCGCGCAATATCCCGCTCATCTACCTCAACAATGACCCGAAAGCGCTCCCGCGGCGCCACCGTGAGCAACACATCGCCGCGCTGCACCGGAGCCCCGAGGGACTGGGTCAGGTCACCGCGGATAAGCACGCCGTCGAACGGGGCCACGATATGGCTGCGTCCGATCTGCCCGTCCACCAGCGCAAGCTGGGCACGCGCCTCGTCAGCCTTCGCCTGGCTGATCACCAGCTGGGTACGGTCGGCCCTGGCCATGGCCGCAGAGTAGGCATTCTCATGCTGGGCCAATTCACTGCTCCACTTACTCCGCTCAAGCTGCAGATCCTGCTCGGCCAACTCCGCCAGCAACTGCCCGGCCTTGACCAGATCCCCCGGCCTGACCAGGGCCTGCTTGAGAAATCCATCCGCCGGCGCCACCAAAACCCGCTGAATTTCCCCTTCGACACGCGCATTGCCACCAACCCGGAACTCGAAGGGAACGGCCAGCAAGACCATAACTGCCGCCAGCATGATGCCGATTCCGGCCCGCAAGCGCCCACTGCCGGGCTCCCGCAGATGTACCCAGCCCCGTCGCAGACGATCACGCAAACGCTTGCGCCACGGCCTTTCGCCATGCCGCATGAAGTGCAACACCGGCCCCACAAGGGCTACCGCGTGCTCCAGCTCAACGATGCGTTCTGGCGAAAGCGCACTCGACTGGCGAAACTGCAGCAGCACGGCCCCCACCAGTTCATGCATGATGACAATCGGAATAGAGCACACCTCGCCAGCATCCCGACGCAACAGTGCCTCGTGGGCGAGCACGATCCGCGGTAGCTGATCGGGAGGAACCGGCGCCAGCACGGTTGCCGCCTGCTCAATGGCCTCGTCCATGGCGGCGCCGATAGCCCGCAGCATTTCTGTACGCCCTTCGCCGATGCTCCCGTGGGAGATCGCCACCACGCGGGTAAACCGGTCTTCAACAAAACCAACCGCTACCTGCTCGCAACCAAGACGCGTTGCAAGCTCCGAAGCAAAGGCCGTCGCCGACGGTCCCAGGCGGTCGTGGGAGACCACAGCGGCCTGCAGGGCAAGCACATCGAGAGACAGGGTTTCGCTGGAGAGGGGCGGGAGACGGGAGTTCAGAGGATCGATCCTGAAAATATGTCGTCTCCGTATTGACGACGCATCAACCCAAAACTTTAGCGGGAGATGGCTGGCAGCGCGTCATCCAACACGTTTCGCAAGGCGCAAAAAAACTCCCTTGCGCCTTGCGACGAAAGGGAGCTTCTTCAATGGCCGGAAAGTTTTTCCGGCCCCCATCGATATGCAGCTTAGCGGTCGGCCGTCAGTTGGGCGATAAACGCGGCTTCCTTTTCAGCGGGAAAGGCGTGTTCAGCCAGAACACGCTGCACGGCGCGAGGGTCGCTACCCTTGCCAGCCACGGTAAACTCGATCCCGAGCGTACGACCATTGGCAGCCAGGGTCATGAAGGCGCTACGCCAGCGCTGGGACTCTGCCAGCCGTTCGCGCACTTCGCTTTCATTGCGGATCACGACACCCGCGGCTTTGAGGGAATCCAGAAACTCTGCGTAGGACTCGTTGCAATAACTGCCCATCGACTTCTCCTGTGAAATCCGGTGATCGCTCACCTGTCTTCCCTTAACGCAAACGTCAGCTTGGCAGATGACACGATTTCAAAAAAACTTTGAATTTTTTTCTCACCTGCCCGTGACCCTAAATGTGGAAGCGCTCCAGCGCACTGCGCAGGCTCTCGGCATTACCGGTCAAAGCCGTTGCTTCACCGGCGATATCACTGGTCGCCACGGCCGAGCGGTCAGCCATCTGGGAGATGTGCTCGACGTGCCTGGCAATTTCCTGCGCGGCCTGACTCTGCTCCTCCAGGGCATTTGAAATACTGTTAACGATGTCACCCACCCCATTGGCCCGACCGGTGATCAGATCGATGGAGTCACCCGCCGCACCCGCATGGGCGACGCCGGTATTCACCAGAGACACCGCACTTTCGATACAGGCCAGCACCGATTCCTTGGCACCACGCATGTCGTTCATCATCAGACCGATTTCGTTGGTCGCCGTAGTGGTCCGCTCGGCGAGCTTGCGCACCTCATCAGCCACCACGGCAAACCCGCGGCCCAGCTCGCCCGCTCGTGCAGCCTCAATGGCTGCGTTGAGGGCAAGCAGATTGGTTTGATCGGCGATGCCCTTGATGATCGTGACAACCTCGGCCGCCCGTTCGGACTCGCGCCCCAGTGCTTCAACCCGCTCGGCGGCATTACCGATCACCCCGGCGATACTGGACATTTCACCCACCGCAACCTTCACGACCTTGCTGCCCGCCATCGCAGCGTCACTCGAATCTGATGACAGACGGCGGGCATCGCTGGCGTTGCCGGAAATCTGGCTGATGGATGCTGTCATCTCCTGCACGGCCGCAGCCATGGCTGTCGTGGAGTTGTTCTGGTCACTGACGCCGTTGGCAATGTCGATGGAAGTTTTCGTGAGACGGGTCGCCAGGGACTGCAGGCTATCGGCCGTGTTACGGGCCTCGGTCAGCGTACGGCGCAGCTCTTCCTGCATGCGTGCCACCGCCCCCAGCAACGGGCGGTCCTCGCAGCGTCGGGGATCGAAGGGATAGTCCAAATGACCGGCAGTAACCCGCCTGGCGAAATCCGAAACCGTCATGCCGTCCTCGACCATGCCCTTGAGAAGACCGGCCATGAAGCACAGCAAACCCGTCTCGACCACCACATAGACAGCATGGATCAGCACGCGCACGATCCCGTCTACCTGGGGAAAAATATAAACACCGGCCCCGCTCGCCTGTAGCCAGGCGAAGCCAAGATGATGCACGGCAATCAGGCCGGCAGCAGCCACCAGCGGACGCCAGTCGCAATACAAGACAAGAAAGGCCAACAACACGAAAATCCCGAAGTGGGCTTCGATGGTTCCACGGGTCTGCTGGATCAACAGCGCACAAAAGATCATGAAGGCGCAGCCCACCGCAATACGCGTCACCAACGCGCCCTGGGCAGTACGACTGAGCAGAAAAGGCACCAGAAATGCCGGAACGCCAACAGACAAGGCAGGGCCCCAACTGTCAGTCACCCCAGCCACGACAAGACAAAGCAGCAAATGCGCCCCGAGGGTCCAGATGAAAAGATTGTCGGCCCGTGCCCTGAAACTAATCAGCCCATCATCAGCTGCCATTATTCCTGCACTCATCGCACACTCCCAAAAATGGATCCGCCGGATGTAGCGCTACATATATCCCCCGCCCGCACTGACTCAAGTTGCAAAGACCACAACTGTCCGGCAGAGATCGTCAGCCATACCCCCAGCACCAACCAGGGCCATATTGCTTTGACGCGCCTCTGCCCCCCGCAGGATCTCGGTTTTTTGTTATCGATCATGGATCACATTTTTATGTTGGACCTGTAATCCATAACGGTGCATTGGGCACTGTCCTTGAGCAATATCACGTCCGAGACAGATGGTTGAGTATCGGGTTGAGCATGGCCGCACCAAGGCGCTTGCTGCGCTCCCCGTTCCAGCCGGCAAGACCATCAGGCAGATTGGCATTGTCCTTGAAAGGCATTTCGAGAGTGATCGACACACAATCGAAGCGATGGGCCACCCACTTCGAGGCAAGACTCAGGAGTTCGTCCTTGAAACGCCCATTGAGGTAGCCGTGCTCGGTCTGGAAGTCCGGGCTGGCGGCCTGGAAGGCATCGATAAAACGGGCCTGACGTACCCGCTGCTCATCCGAAAAGCCCGGTACTTCTTCGGCAGTCGAGAAGAACACATAGGGCAGCGCCTCGTCACCGTGAATGTCGAGGAAGAGTTCCACCCCGCTCGCCTCCATGGCCTGACGGACGAGCAGCACTTCCGGGCTGCGTTCCAGGCTCGGCTCACGCCATTCGCGGTTCAGGTTGGCACCGGCCGCGTTGGTGCGCAGATTGCCGCGAATCGCCCCATCCGGGTTCATGTTGGGCACGATGTAGAGCACGGCCTTCTCGCGGATGCGCCTGGCCACCGGATCAGCCGCATCGAGCAGGCGATCGAGCAGACCTTCAACAAACCACTCGGCCATGCTTTCGCCCGGGTGCTGACGGGCGATGATCCAGATAGGCACCTGGCCCGTATCCGGGCGTCCGACGGTGACCAGATCGAGATCGCGCCCGTCGACGGTCGCCCCCAGGTTGTTGACCGACGCAAAAGGCGACATCTCCACGCGGCCGAGCAGGTCCAGATGGCGCTCGTGGGAATACGGCTCGAAGTAGGCGTAGTAAATACCGTTACGCTCGGGCGTATGCTCGACGATCAACTGGCCGTTCTCGTAGCGGGTGCCAGTGATGCGGAACCAGTGATGCCGATCATACGATGCGACGCAGCGATAGCCCGGCCAGCCGTCCGGGTAGGCCGCTTCCGACGCATTCTCGAAAACCATGCGCACCGGCAGCCCCGCCGCGCCGTGCAGGCGGAAGTGAAACCACTGCCGAAAACTGCTGTCGCTGGCGATACCCTGGTCGGCGCGCAGGCGCAGGCGGATGTTGTCCGGCGTATCGATGGACAGCACCTCGATGGCGCCGGAGTCGAAATTGCTGCTGATGCGTAGCGTCATGAAAAGGGATTCCGGTCAGGCGAAAAGATGTGTAATGGCGTACAGGGCCAGGCCGATGAGACCGCCGACGACGGTACCGTTGAGGCGGATGAACTGCAGGTCACGGCCGACACTGACTTCGATCTCGCGCACCAGGTCCTCGTCGTTCCAGGCCCGCACGGTGCTGGCGATATGCCCGCCAAGACTGTCGCGCACTTCCGGCGCGAGACTTTCGACAATGTGCTCGATGCGTTCATTGAGCGAATCCCGCAGGGCCGGGTTGGTAGCCAGGCTCGCCCCGAGGGCGCTGGCAGCCGACGCCAGCCGACGCCGGATGTGCGAATCCGGCTTGGCCATGTCGCGGCCCAGCCAGTCGCGCAGTTCATCCCACAGCTCCCGCAGGTAGGTACCCACGGCCGGATGGGCGAGAAATTCGCGCTTGACCTGATCCACCCGGTCGCGGAAGGACGGGTCGTGCTTGAAACGCTGGATGTAACGGGCAATCACCTCGTCGAAGGCGGCCCGCCGAGGATGCGCCGGATCACTGGCAATTTCGTCGAGCAGACCATTCACGCCAGCCACGATGCCCGTCGCCACCTTGTCCCCGAGTTCGGTCGGGCTGATGCCGACCAGCCCCAGCATGGAGACGACCTTCGGGTATTCCTTGCCCGCCACGTCGACGATCATGCCGGCGAACCCCTGCTTGACGCCCGGCTCGTTGAGCCAGTGGGCCAGCTTGTTGAGCGCTTCGTCGAGGAGCGCCTGATGGCGGCTGTGTTCGGTCAGCGCGTCGAGAATGCGCCCGACGCTGTCACCCATGTCCATCGCCCCGGCACGCCGGCGCAGGGCGTGCAGGAACAACCGGCGCACCCGCGGATCATCCATGAAATCCACCGACTGGGCCAGAATCAGCCCCAACCGGTCCGCCAGCAAAGTGGCGTTCTTTGGCTCCTGCAGCCAGATTCCCAGGCGGGCTGCCAGGTTGGCCGCGCGCATGCGCGCCACCAGCGAAGCCGTATCGAGAAACTTGTCGCGGATGAACACCGCCAGGTTGTCAGCCAGCCGCGCCTTGTTGCGCGGCAGGATCGCCGTGTGGGGAATCGGCAGACCGAGCGGATGACGGAACAGGGCCACCACCGCAAACCAGTCGGCCAGCGCACCGATCATCGCCGCCTCGGCAAAGGCAGCCACCCACGGCCAGCCCTGCATGCGGGCGACGATCAGGATCACCACCACGGCCACCAGCAAGCTCGTCGCGAGGGTCTTCATGCGGGCCAGTTTGAGCATTTTTTCGGGATTTGCCATGTGCCTGACTCTCAGCCCTCGCGCCGCCGGAACACCCAGCGGCTGTCATCCGACGCTTCGGGGGCAAAGGCATAACCATCGCTGCCGAAGTCCTTCAGTTGCTCCACGTCTTCCACGGCATGCGTGATCGCGTAACGGGCCATCAGGCCGCGGGCGCGCTTGGCGTAGAAACTGATGATCTTGTAGCGCCCGCCCTTCCAGTCCTCGAAGCCAAGATTGAGCAGGCGGCCCTTGAGCTGGGCCGGTTTGACCGACTTGAAATATTCTTCGGAAGCCAGGTTCACCAGCACCGGCGCCCTGCCCGCCTCGTCCTCGCGGGCCAGGAGCCGGTTGAACGCCTCCGTCTGGGTCATGCCCCAGAAGGTGTACAGATCCTTGCCGCGGGCGTTCTTGAAGCGGGTGCCCATTTCCAGGCGGTAAGGCTGCATCAGATCGAGCGGCTTGAGCAGGCCATAGAGGCCGGACAGGATGCGCAGATGCTGCTGGGCGTAGTCGAGCTGGGATTCGTTGAGCGTCCTGGCGTCGAGGCCGTCATAGACGTCACCGTTGAAGGCGAGCACCGCCGGCTTGGCGTTGGCCGGCGAAAACGGCTGCGACCACTGGGCGTAACGGGCCACGTTGAGGGCAGCAAGCTGATCGGACAGATCCATCAGCCGGGCAACTTCTGCATGGGACAGCTCGCGCAGCCCGGCGATCAGTTCCGCGGCATGGTCCAGGTATTCGGGTTCGCTGAAGCGCAGCGTGGTGGGTGGCGTCTCGTAGTCGAGGGCCTTGGCGGGGGACAACACGAAAATCATGGGGGCAGACTGAAAAGACGGAAGTGGCCGAATCTTAACAAACCGCGCTCAGGGTAACGGCTCCAGGTGGGTAGTCACCTCAATGCCCGGCAGCGCTGCGCCAAGATCGGCCTCAATCTCGTCGAGCAGCTCGTGTCCCTGGCGAACGCTCCAGTCACCCGGCACCAGCACGACAACCTGGAGAAAAGCTACGGCGCCCGCGCGACGCGTACGCAACCCCCGAAAAGCCACGCCACGCCGATGAAAGGACTCCAGCACCGTGCGGGCGCGGGTCACCGCCTCGCCGTCGAGGCTGCGATCCATGAGGCCATCCACCGACTCGCGCAGCAGATGCCAGGCTTCAAAGGTGATGTGCAGGCCGACGGCAATGGCGATCAACGGGTCCAGCCGCAGCCAGCCTGTCCATGCCACCAGGGCCACCGCTGCAATGACACCGACCGAAGTCCACACATCGGTCATCAAGTGCCGCGAATCGGCGCGCAGGGCGATGGAGTTGAAGCGCTCCCCGGCCTGCGCGAGCACCCGCGCGACGATAAAATTGATCACAGTCGCTGCCGCCGACCAAGCCAGGCCCCATCCCGGGGATTCGATGGGTTGCGGTGCGACCAGGCGTTCTGCCGCAGCCCAGATGATGGCTACCGCCGCCCCGAAAATCAGGATGCCTTCGAAACCGCTGGAAAAATACTCGGCCTTGCTGTGGCCAAAGGGGTGGCCCCCATCCGGCGGATCGCGGGTGATGAGGATCATCCACAGGGCAAAGCAGGCACCGGCCAGATTGACGAAGGACTCGAGTGCGTCCGACAGCAGCCCGACCGAGCCGGTGACCCACCAGGCCAGGGTTTTGAGCGCTATCGTGGCCAGCGCGGCGGCGATGGACAGCCAGGCGAAGTGGTGCTGCTCCAGCCGGCGCATGACGGGCTTCGCTTAGCCGCGCTCCACGTCGGTCACACCCTTCACATCACGGATCAGGGTCTGTGCCCGCTGGATCTGGTGACCGTCATGCACTTCGAGCGTGAAGCGCATCCGCGCGGCGCCCTTGCGGCTCAGCGTATTGACGGCAATCACGTTGAGCTTTTCCCGCGATAGCACTTCCGAGATGTCCCGCAGCAACCCCTGCCGGTCCATGGCGTGCACCAGGATGTCCACCGGGAAGACCGCATCCTTCGGTGCGCCCACGCTGCCCCATTCGGCACCGATCAGGCGTTCCGGGTGCGCGCGGACGAGCTCCTGGAAATCACGGCACTCGACCCGATGGATCGACACGCCCCGCCCCTTGGTGACGTAGCCCTGGATTGCATCCGGCGGGGCCGGCTTGCAGCAGCGTCCGAGGGAGGTCATCAGCTTGCCGACCCCGACGATCAGGATCGTGTCACCCGCATCGCCGGAATGGCTCTGGCCGAGGACGACCTCGGGGACTTCCGGCGGCGGCTCCAGGGAGTCGGCACCGCGCAAGGCGATCTGGATCGCCCGCGGCCCCACTTCACCCCGGCCGGCCGCGATGAACAGGGCTTCGGCATTCTTGAAGCCGAGACGCCCCGCCAGATCCTCGATATTGACCTGACCGTGCCCTTCGCGCTGGAACTCCCGGGTCAGCACGCTGCGACCACGCACCAGCAGCTCCTCTTCTTCGAGGGCGCTGAAATACTGTTTGATCTTCTGCCGCGCCCGCGGCGTGCACACGTAGTTCTGGTGTGAATTGAGCCAATCGCGCGACGGCCCGCCCTCCTTGGTGGACATGATCTCCACTGTCTGACCGCTTTCCAGCGGCGTGTTGAGGGTGACCAGTTGCCCGTTAACCTTGGCGCCCCGGCAGTGGTGGCCGACGTCGGTGTGCACCCGGTAGGCGAAGTCGATGGGCGTCGCCCCGCGCGGCAGGTCGATAACCCGGCCCTGGGGCGTCAGCACGTAGATGGTGTCATCCAGCGATGCACGCTTGAACTGCTCCAGCCAGTCAGCGGAATCGGTCACCTCGTCGCGCCACGACAAGAGGCTGCGCAGCAGGGCGATCTTCTCGTCGTAATCGGCGTTGGGCGCGCCGGTGCCTTCCTTGTAACGCCAGTGAGCCGCCACGCCGAGTTCGGCATGGTTGTGCATGCCGTGGGTGCGGATCTGCACTTCCAGCGAGCGCCCGTCGGCGGCATACACGGCGGTGTGCAGCGACTGGTAGTTGTTACCCTTGGGCATCGAAATGTAGTCGTCGAACTCCTTGGGAATCGGCGTCCAGATCTGGTGCACGATGCCCAATACCGCGTAGCAGTCCTTCACTTCCTGCACCAGCACACGCAGGGCGCGCACGTCGTAGATCTGCGAGAAGTCGAGGCGCTTGCCGCGCATCTTGTTGTAAATGCTGTAGATGTGCTTGGGCCGGCCATACACCTCGGCCTTGACCCCGATCGCTGCCACCTCGCTCTTCAGGCGGGCCACTGCATCGACAATGAACTGCTCGCGCTCAACACGCCGTTCATCAAGCATGCGGGCGATGCGCTTGTAGGTTTCCGGCTCCAGGAAACGGAAGGACAGATCCTCGAGCTCCCACTTGAGCTGCCAAATGCCCAGCCGGTTGGCCAGCGGTGCGTAGATGTCGAGACTCTCGCGGGCGATGGACTCGCGGATCGGGCCTGGATGGTCGGTGAAATAACGCAGGGTCTGGGTGCGCGACGCAACACGCAACAACACCACGCGGATGTCTTCCACCATGGCGAGCAGCATCTTGCGCAGCACCTCGCTCTGGGCGCGGATTTCGGGGGCACTGGCGGTGGTGGTCATGCGCGTGATGACGCGCAGGCCGTTAAGGCGACGCAGGCCATCCACCAGCAGGGCTACCCCGTCGCCAAAGCGGGCCACGATGTCATCGTTCGGGTGATCGAGCACGTCGCCCACCGCAAAGCACAGCGCAGCGATGCGGGTATCGGCATCCAGCCGCAGGGACGCGGCAATCAGCGCCGTACCGAGGGCATGCTGCCAGACTGGCTCATGCGTACCGAGTGTCCGGGCTTCGTAAATGGGCTGAACCCACTCCAGCGCCGCGCCAACCCGGCGGGCATCGTCGGACGCGAGTCCTTCGCAGAGGAGTTCGGGCGCGGACAGCGCGGAGGCGGACTGGGATATTGAATGCGTAACGGCGACCATGCCGGCATTATCCTATAGGCTGGCTGTAGAGGGTTTGATCTTCATCGTTCCGTTTGTGTGCGAAGACACATAGCTACAGCCACTACCCACAAATTTCCCACGCCTTTCGACACTGACCTTACCTGCATGTTCTCCGCCTTCCGCCGCTGGCGGCGCAAACGCACCGCCGACCGCACGCAGATTTCACCCGAACAATGGGCGCGCGTCGAGGCAACCCTGCCTTTCCTCGACTTCCTGCCGCCGGAAGAACGCCCCCGCCTGCGCCGCATGGCCCTCGAATTTCTCGCCGACAAGGAAGTCCACGGCGCCGAAGGGCTGCTCGTCACCGACAACATTCTTCTGTCCATCGCCCTGCAGGCCTGCCTGCCAGTACTGAATATCGGTATCGACGCCTACGCCGACTGGGTCGGCATCGTCGTTTATCCCGGTGATTTCGTCGTTCCCCGCAGGGTCGCCGACGAAGATGGCGTGGTGCATGAATACGACGACGAAGTCCTCGGCGAAGCCTGGGAAGGCGGTCCGGTGCTGCTGTCGTGGTTCGACGCAGAAAACCCCCTTGACGGCATCAACGTGGTGATTCACGAATTCGCCCACAAGCTGGACATGAGCAACGGCGAAGTGGACGGCTACCCGCGGCTGCCGGCCAGCATGTCCGCCAGTGCCTGGGCCGCCGCTTTCCAGCACGCCTACGACGATTTCTGCGCCCGCTTCGACCGGGGTGAGGACTTGCTCCTCGACACCTACGGCACCGAACATCCGGCAGAGTTTTTTGCGGTCATGAGCGAAGCTTTTTTCGAGACACCAGGGCTTCTGAAAAAGGAATACCCAGCTGTTTACAAGCAACTTTCTCTCTATTACCAGCAAGATCCGGCAAGCCGGCAAGCCACCCCGGCGCACACCCCGACAGCATTCCCGTAACAAAACTTTGCCATGCACCGATCCACTGTCTAGAGTTGTTAAGCCACTCCGGCATTCCTTACAGACAGTGGAGAGCATTACATGGCTATTACCTGGATTCTGGTCGCCAACGCGAGCCTTGCCCGCCTGTACGCCAACCTCGGTCCGAAGCAGGGCCTGCAGCTGGTCAAGGAAATCGCCCACCCTGAAAGCCGCATGAAAAATGCCGAGCTGTCTTCCGACCGGGCGGGGCAGATGCAGGCCGGCGGCAGCGGTCATGGCTCGCGGGAACAACAAACTCCGCCCAAACTCAATGCCGCGCGCAGCTTTGCCCAGATGCTCGCCAAGGAACTCTACCTCGGGCGCAGCCGCAATCTGTTCGGCCGAGCCATCCTCGTCGCCCCGCCCGCCTTCATGGGCATGCTCAACGCCACTCTCGACGGCCCCACGTCGCAAATGGTGACCGACCGTCTCGAAAAGGATTACACCAAGTCCTCCGAGCCAACCCTGTGCGGGCGCCTCGAAAGCTGCATCCTCGTCTGAATCTCCTCGCGAGCCCCAGGTCTGCGCCCCCCGCCGTTTCCACTGCAGCACAGAAAAACGGCCCTATCCAGACCGTAGGGGTACACCGCGCTTGCAGGCGGCTGTGATGGGGGTCGCATCCGCCTGTTCTTTCCCCCCTACCCGTTCAACATCTGTGAGGAAGTGCCGCAAGCCCTGTGCAGGCGGCCCCTATTCTGGCCACCACTCGATACCGACTGGTGTGCATCATGAAAAAGAACTTCCTGCCCAGCCTCGCCCTCGCCCTTGCTGCCGTAGCAAACCCCCTCCTGGCGCATGCCGGCAGCCTGACAATTGACGGCAACTTCGCCGACTGGGGCGTCACCAACAACGGCAGGGTATCCGGATGGACGCCTAATGCAGAGGTACTGTTCGCCGTCGAAGACCAGAGCAACGCCAACGGCGGCTATCTGTCCCCCGGCTGGGGCGGTCAGGCCTACGATGCGGAAGCCATGTACCTGACCTGGTACACCAAGGCTGATAACCAGACCTACCTGGCCATCGGCCTGATCACCGGCCACGACCCCAGCACCGCGACCACCGCCAACAGCTTCGGCCGTGGCGACTTCGCCATCGATTTCGGCCACGACGGCATCTGGGACTTCGGCATCCTGACCGCCGACCGCAGCGCCACACTGAAGCAGGGCGACGTCGTCAGCACCGCCAAGAGCGACTGGGCCACCGGCCTGTGGAGCGCCCCGGGCGTCTACGACCCGAACAACTCCCCCTACATCACCAAGGTAAACACCGGCACGGACGTCGGCAACGCCGCGATGGCCATCTCTGGCCGCTTCAGCAACATGGGCACCCTCGGCGGCGTGCACTGGTTCTACGAAGTGGAAATCCCGGTCACCGTCTTCGGCCAGCACTGGCAGGGCGACACGCCGTCGGAGAGCTTCGATGTGCAATGGACCATGCTCTGCGCCAACGACATCATCACGCTCGACCCGCCCGTCTCCACCGTCGCAGAGCCGGCTTCCATGGCCCTGGTGCTTGGCGCCCTCGGCGTGAGCGGACTCATCCGCCGCCGCCAGAAGAACACAAGCCGGTGATGGCCAATAACACGCCTGCCATCAGGCCGGCACGGCGTCCTGCACACTCGCACGGGAACGATTGGCTCCGCTGATGAGCGCCTTGATCGATGCGGTGACGATATTGGCATCGATGCCAACCCCGTAGCAGTCGCTCTTGCTGCCGGCCACCTCCATGAAGGCGCAGGCGCGGGCATTACCATCCTCGCCAACCGGAACCATCGAACGCTCCTCGTAGCTGCGCACCTGAATGCCGATGCCGCCACTCTGAAGGGCATGCACGGCGGCATTGATCGGGCCATTGCCTTCGCCGGTAAGCTCTTGCGGCACGCCATCGATATCGACACGCAAGCGGATGCCCTGGGCGGCGCCATTCTCGAAGAGCTGGTGCCCGCAATAGCGCACCGGAACGGCGGCATCGAGGTAGGTATCGGCAAACAAGCCCCAGATTTCCTCGGCACTCACTTCGCCACCATGCGCGTCGGTGTGCTGCTGGACAACGCCGGAAAACTCGACCTGCAAGCGGCGCGGCATGACGACGCCGTGTTCGTTTTCCATCAACCAGGCGATTCCCCCCTTGCCGGACTGGCTGTTGACGCGGATCACCGAATCGTAACTGCGGCCGACGTCGGCCGGGTCGATAGGCAAGTAAGGCACACTCCACAAGCCATCCGCCTGCTGCGCGGAAAAACCCTTCTTGATGGCGTCCTGGTGCGAGCCCGAGAAAGCCGTAAAGACGAGATCGCCCACATACGGATGGCGCGGGTGAATCGGCAACTGGGTGCAATGCTCGTAGGTGCGGGCCACGGCGTTGATGTCCGAGAAGTCGAGCTGCGGATCGACGCCCTGGGTGTGCATGTTGAGGGCAAGAGTCACGAGGTCCACGTTGCCGGTGCGCTCGCCGTTGCCGAAGAGACAGCCCTCGACGCGGTCGGCGCCGGCCATCAAGCCGAGTTCGGCAGCCGCCACCGCCGTACCGCGGTCGTTGTGCGGATGGAGGCTGATGAGCACGCTGTCGCGGCGGGCGAGGTTGCGGTGCATCCACTCGATCTGGTCAGCGTAGATGTTCGGCGTGGCCACTTCCACCGTGGTCGGGAGATTGAGGATGACCTTGCGTTCGGGCGTGGCACCCCAGGCTTCGGTCACGGCGTTGCACACTTCGAGGGCGAAATCGAGCTCGGTGGCCGTGAAGGTTTCCGGGCTGTATTCGAGCACGAACTCGGTTTCCGGCTGGGCTTCGGCAAGCGTCTTGATGAGTTTGACGGCATCCACCGCCATCTTCACCACCTCCGGCTTGCTCATGCCGAACACGTTCTCGCGGAAGGGTTTGGAGGTGGCGTTATAGACGTGAACGATGGCGCGCTTGATACCCTTGAGCGACTCGAAGGTGCGGCGAATGAGGTGTTCGCGCGCCTGGGTGAGCACCTCGATGGTGACGTCATCGGGGATGTGATTGCCTTCGATCAAGCCACGTACAAAATCGAACTCGGTCTGCGAGGCGGACGGAAAGGCCACTTCGATTTCCTTGAAGCCGACGGCGCAAAGTGTCTCGAACATCCGCATTTTCTTCTCGCCGTTCATCGGTTCGAAGAGCGACTGGTTGCCATCGCGAAGATCGGTGCTCATCCAGATCGGCGCGGTGTCGATGACACGGCTGGGCCATTGGCGATCGGTGAGTTGAACCTGCGGAAAGGCGTTGTATTTGGCGACGGTTTGCTGCGGCATGATAAGGCTCCGAAAGATTTTTTCAATGCAGCAATCTTACGGAAAAGTGCTTGGCAGACCCTTGCGTTTCATGGCCAGCCGCCTACCATTATCAGCATAAAATTTTTCCAAATACAAAAAATGAGCAACTTAATAGCTATGGACCGTTACGACCGGCAGATTCTCGCCATCCTGCAGCAGGAAGGGCGGATCAGCAATCAGGATCTGGCCGACCGTATTGGCCTGTCGCCCTCCCCCTGCCTGCGCCGGGTACGCACGCTCGAGGAAGCCGGACTGATCATCGGCTACCGGGCGTTTCTTGATGCCAGGAAACTCGGCCTGACACTGATGGCCCTGATCGGAATCTCGATGGATCTGCACACTCCGGAACGTTTCGCCCAGCTCGAGGCGAGCATCACGGAGATTCCGGAAGTGCTCGAATGCCTGCTGATCACTGGCCAACAGTCCGATTACCAGTTGAAGGTGGTCGTCCGTGACATGGATGCGTATCAGGACTTGCTGCTCAACAAGATCACCCGCATCCAGGGCGTGACCGGTGTTCACACCAGTTTTGTCCTGCGCCGGGTTGTCGATCGCACGGCCCTTCCCGTCACCGGCTGAAGCACAAGCCTAGCCCAGCGGCCAGGCGGCAAGACGCCGGTAATCGGCTCCGGCCGTCGAGGGGCAGGATTCCATCAGCACCCATTCGCCCACCGGCCACGCGAGGGGAGTCATCGCCGGCAGTTCGCCGACGGGACGTGCCTTGCACAACAGCGTGATGTGGGGAGAAAAGGAGTCTGATCCGCCCGGCAAACCGAGCGCGACGAGTTGCTGGCGGATGGCGCTGACGAGCTGATCCAGCGCTTCCGGCTGCGCGCGGCAGCCGCCCCACACAATCCGGTTGTGTTTCCAGTAGCCAAGCGTGTCCACAACCAGCTGGAATGGCCGGCCCTTGATCCGGCTCATCGCCGCCAGCAGTGCCGGAATACGCGACTCGGGTACATCGCCGAGGAAGGCCAGGGTCAGATGCAGGGTCTTGACGCGCATCTGCCGGCCGCCACACACCCTGAAGGCCTCGGCCGACACCGTCTGCAGCCGCCCGGCCAGCTCGGGCCCTGGCCACAGGGCCAGGAAGAGACGACGACGGGCTTCAGCCATCTAGCCGCACCATCAAGGCCACGGCCTGGGAGGCGATGCCTTCGCCGCGGCCGGTGAAGCCGAGTTTTTCGGTAGTCTTGCCCTTCACGTTCACCGCCGCCGGATCGACGCCCAGATCAGCGGCAATGTTGGCGATCATCGCCGGCACGTGGGGCAAAATCTTCGGCGCCCGGGCGATCACCGTGGCGTCCACATTCACCGTCTGCCAACCGGCCGCCCGGGCTGCCGCAGCGGCTTCGCGCAGCAGCACGCGGGAATCCGCACCCTCGAAACGGGGATCGGTATCCGGAAAATGCCGGCCGATATCGCCAAGACCGGCGGCTCCGAGGATCGCGTCGGTAATAGTGTGCAGCAGCACGTCGGCGTCGGAATGGCCCAAAAGACCTTTGGCAAACGGAATGGTCACCCCGCCGATGATCAGCGGGCGGCCGGGAACGAGGGCATGGACGTCAAAGCCCTGCCCGATGCGGAACGGAACCATGCTCATGAGGCTTCCTCGCGGTGCTGGAGAATCCACTCGGCCAGATGCAGATCGAGGGGATAAGTGACTTTCAGGTTGGTCGGATCGCCCCGCACCAGCCGCGGCCGCAGGCCCATGGCCTCGATGGCGCTGGCCTCGTCGGTGACATTGCGGGCACTTTCTAGGGCCCGCTTGAGCATCACGTAGCGAAACATCTGCGGCGTCTGAGCCTGCCACAGACCATCGCGGGGCACGGTGGCAGCGATGTGCTGGTGACTGTCGGCTTGCTTGAGGGTATCAGCCACCGGCACGGCAAGAATGCCGCCGACCTCGTCGTGGATGAGCTCGCGCACCAGATTCTCGATGTGCCACGGCGCCAGGCACGGACGCGCCGCATCATGAACCAGAACCCAGTCGGATTCGGACGTATCATCGGCAATGGCCCGCAAGCCGTTAAGCACGCTGTCGGCCCGCGAGGCGCCGCCGCAAAACAGGGGCACCAGACGGTTGCCGAACGACGTCCAGTCGTGGCGGTCCCACTCCTGGTCACCGACCGACAGCACCACGTACACCCGGTCAATCACCGGCGACGCACACAGCGCCGCCAGGGTGTGACGGATAAGGGGCTGACCAAGCAGGGAAAGATATTGTTTGGGTTGTTCGCTGCGCATCCGGCTGCCGCTACCTGCGGCCGGAACAATCGCGAAACAACGGGTAGTCGGAATTCGCATCGCGCAATTCTACTCAATGTCTAGCGCGATTCTGCCGCTGATTAGGTTTCATCCACTCCGGGATAGCCGCCATGTTGTTCTCCCTACCCTTTGAAACCCGTCAGCTGGAAGCCCTCTTCCTGGCCACCGCCATCGGCCTGCTGATGGGCCTGGAGCGCGAGCGTCGCCCGGCCGCCCTGGCGGGCGTACGCACTTTCGGGCTCACCGGACTGCTCGGCGCGCTGGCCGGCCTGCTGGCCGAACAGCTCGCCACGCCAGGCCTCCTGATCGCCGGTTTCGTGCTGGTGGCGGCCATGATCATCGCTGCCAATTTCCGCCAGCCGGAACCCAATGATCCGGGCACCACCTCGGTCGTCGCCCTGCTCGTCTGCTACTGCCTGGGGGCGATGGTGTGGGTCGGCCAGGGGCGCCTTGCCGTTATGGCGGCAGTGGGCTCGACGATGTTGCTCTACTTCAAGTCGGAACTGCGCGGCGTGGCTTCCCGCCTGACCAGCCAGGACTGGCGCTCGATCCTGCAGTTCTCGGTGCTGTCGCTGATCGTCCTGCCGATCCTGCCCAACCACGGTTTCGGCCCCTATGAGGCGATCAACCCCCACCAGGTGTGGCTGATGATCGTGCTGATCTCCGGCGTCAGCCTCGCCGGCTACGCCGCCCTGCGCCTGATCGGTGCCCGCTACGGCGCACCCCTGCTCGGCCTTTTCGGCGGGCTGGTGTCGAGCACTGCCACCACCATGGTGTTTGCCCGCCATGCCCGCGAAAACCCGGCCATGGCCCCCACCGCCACGCTGGTCATCCTGTTGGCCAACCTGATCATGGTGGTACGTGTTCTGGCCATTGCCGGCGTGCTCTCTCCTTCAGTGCTCCCCGAGCTGGCCACCGGCTGCCTGCTGGCCATCCTGATCGGCTCCGTGGTGATTGCCGTGAACTGGCGCCAGCTGGCCGCCCAGGAAGGCCTGCCGATTCCTGAAACCCGCAACCCGACCGAGCTGCGCACGGCCATGGGCTTCGGTCTGCTCTACGCCGGTGTATTGCTGTGCGCAGCCTGGCTGTCGGACAGCGCCGGCCAGGGCGGGCTGTACCTGCTGGCCTTCGCCTCCGGCCTCACCGATGTGGACGCCATCGCCCTGTCCACCCTGCGCCTGCTCAACCTGGGCAAGATGGAAACGACACCAACAGCCATTGCCATCCTGCTCGCCATGCTCGCCAACCTCACTTTCAAGACCGGACTGGCCTTCGGTCTCGGTGGGCGCGCCCTCGGCTGGCGGGTGGTGGGCGGCATGCTGGCGGTTGGCGCCGGGCTGGGCGGCGGGATCGCATGGTTGCTGCGCCCGGTCCTATAATGGAATCAAGGGTGTTCCCCGTTTCATCAAGAAGGAAATCATGGCTCACGCGTCGCAACGCCTTCCGGCTGTAGCCGGGCTTTTCTACCCAGCCGATCCCCATAGCCTGCATGCCCAGGTAGCGGGCTTTCTGTCTGCGGCCATTCCCGCCGAAGTGGTGGATGCCCCAAAGGCGTTGATCGTGCCGCACGCGGGTTATATTTACTCAGGCGCAGTGGCCGCCAGCGCCTACGCCGAACTCGTGCAGCGGCGCGATGTGATCCGCCGGGTTTTGATTCTTTGCCCGACCCACCGGGTAGCAGTACGCGGCATGGCCCTGCCCGCGGCGCAATCCTTCATTACGCCATTGGGCGCGGTGGCCGTCGACCGGGAAGCCTGGCTGGCGGTGCGGGAAATGCCCGGTGTGATCGTCGATGACCTGCCCCACGCCGAAGAGCACGCCATCGAAGTGCAGCTGCCTTTCCTGCAAACCACGCTCGATCACTTTGAAATCCTGCCCATCGCCGTCGGTGACGTGGACGCCCGTCGGGTTGCAGCAGTTCTGGAAGCTCGGTGGGGAGGGCCGGAAACCCTGATCGTCATCAGCTCCGACTTGTCCCATTACCACCCCTACCGCCAGGCCCAGTGGCGCGACAAGGCCACCATCGCGCAAATCCGTCAGCTCGACGCAACCCTGCTTTGTGAACAGGCCTGTGGCGCCGGCCCGATCAACGGCCTGCTCCTCGCCGCACAACGCCACAACCTCAAACCCCACTTGCTCGACTTGCGCAATTCCGGCGACACGGCAGGCGACCGGGAGCGGGTGGTCGGCTACGCTTCGATTGTGTTTTCAGAGGAATGCGACCGTGCCCACCACTGACACCCTCGGCGTGGCGCTCCTGACCCAGGCCCGCAAGGCCATCGCCGATGCGCTCGGGCAGAGTGCCCCGGCGGCGCTTGAGCATCCCCGCCTCGCAGAGCGGGGCGCCACCTTCGTCACCCTGACCCTCGACGGCGACTTGCGCGGCTGTATCGGCAGCCTCAATGCCCACCGCACACTGGGCGACGACGTACGCGAAAACGCCGTCTCCGCGGCCCTGCGCGATCCACGCTTCCCGCCGCTGTCGGCGAGCGAGTTCGCCCGGGTGAAAGTCGAAGTCTCCCTGCTCACCGAACCGGACTTCATGGAATTCCGCGACGAAGCCGATGCCCTCGCCCAGCTGGTTCCCGGCCGCGACGGGGTGATCTTCTTCAACGGCTGCCAGAAGGCCACCTTTCTGCCCCAGGTATGGGAGCAGTTGCCGGACAAGCACACCTTTATGGCGGCCCTCAAGCAGAAGGCCCGCCTGCCCGTCGACTTCTGGGGGCCCAACGTCATGCTCGCCCGCTACCAGGTGCAAAAGTGGCACGAGGGCGAAACCCGGGAGTAAATCATGGACACCCACCCCGCCCGCTACTGGCATGCCCTTGACGACGGCCGCATCCAGTGCGACCTGTGCCCGCGGGATTGTCGTCTCCACGAAGGCCAGCGCGGCGCCTGCTTCGTGCGCCAGAGGGTGGACGGCAAGATGGTCCTCACCACCTACGGGCGCAGTTCGGGCTTCTGCATTGATCCCATCGAGAAGAAACCGCTGAACCACTTCTACCCGGGCAGCAGTGTTTTCTCCTTTGGCACCGCCGGCTGCAACCTGGCCTGCAAGTTCTGCCAGAACTGGGATATTTCCAAGAGTCGCGACATGGACCGGCTGATGGATGCGGCGTCCCCGGTTGAAATCGCCAAGACGGCGGCCCGGCATGGCTGCCGCAGCGTCGCCTTCACCTACAACGACCCGGTGATTTTCGCCGAGTACGCCATCGACACCGCCATCGCCTGCCATGAGCACGGCATCGCCACGGTGGCCGTCACCGCCGGCTACATCCACGCAGAACCGCGCCGCGACTTCTACGCCGTGATGGATGCCGCCAACGTCGACCTCAAGGCGTTCACCGAAGATTTCTACGTCCACCAGACCGGTGCCCACCTGGCTCCGGTACTCGACACCCTGCTCTACCTGCACCACGAAACCCCGGTGTGGGTGGAAATCACCACCCTGCTGATCCCCGGCCTCAACGACTCCGACGCCGAGCTCACCGCACTATCGAAATGGGTGGCCAACGAACTCGGGCCCGACGTACCCCTGCACTTCACCGCCTTCCACCCTGACTACAAGCTCGACCAGATTCCGCCGACCCCGCCGGCCACACTCAGCCGGGCCCGGCAGATTGCCCGCGATGCCGGCCTGCATTACGTCTACACCGGCAACGTGCACGACACCGACGGCGGCTCGACCCACTGCCCGTCCTGCGGGCAGGTCGTCATCGAACGGGACTGGTACGCCATCCTGGCCTATCGCCTGAATGCCAGCGGTGCCTGCAGCGCCTGCGGACATCCGGTAGCCGGACGTTTCGGGGAATTCAGCGGCGCTTTCGGGCCGCGCCGTGTTCCAGTGCACATTCACGCCAACTAGGCCGCCCCACGCCCTTGCAGCCTGTCCGGTGGCGTGCCATCGTCCGGAAAAATACAGGCTGCACCGTCCGATCATGATGAAACTGCGTCACACCCCCCTGAGCATCGCCGCCGGCCCGATCTGGCTTGAAGCCCTGCTCGCCCACTCGCCGGACGCCGCCGGACTGATCCTGATCGCCCAGAACTCCGTCGGCAACCACCGGAACTCCCGCGAGGCCCACTTCGCCAAACGCCTGCAGGAAGCCGGCTATGCAACCCTGATTTTCGATCTGCTGACGCGCCACGAAGAAGCCCGCGATCCGGACACCCGCTACAACACGCCGCTCCTCGGCCAGCGCATCAGCGCGCTGTTTGAATGGCTGCGCCACCAGCCACCGCTGGTCCCGCTGCCGGTCGGACTGGTGGCCAGCAGCACCGGCAGTGCCGCAGCAATCCGGGCCATCGCAAAGGAACCGACAATGGTCAGTGCGCTGGTGTGTCGAGGCGGCCGCCCCGGCCTGGCCGGCATGTCGCCACTGCAACAGGTCGCCTGTCCGACCCGCATGATCGTCGGCGAAAAGGACGACGGCCTGACCCATGTCCGGCAAGCCTACGAGCAGCTCACCTGCCAGAAGGACTGGCGGGTCGTTGCGGGCACCGATGATCTGTTCCGCGAACCGGGCGCCCTCGACACGACAGCCACCCAGGCCGCCGAATGGTTTCAGCGTCATCTTGCCCACGTGCCGGTAACAGTCGGTACCGACGACAGCGCCTCAACCCGCTAGGTTTTTTCGCATGGCCTGGTGAAGCAGGCCGGCTTCATCGTATGCGTCTCCTTCCGGCACGAAACCGAAACGCGCATAAAAGCCCAGAGCATTCGTCTGGGCGCTGAGCACCAGTTGAGCCATGCCCAAGCGTGTGGCCTCAAGGATCAGCGTCTCC
This sequence comes from Zoogloea oleivorans, assembly GCF_008107625.1. Lineage (GTDB taxonomy): Bacteria > Pseudomonadota > Gammaproteobacteria > Burkholderiales > Rhodocyclaceae > Zoogloea > Zoogloea oleivorans. Next base: position 36,027 of record NZ_SDKK01000007.1, read on the forward strand.
AGCAGCGCCGTCCCCACGCCCCGACCACGCCAATCAACAAGCACCGCCATTCGCCCGATATGGCCATCCGGCAGCAGGCGGCCAGTTCCTACCGGCACATCACCGGCCAGCGCCACCGCGTGACGCGACAGCCCATCGAACTCATCCAGCTCCATCTCCGCAGGCACGCCCTGCTCATCCACGAAGACGCAGAAGCGGATCGGCGTGACCACACCCGCCAGTTCATCCCAGCTGCCCAGCCGGATGAGCACCCCGGACTCCCCGCTCACGCGCAGATCTCCACCGGCGTGCCGGCCGGCACCAGATCGAACAGCTCGGCCACATCCCGGTTGCGCATGCGAATGCAGCCAATCGACAGCGGCACGCCCATCGGCTCCGTATCCGGCGTGCCGTGAATATAGATATAGCGGCGCATGGAATCCACATTGCCGAGACGATTGCGGCCCGGCTCCATGCCCGACAGCCACAGGATGCGGGTCAGGATCCAGTCCCGCTCCGGCGCGGCGGCAGACAGTTCGGGCGTCCACACCTCACCGGTCGGACGCCGGCCGCGGAAGGCCGCACCGAGCGGCTCCCCGGCGCCAATCCGGGCGCGAATGAGATGTTTGCCGCGCGGGGTGCGATAGCTCCCGGCCTCTTCACCTGGCCCGTTTTTAGCCGTGGAAACGCGGTAACGACGGATGCACGCACCGTCATCGGCGATCAGGGTCAGTATCTGGGACGGAATATCGATACAAATCTGCACAATTCTCACCCTCCTGCCGGTCGTTTGCGCCGGGCAGCAAAAAAAGCTGACAAAAGCCCGCCACATTCGCTGGCAAGCATGCCTCCCTCCACCTCGGCGTGATGGTTTAGGCGTGTTTCCGCAAAAAGATCGATTACGCTACCGGCTACCCCGGTTTTGGGGTCGTTCGCACCAAACACCACTCTGCCGATACGCGCATGCATGATCGCACCGGCGCACATGGCGCACGGCTCAAGGGTTACATACAGAGTGCAGCCCGGCAGCCTGTAGTTGCCCAGCAACTCGGCGGCATTACGCAACGCCATGACTTCAGCATGTGCAGTCGGGTCGTGACGCAGAATGGGCTGATTGAAACCGCGGCCTACAACAAGGCCATCGGGGCCGACGATCAGTGCCCCGACGGGCACCTCGCCGCAACGGCCGGCTTCGTGCGCGAGCGCGATGGCTGCACGCATGAATTCGGCGTCCTTCTCGGGACGGGTCGGGATCATTGTGTGAATGGAATAGTGTTTCAAAAACAGGAAAACGGATTTTAAAGCAGCATTGTGGAAAGACCCGCCCCAACAGTGACAGATCACCCAGCAACAGGACTTGCCCCATGATCTTCAAACCTGGTCATGAGCCCGTCGTGCCCGCCGTCGACCTGCCCCCCGCCTGTGCACCGGGCAGGCGCGCCACCATGCTTGCCGGCATCTACGCCGCAGTAACGGCCTTGCTGATCATGACCACGCAAGCCATGCTGCAGGGCTGGCCGGTGCTCCTGGTGATTGCCATCAGCAGTTTCGTTTTGTTTCTCGTGATGCGCCGCGAACTGCTCGGCGCGGCCGGCAATGCCACCGCTGGGCAGGCCACCGCGGCAACCAGCTCCCACAACAACACCTGCTTCACCGAAGCCCTCGAGAAGGTCCCGCATGTCCTGTACCGCTTCAACCCGGCGCACGAATGCTACGACTACATCTCGGCCAAGGCCGGGGAGTGGCTGGGCACCCCCATCGACGTACTGTGCGCGCCGGGCGGCTGGCAGCATTTCGCCCACCGCACCCCGGCCGAGGATCTCGGGCGTGTCTGGGCCGCCATTGAAGAGGCCCTCAGAAGACCCGGCCATGCGCCCGTGGAAATCAGCGTGGAATACCGGCTTGACCCGGCCAACGGGGAGCCCATGTGGATCCACGACGCCATGACCCTCCTGCGCAACCCGGATGGCGGCCTGAACGCCATCATCGGCGCAGCCTCGGACCAGACCGCCCAGCGGGCCACCAGCGAGTACCTCGGCGTTACCCTGCGCAGCATTGGGGATGCCGTCATCGCCACCGACCGGCACAGCCGCATCACCCTGATGAACCCGGTCGCCGAGAAACTTACCGGGTGGACCGAGAACGAAGCCATCGGCCAGCCCCTCGACATAGTCTTCCGGATCATCAATGAAGAAACCGGCGAGCCAGTCGAGAACCCCGCCGACAAGCTCATGCAGGGCAGTGAAATGGCCAGGCTGGGCCAGCACACCCTGCTGGTCGATCGCCACGGAATCCGGCGCCCGATTGCCAACAGCGGTGCGCCGATCATGATGGCACCGCATCAAAACCCACTGGGGGTTGTGCTGGTGTTCCACGACCAATCGCAGGAACGCCTCACCGGACAGGCTATCGTCGACCAGCAGGCGCGCTATCGGGCGCTGGTGGAGAACTCGCCGGTCGGGATCTTCCATTTCACCAATGACCTGCAGATCAGCTACTGCAACGGCCGTCTGGCAGAGATTCTCCATTCCACCGCCGGCCACCTGAACGGCCTGGATCTGCACTCCCTCGGCGACGACGCCATCCTGGCGATGCTGCGCGGGGCCCTCAACGGCCAGCGCGGTGCCTACGACGGCCCCTTCGTCTCGCCGCTGTCCACCAACGTACAGATCCTCTCCATCCGTGTTGCCCCGGAGTACGACGCCAGCGGCAAAGTGTATGGTGGCGTCGGCATCGTCGAGGACCGCACCGCCTTCCTGGAAGCCGAAGAGCAGCTCCGCGACACCAAGGAACGCTACGTCCTGGCCCAGCGCGGCACCAACGAAGGCTTGTGGGACTGGGATCCGAAGACCCGCCACCTGTACCTTTCGGCCCGCCTGCTGTCGCTCCTCGGCCTGCACAGCGACACCCTGCGCACCACCGGCGACGAATGGCTGAAACTCATCCACCCGGACGACCGGGCTCGCTACCGGACCGATTTCATCGCCCATCTGCGCGGTGAAACAGAGCACTTCGAATCCGAATACCGGATCGCCGACAAGGATGGCAAGTTCCACTGGGTGCTTGCCCGCGGCCTCGCCCATCGCAACCAGCAGGGCCGCGCCGTGCGTATCGTCGGCTCGATCGGCGACATCACGGCGCGCAAGCTGGCCGAAGAGCAACTCAAGGCCGAGCGCGACTTTTCGCGCGGACTGATCGACAGCCTGCCGGCACCGTTCTTCCTGTTCGACCAGAGAGGCCGGCTGGTTCTGTGGAACCGCTTTGTCAGCGAACTGACCGGGCTCGAAGACGCCGAACTGCAGGACGCCGAGGCGGAAAGCCTGGTCATCCCGGAACAGGAACCGGTGATTGCCCACCGCATCGAATCAGCACTGCTTTCCGGCGAAACCTCGGTGGAAGTGATGCTCCGCCGCAACGACAAGGAGCCGGTGCCCTTCCTGGTGGTGGGCCGGCGCGTGATCCTCGACGGCAGGCCGCACATCGTCGGCGTCGGCACCGACCTCACCGAACGCAAGTTTGCCGAGCGCGCCATCAAGCGCCTCAACAGCGAACTGGAACGCCGGGTGGCCGAGCGCACCTCGCAGCTCAGTGCGGCCCTCAATGAACTGGAATCCTTCAGTTATTCCGTGTCCCACGACCTGCGCGCCCCGCTGCGCGCCATCGAGGGCTACAGCTCCATCCTCGGCTCGGACTACGGCGACAAGCTGGACGACGAGGCCAAGGAACTGCTGCGCCGGGTGCGCGCTGCCGTGCATCGCATGGGTCAGCTCATCGACGACCTGCTGACCCTGTCGCGGGTCAGCCGCAAGGAACTCGAACGGCGCCCGGTGGATTTGTCCCACCTGGCGCAGGTCATCTGCGAGGAACTGCGCCAGCAGGAGCCAGAGCGGGAGATGCGCGTCGATATCGCACCAGACCTGCGTGTCGAGGGCGACCCGAGCCTGATACGTACCGTGCTGGAGAACCTGCTCGGCAACGCCTGGAAGTTCACCGGCCGCATGGCACAAGCGGAAATCCATTTCAGCGCCACCCATCACGAGGGCGTGGATGCCTTCGTGATCCGCGACAACGGCGCCGGCTTCGACATGCGCTACCGGGAAAACCTGTTCCGTCCCTTTCAGCGCCTGCATTCCGACCGGGAGTTTCCGGGCACCGGCATCGGTCTGGCTACCGTGGCCCGCATCGTCCGCCGACATGCCGGCGAAGTGTGGGCAGAAGGCGAAGTCGGCAAGGGTGCCGCCCTTTACTTCAGCATTGGCCAGAGCCAGGCCCTGCAGAACGGCAACTGAGAAACGTCAGAGCAGAACCGGCCGGTCGGGCAGTTCGTTGGGATTGTCGGATCGGGCCGGAAAACGCACCGCAAGCAGTTGCCCCACCGCCCGTACGGCCTCGGCAGAACCTTCACCGAAGCGCCCGTCCCGGAAGGCCGCTTCCATCCGGCGGCAGATTTGCTCCCATTCTGCTTGCGGCACCTGCGCGGCAATCCCCCGGTCGGCAACGATTTCCACCTGCCGATCCAGCCACTGGACGTAGATCAGCACGCCGCTATTCTCGGCCGTGTCCCATACGCGCAGCCGCGAAAAAACCTCCACGGCGCGCTCCCGGGCGCTCGTCCCACGGCGCAGTTCATCAAGATCAAGTCCGGCTTCTACGGCAAAGCGGATCTCGCCCCGGTGCAGGGTTTCCGATTCCTTCACGGCCTCTTCGATGGCCGTCATCACGGCAGGAGTAAATACCCGCCCGAGTACCCACGACGGCGTCACCAGATGACGAAACATGCGTCCGATCTGCATCACCAGCCTCCCGACGCGCCGCCGCCGCCAAAACCACCGCCGCCACCGGACCAGCCACCGCCTCCACCGCCGCCCCGTCCGAAACCGCCGCCGCCCATCCACGGCCCACCGGTGTGGCGAGAACCACCACCGGAGCCCATGGCCAGCACGAAGATGAAGGCCGCCACACCACCGGCCACTCCCACCAGCAAGACGCTGGTCAGCAGCCAGGCCCCCACACCGACAATCCCTGAAACCATCGTCGCCCCAAGGAGTCGCCCAAAAATGGCGCGCAGCACGCTGCCCACCACGATGGTCACGATCATTCCCAGCACCAGGATTTCTTCCAGTCCGAAGTCACTGTCACCCGCAGGGCTGCGCACCGTCGGCGCCGGCAGGGCCTCGCCCGACACCCGCGCCGCAATCGCCGCCACGCCGGCCTCGATGCCGCCGGCAAAATCGCCCGCACGAAACGGCGGCGTTACCACATCAGCGATGATGCGCTTGGCGATGGCATCCGGAATCGCCCCTTCCAGCCCGCGGCCCACCTCGATGCGCATCCGCCGGTCGTCCCGGGCAATCAGGAACAACAGGCCGTCATCCACACCCTTGCGCCCCAGACGCCAGGCTTCGGCGGCGCGCAGGGCGTACTCCTCGATGGCTTCGGGCTGCGTGCTGGCGACAACCAGCACCGCCACCTGGGCGCCTTTCTCCGTTTCCAGCGCCACCAGCCGGTTTTCGAGGGCCAGCTTGCGCGACTCCGGCAACAGACCGAGGGTATCGGTCACATGCGCCGACAGCGCAGGAATGGGCGGCAGATCGTCGGCATGGACGAAACCGGCCAGGCCGATCAGCAGCCAGAGAAAACGCAGGAGCGCGCGGCCCACGGTGAGGCGTCCGTGTCCGGCTTACTGGGCCGCCGGCTTGGCAGGCGCGGCGGGCGAGCCGAAGTTCACCTTCGGCGGCTCGCTGATGGCCTGCTCGTTCTCAACCGTGAAGTTGGCCTTGGGCTTGGCGCCAATCACCATCGCGGTGAGGTTGTTCGGGAAGGTGCGCACCGACACGTTGTATTCCTGCACCGTCTTGATGTAGCGGTTGCGGGCCACGGTAATGCGGTTTTCGGTGCCTTCGAGCTGGGCCTGCAGGTCACGGAAATTGGCGTCGGCCTTGAGGTTGGGGTAATTCTCGGACACCACCAGCAGGCGCGACAGGGCACCGGAGAGTTCGCCCTGGGCCTTCTGGAACTTGGCCATGGCTTCGGGATCATTCACCAACTCCGGCGTCACCTTCATGCCGGCCACGCTGGCACGGGCCTCGGTCACGCGGATCAGCACTTCCTTTTCATGGGAAGCGTAGCCCTGCACCACCTGGACCAGATTGGGGATCAGGTCGGCCCGGCGCTTGTACTGGTTAAGCACTTCGGACCACGACGCATTGACCTGTTCATCGTTGATCTGGATCTGGTTATAGCCGCAACCGGAGAGCAGCAGCGCCGACAGGATCAGGGACAGGAAGAGCTTGATACGCATGGGAAAGTCCTCGAAAAAGAAGATGGAGCCGGGCAACGGGACACGCTGTCGCCACGATATACAACGACTCATTCTGGCGGCAAGCGGTGTCGTGCGCAGTGACAATCAGCCTCCGCCATGAAATCTTGCAATGTGCCTATGCGCCTTCGCGCAAACGCCGCATGGTGCTGCGGGCAAAACACAGGTCTTCCCAGGCTTTGGCCTTGTCGGCCATATTGCGCAGCAAATAAGCCGGATGATAAGTCACCACCACCGGAATCGAGGCGTGGGAGAACAGCTTGCCCCGCACCGCACCGATCTTGATTTCCTGATTGAGCAGGGCCTGGGCGGCCGGGCGGCCGAGGGCCACGATCAGACGTGGCTTGATCAGCGCAATCTGGCGGCTGAGGTAGGGGAAGCAGGCCGCCAGTTCGGCAGCTTCGGGGGTGCGGTTGTTGGGCGGCCGGCATTTAACCGCGTTGGCGATGTACACGTCCTCACCACGTTTCAGGTCGATGGTGCCGAGCATGTTGTCGAGCAGACGCCCGGCCTGACCGACAAAGGGCTCGCCCCGCTCATCCTCCTCGGCCCCCGGCCCTTCACCCACAAACAGCCAGTCGGCCTGACGGTCGCCCACGCCGGGCACCGCCTGCTTGCGCCGCTTGCACAGGCCGCAGGCGTCGCAGGCGCGAATGCGCGCTTCCAGTTCATCCCAGCCCAGGCCGGCCAGATCGGTGGCGAACTCGCGACGCGGGGCGACGGCCTCGACCACGGGAGCCAGCGGCGCCAGAGCCTCGCGCAAGGTGGCGCGCACCTCAACCGGCCTGGCCAAGGCAGGCGAAGGCGCAACAGGCGCAGCCGCAAGCGGCACGCTAACCACCGGTGATTCGGGCAACACCTGCGCAGGCGCGTCGACGGCGACGTCTTCCACGCCGCGCAGGCGCCACAGGGGCGCCAGCCCCATCTCGCGCAGGATACCCCTGGTGCGCAAGCTCACAGGGGCCACCTCATCACCAGCGCATCCTCGCGCCCGTCGGCGGCCGGGTAATAGCCCTTGCGGCGACCGATGGTTTCAAAACCGGCCCGCTGGTACAAGGCCAGCGCCGGCATGTTGGAGGGGCGCACTTCAAGAAACATCTGGCGTGCGCCGGCTGCCTTGGCCACCACCGCCAAATGATCGAGCAGACGGCGCCCCAGCCCACGCCCCTGATGTGCCAGCACCACGCTGATGTTGAGGATATGCACCTCGTCGAGAACCATCATCAGCACCGCGTAACCCACGCGCTCGGTGCCGTCGAACATGGTCCAGCAGCCGTAGCCAGCACTCATGGAATCGGCGAAATTCACAGCCGCCCACGGAAACGGATAAAGCTGCCTGTCCTGCCCGGCGATCCATTCGAGGTCGTCCTCCTGCATCGGCACAAAAGCCAGCGCCGCATCCAGCCCCGTCGTGCTCACGCCTTGCCTCCACGGGCGAGGCGCTCGGCGGTGGTCAGGGCGACCTTGTCACGCACGTAAAGCGGGGCAGCCAGTGCCGCATCAATCACTTCGCCACGCCGGAAACGCCCGGCGGCGAGACGGGCCACGCTGGACGCCAGGGGAATCGGGGATTCGTCAAACCCCGCCAGGCGGGGACCAAGACCGGCCACGAGGGCCTCCCGGTAAGCCCGGAACGCCGAGCCGAAGCCAAACCATTCACCTTCGGGCGGCAGGCGCACATCGGCCGGCACGGCGCAGGCTGGCGGCGCGTATTCGCGCAGGCTGCCGTCCTGGCGTTGATAGGCAGCGAAATAGACTTCCGACATGCGTGCATCGGCCGCCACGAAAACGAAATCGCGGTCGCACTGGCTGGCCAGGGCTTCCAGCGTACCGACGGGAATCACCGGTTTGCCGATCCCCATCGCCAGGCCCTGGGCCACGCCGCAGGCCAGCCGCAGGCCGGTGAAGGCACCCGGACCGGCGCCAAAGGCGATCGCATCCACATCGTGGAGGCCGACGCCAGCCTCGCGCAGGAGCGCCAGCACTTCGGGGAGAATGGTTTCCGAGTGACCGGGCCGACCGGCGACCTGGCGTTCAACAAGGCGATCGCCGTCCAGCAGCGCGACCGAACCGAATTCGGTGGAGGTTTCGAGAGCAAGAATCTTCATAGCGCGCGCATTCTACCGCCTCCGGCCCCCAAGGGCGGAGCGGGCGCACGTGCCCATCACTCGGGACGACGGGGATGACTGCCGTAAACGTCGCGACCGGCCTCATGTACATCGCGTCGCAACTGACGACGTTCCTCGGGGGACCAGCGCCGTGGATTACGGCTGTCATCGGCCTCCTGACGGCGCAGGGGCTCGGCAGCGAAAGCCGGCATTTCCCGCGCCTGACGATCCTGCGGTGCCGCATACTGCCGCAGGAAGGGGCCCAGTCGTTCGCCCCCCTCCGCATGTGCAGCGCTCGCCGCCAAAGGCCATGCCAGCAGCAACCCGACCACCAGGCCGAGACCGCGAATAAACCTGTCCTGCAAGAATGTCTCACTGCACATGGCGCTTATCCTAACCCGACCGCGAGTTTTCCGGCACATCCCGGCACGGCACGATTTGATTCTGGCAGGCTGTTCCGACAATAACGTTTCGCTTTGTAAGGGGATGTTAGACCCCTCCCCCGACTTACTTTTGCTTACCCACCACCTGTTGCCCCGCTAGCCCGTTTGCAGGGGAGCAGCTAGGATTCGCCCCATGGAAAAAGAAAGTTATCGCGTCCTCGTCGTTGACGACGACCTCCGCCTGCGGGATCTCCTGAAGCGCTACCTCAGCGAACAAGGTTTCAACGTAAAGACCGTCAGCGACGCCCCCCAGATGGATCGGGCCCTGCTGCGCGAACATTTCGACCTGATGGTGCTCGACCTGATGCTCCCCGGCGAGGATGGCCTGTCCATCTGCCGGCGCCTGCGCGGCACCAACAACCTGATTCCCATCGTGATGCTCACCGCCAAAGGTGACGATGTAGACCGTATTGTCGGCCTCGAGATGGGTGCCGACGATTACCTGCCCAAACCTTTCAACCCGCGCGAACTGGTCGCCCGGATTCACGCCGTGATGCGCCGCCAGCCGCAGACGCCGCCGGGCGCACCGGCCAGCGACGACGAGGAAGTCAGCTTCGGCCAGATTGTCGTCCAGCTCGGCACCCGCATCCTGGTCAGGAGCGGTGAGGAAACCGTGCTCACCACCGGCGAATTTGCGCTGCTCAAGGTGCTGCTGCAGCACCCGCGCCAGCCGCTTTCCCGCGACCGCCTGATGGAACTGGCCCGGGGCCGCGAATACGACGTCTTCGACCGCTCCATCGACGTGCAGATTTCCCGTCTGCGCAAACTCATCGAAGAAGACCCGGGCAAGCCCCGCTACATCCAGACCGTGTGGGGCTTCGGCTACGTCTTCGTGCCGGACGGAAACAAGCACGCCTGACAGGCCTGCCCCATGGCGCTGCCCAATTATCACTCCCTCCTTGTCCGGGCTCCACGCACGCTGCTGTGGCGGATCTTCCTGGTGGTGACTGTTCTCATGCTCGCCTCGGTGGCAGCATGGTCGGCCATTTTCAGTCACTTCGATCAGGCCGGCCGGGCGCGACAGACCGCCCAGACAGTCGTCAGCATCATCAACCTGACGCGCACCGCGCTGCTCAATGCCGATCCGGCACTGCGCAAGGATCTGCTCCTTGATCTTGCCACCCTCGAAGGCATCCGCATCTATCCGGCCGAAGCCCAGGACAAGCTCCTGCCCCTCGACAACACCGCCGTACTGCGCATGGTGACTGAGGATGTACGCCGCCAGCTTGGCGCGGACACCCGTTTCGCCTCATCGTGGGAAGGGTTGAACGGCTTCTGGATCAGTTTCCGACTGGAAGGCGAGACGCCGGCAGAAAACACCGACTTCTGGGTCATGCTTCCCATCGAGCGGGTCCTGCGCCCCCATGCACTTGAATGGATGGGATGGGGCGCGGCAGCCCTGTGCCTGGCCATGCTCGGCACCTACATGATCGTGTCGCGCCTCAACCGGCCGCTCAAGGATCTCGCCCAGGCCGCCCGCACTGTCGGACGCGGCGAGGTGCCACCGCGCCTGAGCGAAAGCGGCCCGACCGAACTGGCCGATCTGGCTCACGCCTTCAACCAGATGTCCCACGACCTGCAGCAACTCGACGCCGACCGGGCCCTGATCCTGGCCGGCGTCTCCCACGACCTGCGTACCCCGCTGGCCCGTTTGCGCTTGGGTATTGAAATGTGCGGCGCCGATCCGGTCGAAGTGGACGCGATGGTCTCCGACATCGAAGACATGGACCGGATCATTGGCCAGTTCCTGGAATTCTCGAAAGAGGATGGCGGCGAGCAGCTCACCGCGCTCGATCTGGCCGAATTGGCCGAAGAGCTTTCGACCATCTACGCGCGCCGGGGCGTCACGCTGAACGTGAAAGCAACCGGACCAACCTTCGCGCTAGCGCGACCGAATGCCCTGCGCCGGGCCGTCACCAACCTGATCGAAAATGCCCTGCACTATGCTGGCGGCGCCCCCGAACTGGAAATCGGCATGGATGGCAAACGCCCGGTCATCGAAGTGCTCGACCGGGGACCAGGCATTCCGGAGACCGAAACCGAGCGGGTCAAACGGCCCTTTACCCGTCTTGAATCGGCCCGCAGCAACACCAAGGGCTCAGGGCTCGGTCTGGCCATCGTTGACCGAATCGTGCGCGGACAGCATGGAGAGTTTCGCCTGCTGCCCAGAGAAGACGGAGGGCTGCGGGCCTGCATCCTGCTTAGAGCCGCACCAAAGACCTGAGTTGAAGCTAGAATCGACCCTATTCCCTTCAAGGCAGCACTTCCATGATTCTCTTCCATCAGTTCTTCGACCCCACCAGTTGCACCCTCAGCTACCTGCTCGCTGACCCGGTCACCGGCGATGCGGTCATCATCGACTCGGTCAAGGAGCATGTGGGTGCCTACATTACCTTTTTGCAGGAGCAGGAGTTGCAGCTGGCCTGGATACTGGAAACCCATGTCCATGCCGATCACATCACGGGCTCGGCCGGCCTCCGCGAATTCACCGGCGCGCGCAGCGCGATCGGGACCGGTGGTGGCGTAGGCTGCGCAGATCGCCTGCTCAACGACGGCGACACCCTGGTCTTCGGCAATCAGGTCATCCGGGTGATTCCGACCCCCGGACACACCCCAGGCTGTGTCACCTATCATTGGCGCGACCGCCTGTTCACCGGCGACGCTCTGATGATCGGCGGCTGTGGTCGTACCGATTTTCAGGGCGGTGACGCCGGCACGCTGTATGACAGCATCCACGATCGCCTGTTTACCCTGGCCGACGAGACCCTCGTCTATCCGGGCCACGATTACCGGGGCGCCCGCGTGTCCTGTATCGGCCAGGAAAAAGAGAGCAATCCGCGTCTCGCCGGTCGTAGTCGCCAGGAGTTTATCGAACTGATGGCCAACCTCGACCTGCCACGCCCGAACATGATGGACGAGGCCCTGCCTGCCAACCTGCGCTGCGGCCGCATTAGCGCCATGGATGTCCACAGTGCCTGAAAACATGAACACGCCCTACGCCGAACTGGGCGGCGAAGCCGGCATCCGGCGCCTTGTGCAGCGTTTTTACACGTTGATGGATACCCTGCCCGAAGCCTGGGAAGTGCGCCAGATGCACCCGGAAGACCTCTCAGGCTCCGAAGAAAAACTGTTCAAATACCTTACCGGCTGGCTGGGTGGCCCCCCGCTCTATGAGCAGGAGTTTGGGCACCCCCGCCTGCGCGCCCGCCACCTGCCCTTCACCATCGCCAGCGTCGAACGGGACCAGTGGCTGATGTGCATGAAACTGGCCTTCGACGAATGCATCCCGGAAAGCCCGCTGCGCACAAAACTGTGGACGGCCATCGAAGGCTTGGCCGATCACATGCGGAACCGCACCGATCCGACCTGATCAGCTCCCACCTCCCGCCCAATTCGCCCCGCACTCACCGATGAAATTCCTTTTCGACCTCTTCCCCATCATCCTGTTTTTTGTCGCCTACAAGTTCTCCGGAATCTTCGCCGCGACAGCGGTGGCCATTGCCGCCACGGTGGCGCAAATCGGCTGGGTCTGGTTCAGGCACCGCAAGGTGGACACCATGCTGTGGGTCAGCTTCGGGATCGTCACTGTATTCGGCGGCGCCACCCTGCTTTTCCAGAACCCGACCTTCATCAAGTGGAAGCCCACCGTGCTCTACTGGTTCTTTGCCGGATCGCTGATTTTTTCAGCACTGGTGCTCAACAAAAACCTCATCCGTACCCTGCTCGAAGCCCAGATGAAGCTGCCCGAAGCCCTGTGGGGCAAGGTCAATCTGGCCTGGGCCGGTTTTTTTGCGGCGATGGGGGTCATAAATTTATTCGTGGCTTACAACTTTTCCGAAGATACCTGGGTCAACTTCAAGCTTTTCGGCGGCATGGGCCTGATGCTCGTGTTCGTTCTGGCCCAGGGAATGCTGCTGTCCCGCTACATTGTTGAAGAGGAACCGAAATAATGCTGTATGCCCTGATTGGCGAAGACGTCCCCAACTCCCTTGAAAAGCGTCTCGCAGTCCGTGCCGAACACCTGGCCCGCCTGCAGGCCCTGCAAGCCGACGGCCGCCTGATCCTGGCCGGCCCCTGCCCGGCAGTCGATTCGCCTGATCCGGGCCCGGCCGGCTTCACCGGCAGCGTGATCATTGCCGAATTCCCGTCGCTCGCCGAAGCGGAAGCCTGGGCCGCGGCCGATCCCTACACCCTCACCGGCGTTTTCATGCGCTGTACGGTCAAGCCGTTCAAGAAGGTCCTGCCGTGAGCGTCATCGACGAAATTCGCAACCGCCTGAGTGTGCTTGCACCAGAGCGGATCGAATTGATCGACGACAGCCACCTGCACGCCGGTCATGCCGGAGCCCGCTCCGGCGGCGGTCACTATCAGCTGGATATCGTGTCCGCCGCCTTTGTTGGCAAGAACACAGTCGCCCGCCACCGCTTGATTTACGATGCGTTGGGCGACATGATGCGTCAGGAAATTCATGCCCTGTCCATCCAGGCAAGAACCCCGGAAGAAAATTAACTTTCAAACCGCTCTACCAAGCAAGGAAAACTGATGAAGATCGTCCCGAGCCGTCTGGCTCTGTCCCTCCTCGCGGCGTTCGTCGCGATCCCCGCCTTTGCCCAGACTGTGGCAACCGTCAACGGTACCGCCATCCCCCAGGCCCGTGCCGACGTGATGATCGCGGAACAGAAGACCCAGGGCGCGCCTGACTCGGACCAACTCCGCACCGCGGTCAAGGAAGAGCTGGTACGTCGCGAAGTACTTGCCCAGGAAGCCCGCAAGAAGGGTCTGGAAAAGTCCGGCAACGTGACCGCCCAAATCGAACTGGCCCGTCAGGCCGTGCTGATCCGCGCCTACCTGCAGGACTACGTCAAGGCCCACCCGGTCACCGAAGCCGACGTCAAGGCCGAATACGAAAAGATCAAGTCCCAGCTGGGCGACAAGGAATTCAAGGCCCGTCACATCCTGGTCGAGAAGGAAGAAGAAGCCAAGGCCATCATCGCCAAGCTGGACAAGGGCGAAAAGTTCGAAGAACTGGCGAAGCAATCCAAGGACCCGGGCTCCAAGGACAAGGGTGGCGATCTGGGCTGGGCCAATCCGGCCGGCTTCGTGAAGCCTTTCTCAGAAGCGCTGGTCAAGCTTGAAAAGAACAAGTACTCCGCCACCCCGGTGAAGACCGAGTTCGGCTACCACGTCATCAAGGTCGAAGACAGCCGCGCCCTCAAGGCTCCGGCTTTTGACGAAGTGAAGCCCCAGCTCAAGCAGCGCCTCGAACAGCAGAGTGTCGAGCGTCACATTGCCGAGCTGCGCACCAAGGCCACCGTCAAGTAAGTTGCCGCGCCCCCTGAAAGCCGACGAATTTTCGTCGGCTTTTTTCGTTTATGGCACCTGCAAACGCTCTGCAGACGGACATAGAGCCCATCAGATGCCGTAGTTGAACGCCAGCTCGATACGCTGCGCACGACTCAGGGTATCGGTACCGAGCAGGCGGCCGCCCTCGAACTTGAGGGCGTAGCGTGCCTCGATTTCCGGCACATGCCTCGACGCCCGCCGGAAGCGCCCTTCGTAGGCACCCACCGGCAGCAGGTACAGCTGCGAGGTCCAGTACAGCGCCCGCGGTTTCACCGGAAAGCCACTGAGTTGCTGCACATGGGCACTCAGACGTGCATCCGTGTAAATCACCAGCGCGTTATAGCCGCGCTCGCCGGCAAAATCGTAGCAGCGCCGGGCATCCGGAATGAACACGCTCCAGCCATCGCACGAAAAGGCGTGCGGCGACACATCGATCAAACGCCCGCCCGGCGACAGCCACACCGAATGAAAGGTGAAGCCATACGCGCCCTGCCTCGGCTCGGTGAGGGAAGGCACGGTCAGCAGCCAGCCATAAACCTGCCGGCCGCCGCGCCCGGCAACGGCGTCACGGACCACCGCGTGACAATAAACGTCACTGCCCACGCAACCGGCCCCCTCATGGGGAATCAGCAGCGGCGCATGCCCTGCAAACTCGCGCATGCGCGTTTCGACGAGGGCGGGAAGGCAAGGGATATAGTTGTGAATGGCCGGTCTCAAGGATCGCTCTTCGGCAGGCAGGTAAGCGGATGTTGATGCCTGCTATCGGCAGATTTTTCCAGTTCTTGCCAAAAATCCCTGAAAAATTGCGTTCCCGCTGCGGGCAAGCCGGCAGATCGCGCGCGGAAAGCAACAGTGTCGATGGCAATCGGCCTGACGCAGGTTATATTGCGACGCAGTAAAATGACGGCGTTTCCGGCCTTTCAAGGACCTTTCCATGACTCGACCCACCCCCACCTTCCTGCGCCGGCTCGCACTCGCCTGCGGGAGTTTTGTCTCTATCCTTTCCCAGCCCGGCTTTGCTTCCCGCGTGGAAGGACTGCGCGACGAGGCGACAGCACCCGCGCAGCCCGTGCCGGTCGAAGTGCCGAAGCCCGCCCCGGTCGTCGCCCCGTTGCGCGAGATGCCCCACGAGGCGGCACTGCAACTGCTCGGCCTCCTGCAGCGGGACGCGCGCTTCATCGACTTCATCGAGGAAGACGTGGCGAGCTACTCCGACACCGATATCGGCGCTGCCGCACGCATCGTCCACGAAGGGTGCCGCAAGGTTATCCGGGAGCACTTCAGCATCCAGCCCCTGCGCAGCGAAAACGAAGGCAGCCGCATCACCCTGGCCGAAGGCTTCGATGCCGCCAGCGTGCGCGTCACCGGCAACGTCGTCGGCAAGGCCCCCTTCACCGGCACCCTCAGCCACCGCGGCTGGCGGGCGTCCGACACACGCCTGCCGAAACTCGCCGCCGGCCACGACGCCGCCATTCTGGCTCAGGCCGAGGTGGAATTGTGAGTGCCCCCCGCTACGCTATCGGGATCGACCTGGGCACCACCCACTGCGCCCTGTCCTATGTAGACGTCACCGCAAGCGACGGCGAGAAGGTCGTCCAGCATGTGCTGCCGATTCCGCAACTCACCGGCCCCGGCACCATCGAATCGCGTTCGCTGCTGCCGTCCTTCCTCTACCTGCCCCACGAAAGCGAGCTGGCTCCGGGTGACCTGGGTCTGCCCTGGACCTCATCCCAGGATTTCGCTGCCGGCGAGTTTGCCCGTACGCGTGGCGCCGCCACGCCGATCCGTCTGGTGGCGAGCGCCAAAAGCTGGCTGTGCCATCCGGGCGTCGACCGCCGTGCGGCGATCCTGCCAGCCGAGGCCCCTGCCGAAGTGGCGCGCATCTCCCCGCTGACGGCCTCGATCCGCTACCTGTCGCACCTGCGCGAAGCCTGGAATGTCGCCCATCCCGACGCGCCCTTCGACGCGCAGGACGTCACCGTCACCATCCCCGCCTCCTTCGACCCGGCGGCGCGCGAACTCACCGCCGAAGCCACCCGCGCCGCCGGTTACAGCGGCATCACCCTCCTCGAAGAACCCCAGGCTGCGCTGTACAGCTGGATCCAGCACAGCGCCGGCCAGTGGCGCAAGGATGTGAAAAAAGGCGACATCATCCTCGTCGTGGACGTGGGCGGCGGTACCACCGACCTGTCGCTGATCGCCGTGCTCGAACGGGACGGCCAGCTTGAGCTGCACCGGGTCGCCGTCGGCGATCACATCCTGCTCGGTGGCGACAACATGGACCTCGCACTGGCCTACGGTGTGGCCCGCAAGCTCGCCGCCCAGGGCACCCAGCTCGACCCGTGGCAAACCCGCGCCCTTGCCCACGCCTGCCGCGGCGCCAAGGAAACCCTGCTTGGCGATGCCAGCGTGGATGTGGTACCGGTCGTCGTACCGAGCCGCGGCGCCAGGCTCATCGGCGGCTCGATTCGCACTGAAGTCACCCGCGAGGAGCTCACCCGCAGCCTGCTCGACGGCTTCTTCCCCGAAGTGGCGGTGTCCGACGCACCGATCAGCCGGGCCCGCGGCGCGCTGACCCAGCTCGGCCTGCCCTACGCCCAGGACGCGGCGATCACCCGCCACCTCGGTGCCTTCCTCAGCCGCCAGCGCGGTGCCACCACCGAGCTTGAAGGCTTTGCCGCCCAGCCCCACGACGCCTCCTTCCTGCATCCCACCGCCGTACTGTTCAACGGCGGCGTGCTCAAGTCCGGGTTGATTGCCGAACGCGTCCTTGGCCTCATCAATACCTGGCTGGCAGCCGAAGGCGCGGCGTCGGCACGACTGCTCGGCGGCACTGACCTCGACCTCGCGGTGGCCCGCGGCGCAGCCTATTACGGCTACGTGCGGCACGGCCGTGGCGTACGCATCCGCGGCGGCACGGCACGGGCCTATTACGTGGCGGTGGAATCGGCGATGCCGGCCATCCCCGGCATGGAGCCGCCACTGCAGGCCCTGTGCATCGCCCCCTTCGGCATCGAAGAAGGCACCGAAGCCGAACTGCCGATGCAGGAGTTCGGCCTGGTGGTCGGTGAGCCGGTGCGCTTCCGCTTCTTCGGCTCGTCGGTGCGGCGCCAGGACCAGGTCGGTACCCTGCTCGACTTCTGGGCGCCGGACGAACTCCAGGAGCTGGAGGAAATCGAAGCCAGCCTGCCCGCCGAAGGGCGCCGCCCGGGCGAAATCGTGGCGGTATGGCTGCAAGCCCGCGTGACCGAAACCGGCACCCTCGAGCTTGAAGCCCTGCCCGTCGGCGGCAGCGAGCACTGGAAGGTGGAATTCGACGTACGCGGCAGCGAGCAGGCGTGAGCGGAGCAAACAGAAGGACGCACCTCACCCCATGAGCACTTACCTCGTCGGCATCGACCTCGGCACCAGCAACACCGTCGTGGCTTACGCAGCAGCAGGGGATGAGGAAATCCGCCTGCTGTCCATCGACCAGCTGGTCGGCCCCGGCGAGGTGGCCACACGGCCACTGCTGCCGTCCGTGCGCTACCACCCTGCCACCGGCGAGCTCGACCCGGCATCCCTGCAACTGCCTTGGGGCACGCCGACGCCGGGCGGCGACGCCGCACCGGTAATCGGCAGCTACGCCCGCGACCTCGGCGCCCAGGTGCCCGGCCGGCTGGTGGCCAGCGCCAAGAGCTGGCTGTCGCACGCCGGCGTCGATCGCAGCGCCGCCATCCTGCCGTGGGGTGCCGGCGACGATGTAACCAAGGTCTCACCACTGGCCGCCAGCGCAAGCTACCTGGCCCACGTGCGCGCGGCCTGGGACGCCCGCTTTCCCGACAGTCCGCTGGCCGCACAGGAAATCGTGCTCACCATTCCCGCGTCCTTCGACGAAGGCGCCCGGGCGCTCACCGTGGAGGCCGCCCATCTGGCCGGACTGCCCACACTGCGCCTGATCGAGGAACCCCAGGCGGCCTTCCAGGACTGGCTGTTCCGCCATCGTGACAGTCTCACCGCCGAGCTGGCAGGCAGCCGGCTGGTACTGGTCTGCGACGTGGGCGGCGGCACCACTGACCTGACACTGATCCAGGTCGAAGCCGGCCACACCGGCGCAGCCCCGCGCCTGACCCGCATCGGCGTCGGCGACCACCTGATGCTCGGTGGCGACAACATGGACCTCGCGCTGGCCCATCTGATCGAACAGCGCCTGGGCGGCACCGAGCGCCTGTCGGCGGCGCGTTTTTCGCAACTGGTACAACGCTGCCGGGCCGCCAAGGAGCAACTGCTGGCAGCCGACGCTCCCGAGCAGGTCAGCGTGACCTTGCTCGGCGCCGGGTCGCGCCTCATCGGCGCAGCCCGTTCGGTGGCGCTGCAACGCGAAGAAGTCGAGCGCCTCGTCGTGGATGGTTTTTTCCCGCCCGGCGAGGCACGCGATACGCCCCGTAAACGCCGCGCCGGCATCGTCGAGTTCGGCTTGCCCTACCCCGCCGACCCGGCCATCACCCGCCACCTGGCGGCCTTTCTGCAGCGTCATGCCGACGCGGCACGGGCGGCCCTCGGCGCGGATGCGCCGGTCGAAGGCCACTTGCCGGTGCCGGATACCCTGCTCCTCAACGGCGGTGTGTTCCGCGCCGGCCCCCTGGCCGAGCGGCTCGAAACCACCCTGGCGGGCTGGCGTGGCGCCAGACTGCGTGTGCTGCACAACGACGCCCCCGACCTGGCCGTCGCCCGCGGCGCGGTCGCCTACGGGCTGGCCCGCACGCGGGGAACCGGGCCGGCCATCGGCGGCGGTTCGGCACGCAGCTATTTCCTGCTTCTCGCCGACGACAAAACAGGCCAACGCGGTATCTGCATCCTGCCCCGCGGCACCGAGGCCGGTCACGAAATAGATCTGCCGACGCGCAGCTTTGCACTACGTCTCGGGCAGGCCGTGCGTTTCCATCTTGTTTCGTCGGTTGGCGATACGCCCTGGCAAGCTGGTGATCTGGTCGATCTTGCCGGTGACGGCTTTGTCCGCCTGCCGCCGATCGCCACTGTGCTGCCGGTCCCCGAAGGCACCCGCCGACTGGACGTAACAGTGCAGCTCAGCACAGCAATAACTGAAGTCGGCACGCTGGAGATGCATTGCGTCAGTGCCGACGATCCGGCCCGCCGCTGGCTGCTGGCTTTCGAGTTGCGCGGAGACACCGCCGCTGCGGGTGATGAAGGCAATCCCGCACCCACGCTGCCAGTGCCGCAACTCGGCGCAGCCATCGCACTGATCGACCTGGTTTTCGGCACCCAATCTCAGCACGTCGACGCGAAGGAAGTACGCGGCCTGCGCGCCCGTCTCGAACGCCTGCTCGGCCCGCGGGAAGAATGGGACATCCCCGTGCTGCGGGCGCTCTTCGATGCGCTGATGGAACGAGCCAGCCGCCGCCGGCGCTCCGCCGAGCACGAACGCACCTGGCTGAATCTGGCCGGTTATACGCTGCGCCCCGGGCTTGGGGCCACACTCGACGAATGGCGCATCGAGCAGCTGTTCGGGCTGTTCGGGCAAGGCCTTCAGTACGTGCAGGAAAACCGCAACTGGTCGGAATGGTGGACCCTGTGGCGTCGCGCCGCTGGCGGCCTGCCCGAAGCGGCCCAGCTGGCCGTGCTGGAAGTGCTCGCCGGCCACCTGGAACAGGCCGATGCCCGACGCACGCGCGACCCGGTACAAGCCAGTTACGACGACATGGTGCGGCTGGCGGCATCGCTGGAGCGGGTGCCGACCATGCACCGGATAGAGGTCGGCAAGTGGCTCCTGAGCCGCCTGCACAACCCCGCCGAAAAGGCCCACACCTGGTGGGCGCTCGGCCGGGTTGGCGCACGGGAGTCGCTGTACGGCAGCACCCACACGGTGGTGCCCGCCGACATCGCCGCCGGCTGGCTGGACGCCGTCCTCGCCGTCGACTGGAAGCGCGTCGAGCACGCCGCCTTCGCTGCAGCCCAGATCGCCCGCCTGACGGGCGACCGCGCCCGCGACCTGCCTGCCGAACGGCGCGACGAAGCGGTTCGCCGCCTTATCGCCATGCGCGCGCCACAAGGCTGGATCGCCATGGTCCGCGACGGCACCCGGCCGGACGAGGCCGAACAGCGCCGCAGCTTCGGCGAAGCACTGCCGCCGGGGCTCCGGCTCATCGGTTCTTAGGCCAGGGCCGGCTCCAGCAGGGAGCAGCACAAGTCGTGCACGGCCTGCGCGGTAGTGAAATTCGGATCCTGATCGGGGTTGTACTCGACAACCTCCAGAGCTTGCAACCTCGTATCACCACGCAAGGGGGCAAGCGCCTGAATGAGTTCGGCGCGCAACAATCCATCAGGAACCGGCGTACCGACGCCGGGCTCTTCCAGGGGATCAAGAGCATCGAGATCGATGCTGATCCCGTAGCCGGCAGTCTCCCGGCACACGTGGCGGCGGGCTTCCTGAAGCACGGCACTCATCCCGCGCTCATGGACTTCCTGCATGTAATAGATGCGTACCCCCAGCGTCAGCAACAGGGCCGCCTCGCGCCATTCAAAGCTGCGCACGCCGATCAGGCACACGTCCTGCGGGCGGAGCGTCGGGGCCGCATCCGCGATACCGCTCAGTTGTGGTGCGCCATGTCCCAGCAGGCAAGCCAAGGGCATATCGTGGATATTCTGGCTGGAGCCGCTGTACACAGCATGGCTATCCATGTGCGCATCGATCCAGATCAGGCCCAGCCGGGCCCCCGGCCCCCTGCTTTCCAGATGGGCATGGACGCCAGACCAAGTGCCAATGGCGCAGGAGTGATCGCCACCAATCACCAGCGGGAAATTCCCGGCCGCCAGATGCCCCCTGACCGCCGTTGCCAGCCGACGGGTCATGTCGCTGAGCGCCGGCAGCGGTCCGGCAGCCGACTCGTGCGACGGGCGCAGGGTTTCGTCCCACTGCGACGTCCCGTCGGCGGGGGCCAGATCATCGAGAAATTCAAAGCGGCGCAGGATTTCGGGCCCGTCCTGACAAGCCGGATCACCGGCACCATAAGCATTGGCGACACCGATCACGGCGATTTTGCGTTGCGGCATGTGAAAAGTTCCTGAAGGCGAAAGCGGCACGGGACAATGTGTCCGATACCTTTATTTTAACTAGACGACCGGTCTAGTTTTCATTAATATCTCCTCCCATGAAGCCGCATCACACCGATACCCGCCAGCACATCCTCGATACCGGCAGCCGGATCATCGCCGGGAAGGGGTTTTCCTGCGTTGGCCTGAACGAAATCCTGCAGGCAGCAGAAGTGCCCAAAGGGTCGTTCTATCACTACTTCAAGTCCAAGGAACAATTCGGCGAGGCCTTGCTGGAAAATTTTTTCGACGGTTACCTCGGTCAGATCGACACGCTGTTCACCACGCCCGGGCTGTCGGCCCGCGAACGCCTGCTGCGCTACTGGCAGCAGTGGCAGCAAACCCAGTGCGAAAGCTGCGACGATCAGAAATGCCTGGTCGTCAAACTCGGCGCCGAAGTCGCCGACCTCTCGGAAGCCATGCGGCTGACCCTGCGCAACGGCACCGAGCACGTCATCGAACGCCTGGCAGGCTGTATCGCCGCCGGGCTGGCCGATGCCTCCCTGCCCACACTTAAACCTGTGGACACGGCCCGCACGCTTTACCAGTTGTGGCTCGGAGCCAGCCTGCTGGCCAAGCTGCACCGCAACGCCAGCCCGCTGGAGCACGCCATGCGGGCAACCCTGCAACTGCTGTCCCACTAAAACACGCAAATACCCTTCCGAATTTCCCTTACCGCTCGGTCAAAAAATAGACGACCGGTCTAATCAAACCACAAGGAAAGCACCATGACCACGCTCTTCGACCCGATCCAGATCGGCGACATTTCCCTCGCCAACCGCATCGCCATGGCACCGCTGACGCGCAACCGCGCCACCGGCACCATCCCGACCCCAATCATGGCCGAATACTACGGCCAGCGCGCCACGGCCGGCCTGATCATCGCCGAGGCCAGCCAGATCAGCCCGATGGCCCAGGGCTACCTCGACACACCGGGCATCCATTCGCCGGAACAGATCGCCGCCTGGCGCCCGGTGACCGACGCAGTGCACGCCGCCGGCGGTCGCATCGTTCTGCAACTGTGGCATGTGGGCCGGATTTCCCACAGTTCCCTGCTGCCCGACGGCGCCGCCCCGGTATCGTCCACTAACCAAATCGCCGCCACCCAAACCTTCACCCGCGACGGCTTCGTGCCGGTGTCTGCCCCCCGCGCCCTGCGTGACGACGAGCTGCCCGGCCTGGTCGAGGACTACCGCCGCGCTGCCCGCAACGCCATTGAAGCCGGCTTCGACGGTGTCGAACTTCACGCCGCCAACACCTATCTGCTGGAGCAGTTCCTGCGCGACAGCATCAACGACCGCAGCGGCCCCTACGGCGGCAGCATCCCCAACCGGGCGCGCCTGCTCCTCGAAGTGGTCCAGGCCATCGCCAGCGAAATCGGCGCCGGCCGCACCGGCGTGCGCCTGAGCCCCCTGACCACCTTCGGCGGCAGCTCACCGCTGGACAGCAATCCCCAGGCGCTCTACGGCTATGTGATCGAACAACTCGCCCCGCTGGGCCTGGCCTTCGTGCATATGATCGAAGGCCAGACCGGTGGCGAACGTCATCCCGCAGACGCCCCGACCTTTGACTACGCGGCCCTGCGCAAGGCCTTCCCGGGCGCCTGGATCGTCAATAACGGCTTCAGCCGCACCGACGCCCTCGACGCTGTGGAAAGCGGCCAGACCGATCTGGTCGCCTTTGGCCGTCCCTTCATCAGCAACCCGGACTTCGTCCGCCGCCTGAAAGAGGACGCGCCCCTCAACGCGCTGCGCGCCGACAAGCTGTACGGCGGCGGCGCGGAAGGTTATATCGACTACCCGGCCCTGCAAAACTGACGCGGGACGGGTGGAAGGATCACGGCGTCTGACTTAAAAACCAGGCCGTGGGCAGGCTTGCACAGAGCCGGCCCATGGCCGAACCCCGAGCCCTTGCCATGAACGACACTCATCTTCAAATCAACGCCGACTTCACCCAGCGCGTCGTCATCCCTCCCGCTCAGGCCGGAGACTGGGTGCCCTCTCCCTGCGCCGGAGTATGGCGCCACCGGCTCGACCGCATCGGTGGAGAACTTGCCCGTGCAACCAGCATCGTTCGCTACGCAGCAGGCTCAAGCTTCAGCCCGCACACCCACGGCGGCGGCGAGGAATTCCTGGTACTCGACGGCGTGTTTTCGGATGAGCAGGGTGATTACCCGGCCGGCACCTACATCCGCAACCCGCCTGGCACCACGCACGCGCCCTTTACCCGGGAAGGCTGCACGATTTTCGTCAAACTGTGGCAGTTCGCCGAAAGTGACACCCAGCCGGTGCGAATCGACACGCCATCGGCTACCTGGTACCCGGGCCTCGTCCCCGGCCTGTCGGTCATGCCCCTGCATGAATTCGACGGGATCAATTCGGCGCTGGTGAGATGGTCTCCCAACACCCGTTTCAACACCCACACGCATCCGGGTGGAGAAGAAATACTGGTGCTCGAAGGCGTGTTTCGTGACGAAGCGGGAACGTATCCGGCCGGCACCTGGTTGCGCAACCCGCGCTGGAGCCGGCACACTCCCTACACGGAGGCCGAGGGCGCGCTCATCTACGTGAAAGTCGGACACCTGGGGGCGCCGATGCTGCAGATCTCCGGGTAAACAGTCTCTTCCCTCCCTCTTCAAGTCGGCGCAAACTGCCTCATGCGCATGTCGCAACGGCATGATCAGGCCGTCAAAGGAGAGCACGATGGACAGGAAGGAAGCCTTCTGGCACATCCTCTATCGCTACCTGTGGCCCTTCCCCTACTTCCGGGACGTGACCCAAGGGAGCCTCCTCGAACGCCAGCAGAACTACCGCTACAACCGCCGGATCGGCATTCACCATCTTCCCGGCTTCATGCTCAAGTGGGCCTGTCTGACCCTGTTCTTCTTTGTGCTGGGTAATGTGTGTGAAGAACTGCTCGAAGTCGTGCTGCCCGCCGCCTGCTGCTTCGTTACCGGTACCTGGACCTTGACCATCGCCGTCCAGCTGACCGTCGCGTGGCTGTGGCTGCGACGCTTTCCGGAACTCGGCCGATAAAAGGGCGCTTGCCCCTACAGCGTGACGCTCTCGCCCTTCTGCGGCAGCATCACGTCACGCCAGCCCAGCTGGTCACGAATGGCCTGGGCAAACGTGGCCGAGGCCCCCGCTTCCCCATGCACGACACAGGTATGCCGTGGCGGCGCATGAAAGCCGCGCAACCAGTCGAGCAACCCCGCCTGATCGGCATGAGCCGACAAGCCACCCACCGTGTAGATGCGTGCCCTGACCGGCACCGGCTGACCAAAAATGTGCACCAGCCGGGCACCATCGACAAGGCGGCGGCCGAGGCTGCCCGCCGCCTGGAAACCGGCAATCAGGACGCTGCATTCGCTGCGCGACAGGTTTTCGCGCAGGTGGTACTTGATCCGTCCGGCGTCGCACATGCCACTGGCCGAAATAATCACGGCACCGCTCCGAACTTCATTCAGCGCCCTCGAGTGCTCCACATCGGCGACGAATTCAACCTTCATTTTCGCCGGATGTGTCTGCAGCCAGGCAATCAGCTCACGGGTCTCGCCATCGAGCAGGGCCGGATGTGCCAGCGTGATGCGCGTCGCCTCGTTGGCCATCGGTGAGTCGACATAAACCTTGAGCGGCGAGAGACGCTGACGGCGCACCAGATCTGCCAGCAGGTAGATGATTTCCTGGGTACGGCCCACCGCGAAGGACGGAATGATCAGGTTGCCGTGACAGGCATGCGTCCGCTCGATGGCAGCAACGATTTCATCTTCCGTTTCAGGCATCGGGCGGTGCAGACGATCACCGTAGGTCGATTCGATCAACAGCAGATCGGCCTCCGGCACCACCTTCTCGGGATCATTCAACACCGGGCGATTCGACATGCCGAGATCGCCGGAGAACACCAGTTTGCGCGGTCGCCCTTCGCCACTGACGCTTACTTCCAGCCAGGACGAGCCAAGAATGTGACCAGCGTCATGGAAGCAGACCTTGACCGTTTCAGCCGGATGAATTGTCTGACCATAGTTAGCCGGCCTGAGCAGACTGAGCGACGACTGCGCCTGAGCTACGGTGTATAGCGGCGGCTGAACACCGCGCTCGCTCTTGCCACGGCGACGCTGATGACGCAGCTGCCATTCGGACTCTTTCTCCTGGATGTGGGCACTGTCCAGCAACAGCACTTCGAGCAGGTCGATGGTGGCCGGCGTCGCGTAGATCGGTCCGCGGAATCCCAATACGGCCAGACGCGGCAACAGCCCGGAGTGGTCGATGTGAGCATGCGTCAGTAACACGAAGTCGATATCGCGAACGTCGAAGCCGAAGTTCAAGGCATGCAGATTTTTGGAACGCGCCTCGGCGCCCCCCTGGAACATTCCACAATCAACCAGAAAACGGCAATTTCCCGTTTCGACCAGTGTGCAGGATCCGGTGACTTCTCCGGCCGCTCCCATAAAACTGACTTGCATTTTGAACACCTCCTGAGCGGGTTCAGCATGAACCTCAGGATGCGGGATTGCAACGCCGGAGCGTGCCGAACCACGAGACAGGCGAATGCCGGGCCGCATACGAATGATCAGAGCTGACGCGGAATATTATGTAAAAAACTTACGAATGAAAATCATTCTCATATAATAACTTCCTGAATCTGTCACATCCGATCATCGGAATCAGCGCCAGCAAGCCTCCGCCAGCCCGCGCAGCAACCGGACAGCCAGGAGGAGCACCATGCAGCAACCCACACCACGCACCACCATCGAAAACCAGCACAGGCAAGCTCACCATGCAGGTCCATCGCTGCTGGAGCAGTGGCACTGGCGCATGATCTGCCTGGACCAGGCTCATCGCCCCCTCGCCGGCCTGGAACGACTGACAGCTGGCCGCCCCGAATGGCGACCGGTGATGTGTGTCCTGATACAACAGTTGGCACGGGCTGACATGGGCCCTGGCGAACAATTCTACGAAGTCCCCTACTCCGAGCGCCGACCCGCAGGCGGCCGAAGGGAAGCCAAGTGAGCAAGCTATCCCCGCGATACGACGGGTTTCGGCACATCTCATTCACGGAAGGGCAGGCATGTGCCTGAAACAGCCTCATAGGCAGCATGAGCATGCTGCCGACCTTGCTCTGCCACTTGGTCCTGGATTGCAACAGCGTGCAGCCAAAGATCCCGGACCCCGCTGCCGAGCCAGACTATGGGAGTTGGATGACAAGCTTCATTGCCCGCTCATCGGCACTTGCCTGCCTATCGACGAACTACATCGTCTGGCGCAACGTTTCAAGTTCAAGTCACCCTCGACCAATGAATTCGGCATGCATGTGGAAGCTGTTAGCCTCAGCCAGCATCGCAACCCGGTAGCTGCAGCCATCCAGCACTACCTGGAAAAGACCCACAAACTGTGGGTCGATCGATTTGCCCGCTTGAAGACCGATGCAGAGGTGCGTCTTCACTGGCAGGAGTGTCTGAAACGGGGTGAAGTGGCCGGCCCCTTGTGGGCCACCTGTACTCACAGGATGGTTTCCCCGGAAACCCGTCATCAAGCTTATGGTGATATCCACATGCTGTCTCATCAGGTCGGTAACAGCCTGGCGGTCGATGCACCACGTCTGGCCCATCTGACAGCCGACAACGCCCGCCAGGGGGCAGAACTGCGCAAACGGGCAATCCAGCACGCAGGTGAACTGGATGCCCTGCGCAGCCGACTGGCCGAGGCCGGGCACGCGCCCTCACTACCATGAAAATCTAGTGCCGCACGGGCAGCACCGGATGGACACCCGCTTCTTTAGCACAAAGCACTTCCAAGGCCTCCCACTTGCTCACCAACTGAGCCGCACTGCGGCTTAGTTCTTTGTCATGGCGCTCATCCCGGCTCACGACCTGCAGATGCGCAACAATGGCGCGGGCGATGGCGGGCGTCGGATGGTCTGGATAACTCGTCATCAATGTGAGGAGTGCCGCCAGGGCCAAATCGGGGGCGGTCTCATATTCCGGCAGGGAATCCTCGTCCTCCCGGTCGTCACAATCGCAACTGAAGCTCATAGCCGCACCGCGTAGTACTCGACCACGTCCTGCTCATCGACCGGGAAGGGTATTTCGCCGGCGTCAGGCAAGCGGGTCACGACGGCACTGAACTGCTTTTCGTCGCAATGCAACCACTCGGGACGACTCAGCGACGGTTGCCCGATGCACTCCAGCACCATCGGCATGCGGCGCGAACGCTCCTTCAGGACAATGGTGTCTCCCACATTGATGCGGATCGACCCGATATTTACTACCTGCCCGTTCAGGCTCAGATGCTTGTGGCGAACCAGTTGTCGCGCGGCAACGATCGTCGGTGCAAACCCGGCCCGAAAAACAAAATTATCCAGACGTCTTTCAAGCAGTTCGATGAGTTTGTGACCTGTCGGTGCCTTCGCGTTCTTCGCTTCCTTGAAAAGCCGCTGAAGCTGCGACTCGGTCAGCCCGTAATTCATCCGCAGTTTCTGCTTCTCAATCAGCTTCAAGCCGTAATCCGACTTGCGGCGGGGACGCTGGCCGTGCTGACCAGGCGGGTAGTCGCGCTCTCCGAGGGGTTTTCTGGAAAGTCCCGGGAGTTCAACTCCCAGGGCACGCATGACTTTCAGACGGGGGCCGGTGTAGCGGGACATCGAATTTTTTTTCCTGTGTAGTTGTAAAAAAATTATTTGCTTAGAAAAGCATCCGCCAGTCGAGCGGCATGAGGCGCTGCTATACAAGTGCTCCGAATGTCAAAGCCCCCGTCAGAAAACAAGCGAGCAGGCAGACATTCAACATCATCGAATACATTAACCACTCCGAATTTTTGAGAACGGATCTCATCCTACATAGCGAGGCAAAAAATGTAAACAAGAATGATTTGCATTTAGATTTAAACATCTCTAGCATTCTCTCCCTGAAACAAAGCAGGGAGGCCCAAAAGCCTTCCGCACTATCTTTTTTGAGCGTCAAGCCAGCCACTTCAGATTCACCAGCTAGCCAGATGCATCACGTCTGGAGATCTATCGTGGTAGCAACAAGCCCGGGCTTTACCTTCAAGCAACGACACATTCCCCTGATCATTGGTCTCTACCTGGCCAGCGCGAGCGTCCATGGCAATGCCGACGAGGGCACACCACACATCGCAACCCTGTCCGGCGTGGTGGTTTCTGCAACCCGAACCGAGACCAGCGCAGACGCAGTTCCCGCCACGGTCACGACCCTTGACCGTGCAGGCATCGACCAACGCCTGCCGCACGACGAAGCCAGCCTCTTTCAGGACGAACCCGACTTGGCCGTAGCCCGCGACCTGCGTCGCTTTGGCACTTCGTCGGTGAACATCCGCGGCATTGAGGGCAACCGGGTACTGCAACAAGTCGATGGCGTCCGCCTGCCCGATTACTACAACGGCGGCGGCCCTTCCAATGCCACCACCTCCAGCGCCGACAGCCCGGAGCTGGACTTTCTCAAGCGTGTCGAAGTCCTGCGCGGGCCGGCCTCCAGCCTTTACGGTTCGGATGCCCTGGGTGGCGTGGTGAGCTATCTGACCCTCGATCCGCGGGACATCCTCGGCAAGAAGGACGCGGCGGTCCGCTACAAGGGCACCTGGCGCAGTGCCGACCAAAGCCTGCAGAACACGCTCTATTTCGCAGGTGGTAACGAGATGGTCGAAGCCCTGCTTGCCGTCACCCGGCGCAGCGGCGACGAACTCGACAACAGGGGTGAAACAGGCGGCAGCAGTGCCGGTCGGGAGTTGCCAAACCCACAGGAGAACCGTTCCCGCGGCACCCTCGCCAAACTCATCATCAAGCCGTCACGCGGCAATCAGTTGCGCTTTACCTACGAAGACCGTCACCAGCACTCAGAGGCAGAATTGCTCCGCCTCAGCACCTCGCTGCCGCGCGTCACGGCCGCCAGTGGCACCGAGGATGCCCACCGCGAGCGTGTGGGCCTGGACTGGGAATGGAAGCCCACAGACGGCTGGATCGATCGTCTCCTCTTCAATGTTTACCATCAGAACGCAGGCAACCAGACCTATACCCTGCAGAGCAGGACGAAGACCACCGCCGGTTGCTCCGGAACGACCGCGGGCAGCAGCACCTGCCTGATCGACATGAACTTCAACTTCGCGCAGGAAACAACCGGAGCCGGCCTGCAGATCGAAAAAAGCCTGCAGACCGGCGCGCTCGAGCACCTGCTGATTGTCGGTGCAGACTGGCGCCAACAGAAGTTCAGTGAAATCCGCGATTACCTGATCACCAACCAGACCACCGGAACGGTCAGCAAGAGCCTTGCCGGCGATACGTATCCCCTGCGCGACTTCGCCCCCGGTGAAACCACCAGCGCCGGGATGTTCGCGCAGGATGAAATCACCCTCGGCAGTCTCACCCTCACTCCCGGCCTGCGTTTCGACACCGTCCAGCTCCGACCCGATGCGACCAGCAAGACCATCGGCGCACAGACTTTCTCCGCCACCGATCAGGACCACTCGGCCTTTTCGCCCAAGCTTGCCGCCTTGTGGCAGGCAACCCCTGGCCTGTCCTTCTACGGCCAGGTCGTGCGCGGCTTTCGGGCGCCCAACTACACGGAGGTCAATGGACTCTTCTACAACTCCGCCCAGAACTACGCGAGCATTCCCAACCCCGACCTGAAGCCGGAAACCAGCACCGGGCTGGAAATAGGCAGCCGCTTCAAGCTGGCCGGGGGCGACTTGCGCATCGCCGCCTATCGCAACCACTACGACAACTTCATCAGCAATGAACTGGTATGCCGTTCGAGCGGCGCCACCGCCGCCTGCATCGGCAACACGGTCCGCTCGGTGTACCAGGCCGTCAACCTGGACAAGGTGCGCATCCAGGGTCTTGAAGTGCGTGGCGCCTGGGCCCTGCCCCAGGGTTTTCGCACCAGCGCAGCGATTGCCTGGACCAAGGGAGACGTCACCTCGACGAAGCAGCCTCTGAACAGCGTCGAGCCCGCCCGCCTCTACCTCAATCTGGGTTGGGACGGCAATGTCGCCGCCCGTCCGCTGGCCCTCGATGCCCGCCTGCGGGCGGCCCTGAAGAAGACCCGGGTGGACAGCACCGATGGGGATTACTTCCGTACCCCGGGTTACGCAGTGGCCGACTTGAGTGCCAGCTGGAAAGTGCATCCACAAGCACGCCTCAATCTGGCCCTCAACAATCTCTTCGACAAGAAATACTGGTTGTGGAGCGACGTACGCCAGGTTGGCCTCACCCCCACCGACGCCGGCCCGGCCTTCTACACCCAGCCCGGACGGAATCTGAGCGCCGCGCTGCAAGTGGATTTCTGAGCATGACGATGCTGACTGCCACCGTGCGCCGCGTATCGCACCTGCTCCTGTTGCCGGCCCTGTGCCTGCTCCTCCTGACGGGGAGCAGCCAGGCTCTGGCGGCGCGCGTCCTGGTGGTCAGCACCTCGCCGATCCAGCCGGGAAAATTCCTCAAGCTCGCCGATGCGGCCCGCCCCCACGGCATCTCCATCGATGCGAAATTTGCCGAGAAGCTCCCTCCGGATAGCGGACCAGAACTCTTCCGGGGTTATGACCTGGTGCTCTTCGACACCCCCCGGCCCCATCTCCAGGCATTCGTGGAAGCCCAGCTTTCCCGCGCCCTGCCGGGCCTGAAGGGGCCCGCGATCTGGCTCCACGACAGCCAGCCGCACTGGCAGGGCCTGCCCGACGACGTCGCACGCCGCCTGCATGCCTACTATGTGAACGGAGGGCGTCTCAACTTCGACGGCTTCTTCGCCAGCCTGGCCGCCAAGTTCGACGGCAAGCCGGCGGACGACATCCGCGCACCCATCATTTTCCCGAAAAGTGGCGTGTATCACCCAGACTACCCCGGCCTGGTCTTCCCTGAACCGGCCAGCTACTTGCGCTGGAAGATCGGCGCAGCCGCACCGGCCTTGCCGGTCATCGCCATTGCCCTTCACCAGCAATACATCGCCGCCGAGCAAACCGCCTTTATCGACGACCTGATCCGCCGGATTGAAAAGGCCGGCGCCATCCCCCTGCCCTTCTACAGCCCGGTGATGGATGCCGACGCGATCCGCAAGATGGTCACCGTCGGCGGCAAACCGGTGGCCAGCGCCATCATCAACACCCAGATCATGCTCAACCCGGAAGGCCGCCGAACCGAGTTCGAAACCCTCGGCCTGCCGGTGATCCAGGCCATGCCCTACCGCAAGGGCGACGAGGCAGCGTGGGCGGCCGACCCGCAGGGCATTGCCCTGATGGACGTGCCCTTCTACCTGGCTCAGGCCGAGTACGCCGGCGTGACCGACATCCAGATCGCAGCCGCCACCCGCAAGACCGACGACCAGATCGCCCCCATCGCCGGCCAGGCCGAAGCCGTAGTCGCCAAGGCCATCAATCTGGCCCGCCTGCAGGGCAAGTCCAACGCCGACAAGCGGGTCACGATGTTCTTCTGGAACTACCCGCCCGGCGAGAAGAATCTCTCTGCCTCCTTCATGAACCTGCCCCGCAGCCTGGTCGGCACCCTCACCGCGCTGAAGGCCCGGGGCTATGCGACCGAGACGCCGGGCGAAACCGAACTGACCCTCTCGCTGCAACGCCTGCTCGCGCCCTACTATCAGCCTGCTGACGACCAGCGGGAGCTCGAATCCCTGCTGCGCGACGGTCTTGCCGAACGCCTGTCGGTAACTGTCTATCGCCAGTGGCTGGCGCGTCTGCCCGACCCTGTGCAGCGCCAGTTGAAGGAGCGCTGGGGCGAGCCGGAACGCTCGTCGATGGTAATCCGCCAAAATGGCCAGGACTGGTTCGTGGTGCCACGCCTCAAGCTCGGCCACATCAGCCTGCTGCCCCAGCCGCCCCGCGGCGAACGCTGGGAGGAAAAGGAAAAGGCCCTCTACCACTCCACCAGCGCCGCCCCGTCCCACTTCTACCTGGCTGCCTATCTGTGGGCGCGGGAGCAGGCCCGCAGCGATGCCCTCATCCATTACGGCACCCACGGCAGCCAGGAATGGCTGCCCGGCAAGGAGCGTGGCCTGTCGGTGACCGACTTCCCGATGCTCGCCGTTGGCGACGTGCCGGTGATCTACCCCTACATCGTGGACAACATCGGCGAAGCCACCCAGGCCAAGCGCCGTGGCCGCGCCACCATCATCAGCCACCAGACGCCACCCTTCGCCCCGGCCGGCCTGCACGCGAGCCTTACTCGCATCCACGACCAGCTCCATGCCTGGCTGGCCCAGGACGACGGTGCGGTGAAGGAAAAGATCCGCGCCGAGTTCCTCGCCGGTGTCCGCAAGGAACGCATCGAGCGCGACCTGGGCTGGACTGAAGCGCGTATCCGCGACGACTTCCCGGCCTTCGTCACCGAGGTCCATGATCACCTTCACGAACTCGCCCGCAGTGCCCAGCCCATGGGGCTGCACACCTTCGGCCAGGGCGCCGGCGAACCGTGGCGTCTTGCTACCGTACTGATGATGCTCGGCAAGGATTTCTGGGAGGGCGTCGCCGGCCCCGGCGAAGAGGCTGACGAAATGCTGGTGGGCGACTACACCCGACTCGCGGAATCGACACCCTTCCGGCGCCTGCGGGAAATCGTCCATGGCGGTGCGGACATCGCCGGCCTGCCCCCCAAGGCACATGCTGCAGCTGAACATGCACGCCAGTGGTACGCCGCCCTCGATGCCGGCAACGAGACCAGAGCCCTTCTTGCCGCCCTTGAAGGCCGCTACATCCCCACCAGCTACGGTGGCGACCCCATCAAGAACCCGGACGCCCTGCCCACCGGACGCAACCTGTATGGCTTCGACCCCTCCCGCGTTCCCACCAAGGCCGCCTGGGAAGCCGGCCGGGAGGCCCTCGACAAACTCCTTGCCACCCATCGCGAAAAGACCGGCAAGTCGCCAAAGAAACTCACTTTCACCCTCTGGTCGGTGGAAACCATGCGCCACTTCGGCATGCTCGAAGCCCAGGCCCTGTGGGCCTTGGGCGTGGAGCCGGTGTGGGACGCCGGCGGACGGGTGGAGGACGTCAAACTCGTCCTCCGCACCGAACTGGGCCGGCCACGCGTGGATGTGGTGCTGTCTGCCACCGGCCTGTACCGCGACCACTTTCCCAACGTGATGCGCCTTCTGGCCAAGGCGGCCAAGCTCGCCGCCGAAGCACGGGAAACCGACAATCCGGTGGCCGACAACACCCGCCGCATCGCCGCCGAACTGCGTGCCAGGGGCTGGAGCGAAGCGCAGGCCACCAACGCCGCCCAGACCCGTATCTTCTCTTCGGAATCCGGCCGCTACGGCACCGGCCTCGACGATGCCGCACTGGCCACCGACACCTGGAAGGGCAAGGCAGAAGGCGACCGCAAGCTCGCCCGGCTGTACCTGTCCCGCATGCAGTTCGGCTATGGCCCGGATGAAACGCAATGGGGGCAAGCCGGCAAGGGCGGGGAAAATCTCTACGCGGCCCACCTGAAAGGCACCGAAGGCGCCGTGCTGTCACGCACCTCGAACCTCTACGGCATGCTCACCACCGATGACCCCTTCCAGTACCTGGGCGGCATCGCCCTGGCGGTGCGTCACCTGGACGGCAAGGCCCCCGAGCTCTACATCTCCAACCTGCGCGGCAACGGTTCCGGCAAGGTCGAGGGCGCAGCCCAGTTCCTCGCCAAAGAGCTCGCTACCCGCAACTTCCACCCGGGCTACATCCAGGGCCTGATGAAGGAAGGCTACGCCGGCACCCTGCAAGTACTGGATGGCATCAACAACTTCTCCGGCTGGCAGACAGTCGCACGCGAGATCGTCCGGGACGACCAGTGGCAGGAATTCGTGGACGTCTATGTCCGTGACAAACACCGCCTCGGCCTCAAGGACTGGTTCGAGCGCAACAACCCCCATGCCCTGGCCCAGAGCATCGAACGCATGCTTGAAGCTGCCCGCCAAGGCTACTGGAAGGCGGATGCCGCCACCGTCAAGGAACTCAAGGAACGCTACCGGGAACTGGCGGAACGCCATCAGGTAAGAACCGACAACGCCGCCCTGCGTGGCTTCGCCGGATTCGGCCTGCAGCAGGCGGCTGCCGCACCGGCCAAGGCTGCAGCTCAAGCCCCGGCGTCCCGGCAGGAGAGCGAGCCCGCAACGGCAGTGCCCGTTCCGTCACCGCCCATCCAGGGCATGCGCCTTGACAAGCTTGAGCCGCCGCGCCCCGCAGCCCTCTCCAGCGCAGCTGCGGCGCTAGGCCTCGTCGCCCTTGCCACCCTCGGCGGCATGCTCAGGGCCCGGCGGACGCGCTACGCCTGATCTCCCTTCACCTCTTCCACACAAGGACTTTTACCGTGACGCCCAGTCTTGTCGAAACCTCCATGTATGAGCTTGCCCAGCTCTTCCTCCTACCCACGCTGGCCCTGATTACCCTACTCTTCCTGTACGCCTTCTGGACGCTCGGAGAGTTCGCGGTGCTCGCCTGGCATCGACGCAGCGGTGGCGGCCGCCCCCTGCTCACGACATTCCGGGCCGCCCGCCAGATGAGTGACGACGAACTGGATGTCCGTGCCCACACCATGCTCGAGTCGGCACGCATAGCCAGCCGGGTCACGCCGATGCTCGGTCTGGTCGCCACCATGATTCCCATGGGCCCGGCCCTCAAATCCCTGTCCGACGGCAACCTGGCCCAAGTCTCCCAGAACCTGACAATCGCCTTCTCAGCCGTGATCCTGGCCCTGATCGCCGCCTCCATCACTTTCTGGGTGACCAATGTGCGACGCCGCTGGCTGGCCGAGGAGATGCTGCAGATCGCCCAACTCCGGCTGGAGAACGGCCAATGAGCATCAAGCTCCTTCATGAACCGGAGACCGAGGATCCGATCCTCTCCGTGGTCAACCTCATCGACATCTTCCTGGTGGTTATCGCGGCCCTCCTCATCACCATCGCCCAGAATCCGCTGATGAACCCCTTCTCCAGGCAGGACGTGACGGTGATTACCGATCCCGGCAAACCGAACATGGAAATCGTGGTCAAGAAAGGCGAGAAGGTGGAGCGTTACAAGGCCAGCGGTGCCATTGGCAGCGGCGACGGCGAGAAGGCCGGCGTGGCTTACAAGATGAATGACGGCTCCATCGTGTACGTACCTGAGGAGACCGCCAAGGCCGCTTCGCCCCCCACCAAATAGACATGAAGTGAAATCATGAAACGCCTTCTCATCGCCCTACTATTCTTTGCGCCCCTTCCTGCCGCGGCGCTCGAGCACATCATCGATGTGCGGAGCGGCGATGAAATAAGCGTTACCGAGCTGGCCGCCAGACTGCGGGGCAGCGATTACGTGCTCCTTGGAGAACTGCACGACAACCCCCATCACCACCGGCGTCGGGCTGAATTGATCGCCCGCCTGGCCCCCACGGGGGTAGTAGTCATTGCGGAGCATCTGGACAGCGGAAGGCGGCTCACGCCGGACAGCAGCAAAAACCTGCAACTTCACATGGAAGAGGCAGGGTTCGATACGCGGGCATGGAAGTGGCCGATCCACGAACCCCTGTTTAGCGGCCTGCTCGGAGCCGGGCTGCCCGTTACGGGTGGAAACATATCCAAAGATCTCGCCCGCCGGATCGTGCGTGAAGGCGATTCGGCCCTGCCTCACACCTTGCGGGCGATCATCAACCGCGCGCCCCTCAACCCTGTCGCTGCATCGATCCTGGACGCAGACCTGCTCACCAGCCACTGCGGGCAACTGGAACCAGCACGCATTCCGCCCATGCGGCTGGCCCAGCGGGCAAGGGATGCATCCATGGCCGAAAGCCTCCTCGCCGCAAACATCCGCCCTGCCGTGCTGGTAGCGGGTAACGGTCATGTCCGCACCGACTACGGTGTTCCCCAGCTACTTTCGGTACTCAAACCCGACGCCAGAATCGTGAGCATCGCATTCGTCGAGAACGATTCAAGTGCATCGGCCACTCCCCATGACTACGTTTGGCAAACAGAGGCGACCAATCGGGACGATCCCTGCACAGGCTTCGGCAAAAACCGGTAGGTGAGCTGGAGATGGTTGCAACCAGGACGTTGCAGTGTTGAGCCCGGTGCCCTTGCCCACTTAAAGTCCGCAGCGGCTCCATCATCCAATAGTCGAACTCTGCTCGTCTCCAGTGCACGACCACCGTGCCGACGCCTCCGACATTCTGAAAACACTCGAGCGTAACTTCCTGACGCTAAAGCGGCCTGACTTTGGCTGTGTGTCACACCCACATCAAAGAGTAGCTAGAAGCAGGGTGTGAACATCCGGAGGATCGGGGCGCAGCCCTGTTCTCACCCTGCAGTTTTGTCCATTTCGGCCGCGTGCCCCTGATCCGGAATCCTCCCGGAGAATCCTGGCTCATCCCGCTTTTTTATCTCTGCTTCGATCCGGTGTTTTTGATCAGCCTCCGGTGCGCCCAAGCGGCCCCATTTCCCCGAAAAATCAAGGATCTGAGCCGACTTTCCGATACTTTCCCTTGATTTTCATAGCCAAAAACACTACTAAATGTAGTAGAAAAAATCTTTTAATCGCACTATTGCTTTTTTTAAGTATTTGTTTTTAAACAACTAAAATTTTTGCTGAAAATCGTTTGTCGGAGTAACCTAGCGCCGCTTGTGCAATCAACGATTGCACCCACGAATGCATCAACAAAAGCACCCATAAAAGGAGGTGAAGCCGTCCATGACCGCCACGACAAAGTCCACAAAAAACCAGCCCGCAACTGCCGCCAACCTCCTGCCGCAAGAGATCTGCGACGAGGTTCTGCTGGAGAAATATGCCAAGGGTAACGAGCAGAATATCGCCGACGTACGTACCCGTGTGGCGCGCGCCCTGGCGGCCATGGAAGTCGAAGAAAAACGTGCCCACTGGGAAGCCAGGTTCCTCGAAGCCCAGCAGAAGGGTTTCGTGCCGGCCGGGCGCATCAACTCCGCTGCCGGCACCAACCTGGCCGCCACGCTGATCAACTGCTTCGTCCAGCCGGTGGGCGACTCGATCACCGAATCCGTTGATGGTCGTTGCGGCATCTACACCGCCCTGGCCCAGTCCGCCGAAACCATGCGTCGCGGTGGCGGCGTCGGCTACGACTTCTCCTCCATCCGTCCCAAGGGCGCGATGGTGCGCGGCACCCAGTCCAACGCCTCCGGCCCCGTTTCGTACATGCGTGTGTTCGACCGCTCCTGCGAAACCGTCGAGTCCGCCGGCTCCCGCCGCGGCGCCCAGATGGGCGTGCTGCGCTGCGATCACCCGGACATTGAGGAGTTCATCCACGCCAAGGACCACGGCGACCTGTCCAACTTCAACGTCTCGATCGCCGTTACCGACATTTTCATGCAGGCCGTCGAATCCGACGGTGACGTGGAACTGGCCCACAAGGCCGAACCGTCCAGCGAGTTCAAGGACTCCGGCGCCTACCAGCGCGACGACGGCCTGTGGGTGTACCGCAAGGTGCGCGCCCGTGACCTGTGGGATCAGGTCATGCGCTCCACCTACGACCACGCCGAGCCGGGCATCCTGTTCCTCGACCGGATGAATCGCGACAACAACCTGTACTACTGCGAGACCATCGAGGCCACCAACCCGTGTGCCGAACAGCCGCTGCCGCCCTACGGCTGCTGCTGCCTGGGCTCGATCAACCTGACCCTGTACATCAAGGACGCCTTCAGCGACAAGGCCAGCTTCGACTTCGCCGGCTTCGCCAAAACGGTCGAAACCTCCATCCGCATGCTCGACAACGTGCTCGAAGCCACCCACTGGCCGCTTGAGCAGCAGCATGCCGAAGCCCAGTCCAAGCGTCGCGTCGGCCTCGGCTTCACCGGTCTGGGCAACGCCCTGGCCATGCTGTGCCTGCGCTACGACACCGATGCCGCCCGCGCCATGGCCACCAAAATCTCCGAGTTCATGCGCGACCAGGCCTACCTGGCCTCCGTCGAGCTGGCCAAAGAGCGCGGCGCCTTCCCGCTGTTCAACGCCGACATGTATCTGTCCGGTGGCAACTTCGCCTCCCGCCTGCCGGCCGAGGTGAAGGACAAGATCCGCAAACACGGCCTGCGCAACTCGCACCTGCTGTCGATCGCCCCCACCGGCACGATCAGCCTGGCCTTTGCCGACAATGCCTCCAACGGCATCGAGCCGCCGTTCTCCTACACTTACACGCGCAAAAAGCGCATGGCCGACGGGACCCTCAAGGAGTACGCCGTCGAGGACTACGCCTGGCGCCTGTACAAGCACATCGGCGGCGACGTTTCCAAGCTGCCCGAGTACTTCGTGACCGCGCTCGAAATCTCCGCCCAGGCCCACAAGGACATGGTCGCAGCAGTCGCCCCGTACGTGGACACCTCCATCTCCAAGACGGTGAATGTCCCCGAAGACTACCCCTACGCCGACTTCGAGAATCTCTACCTCGACGCCTGGAAGTCCGGTCTCAAGGGTCTCGCCACCTACCGGCCGAATGCCGTGCTGGGCTCGGTGCTGTCCGTCACGCCGACCACCGAGCAGAAGCAGCCCCACGACCTGGAGATTTCCGACGATACCAACCGTCGCCTGTCCATCAAGAGCCTGCCCGCCCCGGTGCTGTCTTCCCTGCGCTGGCCCGGCCGCCCGGACCTGCCGGACGGCAACGCCGCCTGGACCTACATGCTGAGCACACCGCAGGGCAACTTCGCCCTCTTCGTCGGCCACATGGACCCGGTCGAAGAGAGCCCCGCCAAGGGAGCCTTCCCCTTCGAAGTGTGGGTGAACGGTGCCGACCAGCCTCGTGGCCTGGGTGCAGTCGCCAAGACCCTGTCGATGGACATGCGCGCCAACGACCGCGGCTGGCTCAAGCTCAAGCTCGAAACCCTGGCCAAGACGGTCGGTGAAAAGCCCTTCGAACTGCGCTTCCCGCCCCACGGCGAACAGAAGCTCATGCCGGGCGTCGTCTCCGCCTTCGCCCAGGTGGTTCGCTACCGCTGCGAAAAGCTTGGCGCCCTGGAAGAAGGCGATCTGCCCAACCCGGTGCTCGACAGCCTGTTCAGCCTGGCCGAACCCAAGACCGGCACCGACGGCACCCTGTCCTGGACCGTCGATATCCAGAACCCTGCCACCGGCGAAGACTTCGTGCTGGGCCTGAAGGAAATCACCCTGCCGGACGGCGTCACCCGCCCCTACTCCATGTGGCTGTCGGGTAACTACCCGCGCGCCCTGGACGGCCTGTCACGCATCCTGTCCCTCGACATGCGCGTCATGGACCCGGCCTGGATCGGTATGAAGCTGCGCAAGCTGATCGACTACCCGGAACCCCTCGGCGACTTCATGGCCTTCGTGCCCGGCACCCGCCGTCAGCAAAACTGGCCCTCCACCGTCGCCTACCTGGCCGCGCTGATCATCCACCGCTACGCCATGCTGGGTGTTCTCAACGAAGCCGGCTACCCGACCCGCGAAATGGGCATCCTCGAGTCGCCCCGCGACAACAACGAACCCAAGGTGATGCAGGGCGCCCTGTGCGGCGAATGCGGCAACCACTCGGTCATCCGCAAGGATGGCTGCGACTTCTGCACCGCCTGCGGCGCAGTAGGAACCTGCGGCTGATCACCTGCAGCAGACAAGTTGAAAAGCAAGACCCCGGCTCCAACCGGGGTTTTGTCTTTCTGGCGACGCCATCGCAAATCGTCAGGGCATCAACGATGTACTTGCCTCGGCTGGCGCCTTCCAGCATGTCGCAGGCAAGCGTTGTCTGTATCAGGTAGAGTACCCGCACATCAAGACATCCTTATGTGCGCTGTGAGTACTGAAGACGAATTCCTTGCGCTGTTTGCTCCCGAGCCCGACCCTCTCGCAGCGACGGATGTCGGCAGCGGCCCGTTCTGGAAAGTCCTGCTGGTCGATGACGCTCAGGACATCCATGCGGTGCTTCGCTTGACGCTGCAGGACATGGTTGTCGAAGGGCTGCCACTGCAATTGATCGACGCCTATTCAGCCATAGAAGCCGAGGCAATGCTGGCGAAACACCCAGACACCGCCCTGATTCTGCTCGATGTCGTCATGGAAACAAACGATGCGGGTCTGACACTGGTAAAGCATGTCCGTCAGAATCTGGAAAACCGGATGGTTCGTATTGTCCTGCTGACCGGCCAGCCGGGCTACACACTGCAGCGCGACGTCGTCGCCAACTATGAAATCGACGATTACCGCCTCAAGTCCGACCTGACCGCCGACAAGCTTTTTACCTGCGTCTATGCAGAGTTGCGGACCTATCAGGTATTGCAGAGCCTTGAGCGGAAGCGCCCAATCGAGAAACTGGCAATTGACCTGAAACTGGCAAACGCGCAGCTGAATATCGAGATTGGCGAGCGTCAGCATGCCCAGGAAGTGGCCGACGCCCAGATGCACGATCTCACCGTACTGAACAAGCAGCTGAAAGACGCCCAGAATCAGCTCCTGCAGTCCGAAAAGCTGGCATCCATTGGCCTGCTGGCCGCGGGAGTGGCGCATGAAATCAATAATCCCGTCGGCTTCGTCAGTTCCAATCTCGGCACGCTCAAAGAATATGTCGGCGAATTGCTGGCGCTCATTCAAGCCTACGAAACTGCACAAGCCGACACCGGGAAGGATTCGCCCGAGCGCTTTGCGGCGGCCGACGCCCTCAAGGCTTCTGTGGAACTGGATTATCTAAAAGAGGATGTGCTGTCGCTGCTGACCGAGTCACAGGACGGGCTAGATCGGGTCAAAAAGATCATTCAATCCCTGAAAGACTTCTCGCGTATCGAAACAACAGAAACCTGGAGATGCGAGGACCTTCACAAGGGCATCGAAAGCACGCTCAGCGTGGTCTGGAACGAGCTGAAGTACAAATGCGATGTACACAAGGAATATGGCGAGTTGCCGCAGATCGAATGCGTGCTTTCGCATCTCAATCAGGTGTTCATGAACCTGCTGGTCAATGCCGCCCATGCCATCAAGGAGCATGGCGTTCTGACCATACGCACAGGGCACGCCGGTGATGAGGTCTGGGTGGAAATTGCCGATACCGGCGAGGGAATCTCGCCCGAGAACATGCTCCACATCTTTGACCCTTTCTTTACCACCAAGCCGATCGGCAAGGGGACCGGGCTGGGGCTATCCCTGTCCTACGGCATCGTGGAAAAGCACCACGGCCGCATCCGGGTGGATAGCCAAGTCGGCAAGGGCTCCACATTCCGTGTCTGCTTGCCGATCCAGCAACCGGCGGCAAGCCTGTGAGCCGAGGCGGCAGGAAAGGAACATCATGAACGAATGGATAGTCTCTTTCCGGGCAGCACTGGAAACACTGGATCGTCTCGGTGCAGAAAGCGTCGTCAATCAGGCATTGGCGCACCTGACGCCCATTCTGGTGGTCGATCAGATCGTTGTGCCGGCGCTTGAGCAGATCGGTTTGGCCTGGGAACAAGGCGATATCGCCCTGTCCCAGGTTTACATGAGCGGCCGGATCTGTGAAGAACTGGTCGAGCAAGTGCTTCCGCCGAGCGATCCAGACCGCAAGCATCAGCCCCGTTCGGCCATCGTCGTTCTCAGCGACTACCACATGCTTGGCAAGCGCATTGTCTATTCACAGATGCGGGCCAGCGGCTTTGAACTGTTCGATTACGGACGTATGGATGTGGACGAGCTGGTCGAACGCGTGCTGGCCGGCAACATCCGGGTGCTGCTGATTTCCGTACTGATGCTGCCTTCTGCGCTGAAAGTGGGCCAGGTCTGTGCCCGTCTGAAGGCCGCCGGGTTGCCCGTCAAGGTTGTCGTCGGCGGGGCACCGTTTCTCTTCGATGACAAACTGTGGAGCGAGGTTGGTGCCGATGCCATGGGCCGCAATGCAGCCGAAGCCGTCACCATCGTTGAACGCTGGATGCGAGAGATGCAATGAACGCCATGCAGCGCACGCTGACCGCACTGGGGCAACAGGAGCCTGATCGCGTCCCGCTGTTTTTGCTCACGACCGAGCACGGTGCGAAGGAAGTCGGCCTGTCGATCGAAGAATATTATTCGCGTGCCGGGAACGTCATCGAAGGCCAGATGCGTCTTCTGAAAAAATATCGCGCCGACTGCCTGTATGGTTTTTACTATGCGGCCATTGAAATGGAAGCCTGGGGAGGCCATACGATTTTCATGCCCGACGGCCCGCCTCTGTGCGGTTCGCCGATCATTACCCGTGCCGAGCAGATCGACACCTTGATCCCGCCCGCCATTGAAACCGCGCCCGGCTTGCAGCGTGTGCTCGACACCATTCGGGGCCTGAAGGAAAGAGTGGGCGACAGCGTGCCAATTATCGGCGTCGCCATTTCTCCCTTCTCCCTGCCCGTCATGCAAATGGGCTTCGACAATTACCTCGAACTGATCTACGAACAACCCGAGCGCTTCGAGCGCCTGATGCAGGCCAACATCACGTTCTCCGTCAATTGGGCCAACGCGCAACTGGCTGCGGGGGCAACGGCGATCTGCTATTTCGACCCCGTGTCCTCCACCACCAACATCCCGCGCGAGCTCTATCTCAAGACCGGACAGACCGTCGCCAGGCAGGCCCTGTCACGCATCAAGGGGCCAACGGCCACTCACATGGCGTCAGGTCGGGCCTTGCCGATCATCGGCGAGATTGCCGATACCGGCACGGCTATCATCGGGGTCAGCGCACTGGAGGATCTGGCCGCGCTCAAGGCTGCGGCCAACAGGCGTGTCAGCCTGCTGGGAAATCTGAATGGAATAGAAATGCGGCGCTGGACAACAGCCCATGCCGAATTCGAAGTCAGACGTGCGATTGCCAAGGCCGGTCGCGGTGGCGGTTTCCTGCTCGGCGATAATCATGGCGAGATTCCCTGGCTGGTGCCCGATGAAGTATTGCTGGCAATTGGGGATGCCGTTGAGCGCTGGGGCAATTACCCGCTCGACTGGGTTGATGACTGGCTAAAGGAAAACGACTGATCGCGGTC
This sequence comes from Zoogloea oleivorans, assembly GCF_008107625.1. GTDB lineage: Bacteria > Pseudomonadota > Gammaproteobacteria > Burkholderiales > Rhodocyclaceae > Zoogloea > Zoogloea oleivorans. The sequence goes on from NZ_SDKK01000007.1 coordinate 79,218, forward strand.
GGACCCCATGGCTGTTACAACAACGCTCTGCATTCTGAGCTGTCACAACTTCCAGGCCGAAGTGAATGCTGCCATTGCTGCGGAAGGCTGGCACGACGTGGTGGCGTGTGGCTTTCCGGCACGTTGCGGCCGCCCCCCGATAAGCTGGGACGAATTGCGCAGCCTGTTGCCAGACAATTGCAGCCAGGTCGTCCTTCTTGGCCGGGCCTGCCTGAACACGCTCGGGGCACCACCCGCCGGCTTTCCGCCCGTACGCATCGAACGTCAGGAGCAATGCTTTCATCTGGTGGCGGGGCGCACGCTGGTCGATGAGGCAATCTCTTCTGGTGCCTATCTGATTACTTCGACCTGGCTGGCCGACTGGCCGGCACAACTCAGGGCACTGGGCTTCGAACCCGCCCAGGCCGGCGAGTTTTTTAATGATTTCGCCAGGGAGTTGGTACTGCTCGACACCGGGCTTGATCCACAAACCACAACGCATCTTGCCAGTCTTCAGAAGGAATTGAATCTGCCCACGCGGCGGATTGCTGTCGGACTGGACTACCTGCGCCTTCTGCTGAGCCGTATTGTGCTGGACTGGCGGCTGGAACAGGTTCAGCGCAATAGCTGCCAACAAAATCGCCGCCACATCGCCGAACTGGCCGACTATGTCGCGGCCATGGATCTGCTGACCCGTCTGGCCAAGACACAAACCGAGTCAGACACCATCAACACCATCGAAGAATTGTTTCAGATGCTCTTTGCGCCGGCTGCGCTGCACTACCTGCGTATCGAAAATGATATCCAGGTTCCCTGCAGCAGCATTCCCGCCCCCATGCTGGACGCCTTGCACGCACTGTCCGGTGAATATGCCTGGACGCCGGACGGCAATGGCTTTCTGTTGCGCATCAGCCACGGAGAAGAGAGGCTGGGCCTGATCGTCGTGGACCACCTGGCTTTCCCTGCCTATCGCCAGCGTTACCTCAACATGGCGCTGGCTGTGACGGGCATCTGCGGGCTCGCCATTGCCAATGCCCGCAACCGTCGGCGCCTGATGGAAGCCGAAAAAATGGCCTCGCTCAGCATTCTGGTGGCCGGCGTGGCACACGAAATCAACACGCCGCTTGGTGTGGGGCTGACGGCGACCAGCACCTTGCAAGAACAGTCCCGGCAACTCGCCGAGCGCTTCTCCGCGCACAGCATGACGCAAACCGATCTGGCGCATTATCTGGATACGGCCGAAACAAGCACCGCCCTGATACGCCAGGATCTGGAGCGCATCGCGCATCTGATCGACACTTTCCGTCAGGTCGCGGTGGAAGGCAAACCCCTCGATACCCGCTCCTTCAGGCTGCGGGCATGCACCGAAGAGGTCATCCGCAGCCTGGGCGATCGACTGCCCGCCCAGCAGGTGGCGGTGCATATTGACTGTGATCCGGAGCTGGAAATCGACAGCACCCCGGGCGACTGGGTCAGCATCTTCACCAACCTGATTAACAACTCCCTCCGGCACGGGTTTAAAAATCAGGAGCGGGGAACGATCAACATGCAGATCTCGCGCGATGAGAAAAACCTGCTGCGCGTCGATTATCGCGATGATGGTGCGGGTATTGCACCCGAGGTGCTGTCCCGCATCTTTGATCCATTTTTCACAACGGATCTTCAGCAGGGCATGGGGCTCGGGATGCACCTTGTTTACAATCTCGTCACCCACCGCATGGGCGGCCTGATTCGCTGCGAGAGCAGGCCCGGCAAGGGCGTGCTCTTTCACATCGAGATTCCGCTCGGCTAGTTCTCTGCACGCACGATCCACTTTTCGAGTACGGCCTTCAGGTCCCCGAAATTGATCGGCTTGGTAATATAGTCATCCATGCCGACACGCTCACAGTGCTCGCGGTCTTCCTGAAATGCGCCGGCGGTCAAGGCAATGATGGGGAGTCGCGGCTTGTTGTTGTCCTGCTCCCACAATCTTATTTTCTCGGTCGCAGCATAACCGTCCATCACCGGCATGCGGCAATCCATCAACACCACCTCCGGCGTCATGCCATCCTCGGTGATCAACGTCACGGCTTCGAGACCATTCGAAACGCTGGCAAAAGAAAACCCCAGGTTTTTCAGCAGAGCCTCTACAACCCTGCGATTGGTTGAATTGTCATCCACCACAAGAATGCTGCCGCCGGACAGGGCATGCGTTCTCACGCCCTCCGGCGACGGAGCCAGCCTGGCACGATCGAACTGACGTCTGTCGCGCTCCACGGGAATCCGTCCAACCCGAATGCGAAACCAGACTCGCGTGCCTTTCCCCTCCTCGCTTTCGACACCCGCCTCACCCTCCATCAGCAAGGCAAGCTTGTGGACGATGGAAAGTCCAAGACCGGTTCCTCCATACCCCCGGGTAATCGATCCATCGACCTGTGAAAAAGGCTTGAAGAGAAGATCCAGCTTGTCGGCTGCAATCCCGATGCCACTGTCGGTCACGGAGAACTCCAGTACCGCGCCCTGATCGCCGCTCAGGATTTCTGCGCACTCAACCCGAACGAAGCCTTGCGGGGTGAACTTTATGGCGTTGCTGATCAGATTGGACAGCATCTGCCTTATCCGGATCGAATCGCCGTCATACGACGAACCCGCAGGGCCATGCCAGATTGTCGAGCAGCTCAGGCCTTTTGCTGCCAGTGGCTCACGGAAAAGCGCGCTGTTTTCCTCGATCAATTGCCGCGGATCGAAGGCCTGGCGATGCAGTTCGACCTTGCCCGCCTCAACCTTGGACAAATCGAGAATATCGTTGAGCAGCGACAGCAGGGACTCGCCGGAATTGAGAATGATGCGGGCGTAATCCTTGCGCTCCTCCTCATTCAGATCGGACATCAGCAGCAATTGCGACATGCCGAGAATGCCGTTCATCGGCGTCCTGATTTCGTGGGACATGGTCGCCAGAAACTGGCTTTTCACATGACTGGCCGACTCCGCGGCTTCACGCGCGGTGGTGAGTTGGCTGATGCGCTCGCTGACGGCCTTGGACATGGCATTGAAAGCCGCACCGAGGCGACCGATATCGTCTGCGCCTTCGGGTACGGGGTCGGGCGTCAGATTGCCCTCGGCGACATCAATACTGGCTTTGGCCAGGATGGACAATTGACGTGTAATCAACAGGCCGAGCAGGGTCAACAGGCAAAAGGACAATACCAGCTCGCCGGCAGCAATCAGCATTCCCTGCGTCATCAGACTGTTTCGCGCGTCGATGATCGGCTTGAGATTGAGGCCGAAATGCAGGGTCCCCAGACGCTGATGCGCCAGCGCTATCGGCTGGGCGACATCGTAACGAGGTGGATCTTCATCCGAATCGAGGGCAAAGGACGGATCGGGATTCGGTATTTTCTTGTCGTCGGCAAGCCCCGCACTGGCAACGATGCGGCCTTCGGCATCGAGCACCGCGAGGTAATCGATGGTTTTCGTCGCATGGCTTTCGTCAAGCACGGCCTGGACCGTTGCATAGTCGGATTGCGCAAGCGGCGCCACAAGGGCCGCCTGCAGAACGGGAACGATCTGTTCGGCGTTGCGCCTGGCCTGCTCCCCCATGTTGTCTCGAAGCAACCTGATGCTGTTGCTGACGAGAAGGAACAACATCAATGCCTCAACCAGCAGTGCCATCAACAGCAATTTACCCCGCAGGGTAAGCATGGGACTTTTTGTCATCGAAACCACACGCTCATTTTTCTTTTTTCAGGGCCTGCCGAACCTCGTTGGCGTAAGGCTCCATTTCGAACAGCTCGCGCGGCTCCAGCCTGCGATAGCCTTCCAGGCTGTATTTTGAAAAATACTCAAGGGCTTCCGGCGTTTCCGCAAAACTCCACAATGCCTTGTTCAGTTTCTCCCTGAGCAGCGCATTGCGCTTGTTGAGCATATACACCCGCCCGGCCATTCGGGGGCTTTCATCGAGGATGCGCAAGCGGGCACGAACCTCGGGCTTCAGGCTCTGGTAATTGGCCAGCGACATCATGCCGGCGCTGCCCTCGCCATTCAGCACCAGTTGCGCCACGCTGTCGGAAGCACTGGCATAACGCACCTGCACGTTGGGAATATTGTTGCGATGCAGCCATTGCTGGCCCCAGATGGTGACCAGTGAAGAAGGGGACTGGCCAATAACCGTGCTGTTGGCCAGATCCTTGGGGTCGCGGTAGGGGCTCGTCATGCCGGCCAGAATGACGGCCTTGAAATCGGCCTTGTAGGTCAGCATCGGCATGTAGCCCGCATCTGTCTCGAACAGCCGCGCCTGATGGCCCGTGGTAACCGCCAGATCGAACTCCTGGCGCAAGCCACGCGTGGCGAAATCGCTGAAGTCACTGGCAGTAAGGATCATGACGGGCCGCCCGAGCGCCTTCTCGAGATGGGCACGAAGCGGCTGGTACATCTGCAGGATGATGCGGGCGCTGGTATGTGGCGCTATTCCGACCCGAAATGCCGAAGGATTCTGTTCGACGGTTGCAGATGGCGCCGCGCTGGATATGCCAAAGAAGAAAGCCAGAAAAAAACCGAGAAAAACCTGTCGCGTCATGATCCGTCTTCTTTCGCTTTTCTGTTCATTGTGGATTCTACCCGGCAGCCTCGTGAAAGTCTGTCCACACCATCTGCACCAATCTCTCCTTGCCCCCGCCCCCGCTTAGTGGTGCACTCACGCCCTACATCCAATATTTTTCATTTCCCCGCCCATGATCGCCCGCAAATACCTCTACCTCATCGCCCTCGCCCGCGAGAAGCACTTCGGGCGAGCGGCGGAAGCCTGCCATGTGTCGGCCTCGACCCTGTCGGCGGCAATCCGCGACATCGAATCCGAGCTGGGTGTGACGGTTGTCGAGCGTGGACAACAGTTTTCGGGCCTCACCCCGGAAGGTGAGCGGGTCCTGGAATGCGCGCGTCAGCTCGCCGCCCGGGCCGAAGACCTGCGCCAGGAACTGGCCCAGATGCAGGATGGGCTGTGCGGGCGCCTGCGCCTCGGCGTCATCCCCACCGGACTCACCGCGGTCGCCACACTGACCGCGGCCTTCGCCCGCCGGCATCCGCTGGTCGATATCGAGGTGCTGTCGATGAGCACCCAGCAAATACTCGGTGGCTTGCGCAGTTTCGAGCTGGATGGCGGTATCGCCTATCTGGAATCAACCGCCAACGACCTGGCCGCCGTACCCCTGTGGTGCGAGAACCACGTGCTTCTCACCCCCCGGGACGGCCCCTTCGAAGGGCGTGACTGCGTGACCTGGCACGAGGCCGCCAGAATTCCCCTGTGCCTGCTGACCGCCAACATGCACAACCGGCAGACCATCGACAGCGTCTTCGCCAGCCTCGGTGAGCAACCACGCCCGACCCTGGAGACCGACTCCATCGTCAGCATCCTGGCCCACGTAAGTGCCGGCCACTGGTCGAGCATCGTCCCGCGGGCGGTGCTCGACCTGATTGGCATTCCCACCGGAACGCGGGTTTTCGAGCTGCGCGACCCCCTTGTCGAATGGGCCACCGGCCTGCTGGTACTCAATCGTCAACCCCGCTCGCCAATGGTCGAAGCCCTGATGGGGGAAGCCCGGGCACTCAATCTGGGCATGCAGGACAGCACCCGCGTGACCTGAGACAAGGCTTTCCACATAAATCGCCAAATCAGCCAAACACACCAAAACCTTGGACGCACGCACCGCTTTGGTGCACAATTTATGCCGTGATTTTTATCTGCGGCAACACGCGCAACACCCTCGCCCTGCCTAGTCCTGTTTTCTCTCTTCAGATTCGGTGCATCAGTTTGTGTAGCGAAATAACCCGGTCCGTCGCTGACACGGGTTTGCCTTCATGACAACCGCCATCGTCCCCAATTCCGCCGCCAAACCTGCTGGCAGCACCCGCGCGCAGTGGCTGCGCTTCGTGCTGCCGCTCCTCGCCATCTCACTGCTGATCGGCGTGATCGGCATCGTCGGCTATCGCTACCTGAGCGAGGAAATACGCCGCGAAACCCAGCGCACGCTGGCAGTGATCGCCGAACAGAAACGCCAGCAAATAGAGGGCGCGCTCACCGAAACGCGAATCGATGCCCAACTGTATTTCTCCACGCACTCGCAGCTCGAAATGCTCTTCAGCCAATGGCTGGATGGCGGACGGAAGAACAGCGCGACGCTGAAACGGATTCAGTCCATCCTCGAGGAAGTGGCGCGGGTACGTGGCTGGGGCGGGTTGGCGGTAATCGATGCAGAGGGGAATCCGGCGGTGGTTGTCGGTGAAGCCGACATCCGGGATCACGGCGCCCTGATCCGGGACATCCTGCGCCAACCGCGTATCGAACTCGTCGACCTGCACCGCAATGCCCGGGGACAGGTGGTCTACGGCGTGCTGGCACCGATCGGTGGCGTCGGATCCATACCGCTGGGCGTGGCTTACCTGACCTGGAAAGCGGACCAGACCCTGTATCCGCTGGTCGAGTCCTGGCCGGTGCCCACCCGAACCGCCGAAACCTACCTGGTCCGCCGTGACGGCCAAGGGGTGCGCTTTCTAACCCCCTTGCGCCACCGTCAGGACCCACCCCTCTCCCATACCCGTTCCCTCACCGTACCCGACCTGCCCGCTGCCCGCGCAGCACAGGGAGAACAAGGCATCCTGGCCGGAGGTCGCGATTATCGTGGCGTTCCCGTGCTGGCCTATGCCGCTGCCGTGAGCGGCACGCCCTGGCTGATGATCGCTGAGATCGATGAGTTCGAGGCCTACGCCGGCATCCGGACCATGACCTGGGCAACAACACTGGTCATGGGCCTCGGTCTCCTGCTGGTTTACTCCGCCGGCTACCAGCTCTGGCGGCGCAGCCGGCAACACCAGGAACTGGCGGCACTCCAGGCCCAGCGGGCGGCCGAGGCGCGCTTTCGGGTCATCTTCGAGCAGGCCCCACTGGGCGTAGCCCTGCTCGACTCGCATAGCGGGCACATCACCGAGGCCAATCCGCGCTACGCTGAAATCGTCGGCCGCAGCCCTGAAGAGCTGGCGGGACTCGATCCAGCCCGCATCACCCATCCGGACGACATTCGTGAAGGCCTCGATCAGCTCGCACAACTGGAAAGCGGGAAAATTGCCGGCTACCGCCTGAACAAGCGCTACCTGCACCCGAACGGCTCAATCGTCTGGGCCAGCGTGACCTGCGCACCGGTGCAGGTCGACAGCGAAGAGTCGCCCCGCTACCTGGCCATCGTCGAAGACATCACCGCCCGTCGCCAGATGGAAGAAAGGCTGCGGATCAGCGAGGAGAGGCACCGTCTGCTTGCCGACAACGCCATCGACGTCATCCTGACGATGGATCTGGAAGGCCGCTACTCCTACGTCAGTCCATCTGTCGAACGGCTGCGCGGCTTCACCATCGATGAAGTCATGGGCCAATCCATGGAAGAGGCGCTCACGCCGGCCTCCCTCCTCATTGTGCGGGCCTATTTCGGCCGCCTGCATGCCAATCTGGCTGCCGGACGTCCACCGGAGCACTTCCGGGGCGAACTCGAACAACGCTGCAAGGACGGCACCACCGTGTGGACCGACGTCACGGCCAGCCCGCTGCTGGGCACCGATGGCACCTTCGTGGAAATCGTCGGCGTGATTCGCGACATCAGCGAGCGCAAGCGCTACGAGCGCGAGCTGCGGCAGGTCTATGACGCCGCCGAAGCCGCCAATGCCGCCAAGAGCGAATTCCTCGCCCACATGAGCCACGAGATTCGCACCCCCATGAATGCGGTGCTCGGCCTCGCCCAGGTGCTGGAACGCGAACCGCTTGCCGGCAACCAGCGCGACATGGTCGAACGCATCCGCAGCGCCGGCCAGTCCCTGCTGGCCATTCTCAACGACGTCCTCGACCTGTCGAAAATAGAAGCCGGCCAGTTGCGCATCGAATCGCGTCCCTTCGACCTGGCCGCCCTGCTCGCCAACCTGGACAGCCTGATGGGCCAGGTCGCCCGCACCAAGGGGCTGGCACTGCGCCTGGAGGCTCCGCCTGTGCCCCTCGGGCCGCTGCTCGGCGACGGGCTGCGCCTGGAGCAAGTGCTGTTCAACCTGACCGGCAACGCCATCAAGTTCACCGAGGCAGGCAGCGTTTCCGTTCATGTCGAAGCACATGACGCCACTGAAACAAGCGTACGGCTGCGCTTCGCGGTACGCGATAGCGGCATCGGCATCACCTCCGAAGCCCTGAGCCGACTGTTCATGCCCTTCTCCCAGGCCGATGCAGGCATTGGCCGCCGCTTCGGTGGTACGGGCCTCGGCTTGTCCATCTGCAAGCGTCTGGTGGAACTGATGGGCGGGGAAATCGGCGCCGAGAGCGAAGTCGGCCAGGGCAGCACCTTCTGGTTCGAACTACCTTTCATGCGCGGCAGCGAAAGCGAAATGCAGGAATCGGCCACCAAGCCGGCACCGGCGCCGTCCGGGCCGCGCCTGGTGGGTGCGCACCTGCTGGTGGTGGACGACAGCGCCATGAACCGGGATCTGGTGGAACGGGCCCTCAAGCTGGAAGGCGCGACAGCCACCCTGGCCGCCGACGGCCAGCAGGCCGTGCAGCTCCTGAAGACGCGCCCCGAGCGCTTCGATGCGGTACTGATGGACGTGCAGATGCCGGTCATGGACGGCCTCGCCGCCAGCCGGCTGATTCGTGGGGAACTGGGCCTGATCGACCTGCCGATCATCGCCTTCACCGCCGGCGTGCGCGACGAGCAACAAGCTGCGGCACGGGCTGCCGGTGCCAACGACGTGCTGGCCAAGCCGATGGACCTGGAGCAGATGGCCGTGCTGCTGGCCCACTGGGTCAGGCCCCGCTTCGACGCCGACAAGGCCCAGGCGCTGGCCACCGCCCAACCGGCCCCGATCGAACAGCCCCCCCCAGCCCCGATCGATGACGAAGCCTTCCCCGACATCGCCGGCATCGACCGGGAGCGGGCAGCCCAACGGCTCGGCCGTGACCGGGCCATGTTCATCGGTCTGCTGGAACTGTTCGTCACCGACAACGCCGACGCCGCAGCCCTGACCCGCCGCGACCTGGCCCAGGGCGATCAGGAAAGCGCCGCCCGACGCATGCATACCCTGGCCAGCAATGCCGGCTTCCTGTGTGCACTGGACCTGATGACCGCGGCCAGGGAGCTGGAAGAAGCCATCGACAAGGAAAGCCCCGAGCTGGATGCACGCCTCGTCGACATCGGCCAGCAGATCGACGCGCTCGTCGCCGCCAGCGCCCCCTGGCGGTGATCCGCCCGCACTGAACGGCAGCCTCAGGGAACCACGTCAGCCCGCATCGGCAACATGCCCCGACAGCGGGGATAAGCCGGGCATCCCCAGAAGGCGCTGTTATTGCTCTTCTTTTTGCGGGACACCATTTTCTCTCCGCAGCTCGGGCAGCTTGGCGTGGTCCAGTCGCCTTCGGTGGCAAAGGCCAGCAGACGCTGCCCGGTAGCGGCCGGCAATTGCTCGATCATTGCCAGAAAAAGCGGGCCATCCAGCAAAGTGATCTGGTTTTCCCGGGCGAAGGCGCGGGCCTCATCGGTAAAGCCCATGGGTGCCATGAAATAGCCACTCTCCACTTTTTCGTGAGCCATGACGCCGCGCATTTCGCGGATCTCCCGAACGCCCACGGGCTTGTTCCAGGCCTTGCACTGCACGATGTCCGTGGCCCGGGCAGGCTGCGTCTCGTCCTGGAACAAATGGACATCGACCCCGCCATCGGCGCCCAGGTGCGTGGTCTCGGCGCGAACCCCCATCTCCCGATAAAACGCGCAGCACAGGTCTTCATAACGCCGCCATTCGATGCGCGCCAGCACATCGAGCGACCATGCCTGCGGACGCAGCGGGATAACCTGCGCCACCGGCATCACCGCAGACTTCTGGATCCAGCGCAGAACGGCAATCGCCGCAAAGGCAAACGCACCTATCCAGCCCATGCCACGCGCCATGGGCACAAGCGCCGCCAGAAACATATTGCCGGCCATGAAACGCGGAAACACCACCACGCCGCCCACAAAACAGCCCAGCGCCAGCAGCGCCGCAAATTTCCAGTCCGACTTAAGGGCCAGGACAATCAACCCCTCTTCCTGTCTGCCACGCCTTCGGCTCATTGCGCCATTTACCCGGTTATCGATTCAGGCTGCGGATGGTACGCGGCACCCTGCCCTTTGAAAATGCCATCCAGCTTTTCAATCCAGCATTCCGCGTTCGCTCCAGCCGAACACCCCTTCGATATTTCCCGATTCCCGTGCTGGCAGCGGGGGCATACCATCCTCGACGACCCTGCTGCGGAACCGTCCGCAACCGCAATCGAGGAATGCCATGCCCCAGGCCACCGTCACAGCCCCTCCCCTGAGCGACGCGCAGCACGCTGCGATCCGGCAGGCGGTGGAGGCGCACCAGTCCCTGCCCGGCGCCCTGCTGCCGATCCTCCATGCCATCCAGGATGCCCTCGGCTGGGTGCCGGCCGAGGCCGTGCCGGTGATCGCCGGCGCGCTCAACCTGAGCCGCGCCGAAGTGCATGGCGTCATCAGCTTCTATCACCACTTCCACACCGCCCCCACCGGACGCACGGTAGTGCAGGTATGCCGCGCCGAATCCTGTCAGGCCAAGGGTGGCGAGTTGCTGGAAGCCCACGCCAAGCAGCAACTGGGCATCGACTGGCACGGCACCACGGCTGACGGCGCGGTGACGCTGGAGCCGGTGTATTGCCTGGGCAACTGTGCCTGCTCGCCGGCCATCCGGGTCGGTGACGAAATCCTCGGGCGGATGAGCTGCGCGCGTTTCGACGCGGTGATTGCCGGGCTGCGCGACGAGGTGACGGCATGACACTCTGCGTGCGTTCATGGGCGACTGAAGTCGCCCC